>NZ_JBJZOK010000004.1:0-419405 GCF_047200615.1 Nocardia sichangensis
ATCGGCGTGCTGGACTGGGAACTGTCCACGCTCGGAGATCCGTTGGCCGACATGGGTTCTATGCTCGCCTACTGGCCCGAGCCGGGGGAGGACACGGGGGGAGACTTCCCGGTCTCCACACTCGCGGGATTCCCGAACCGGGACGAACTCGCCCGGATGTACCTCGACGAGACCGGCCGGGACCCGCAGGCGCTGAAGTTCTGGCACGCGCTCGGTCTGTGGAAGGTGGCGATCATCGCCGAAGGTGTCCTGCGCCGGGCGATGGACACCCCCGCGAACAAGGCGGCAGCCGGCACCCCGACCGTCGAGCGCATCGATGCTCTGGTCCACAAGGCCATCGTTATCGCCGATGCCGCGGGGATATGAATCCCCGGCCATCGACACTTATCAGGAGAAACTTCTATGAAGGCATGACGCGTCAACCACGCCGTGGTCGGTGATCGGGTCGTCGGCACCACCGCACTGCCAAGCGGCGCGTTCGCGGAGTACGCGCTGATGAACCAAGCGAAGACTTCGTGCAAACAGTCGAGGAGTTCACCGGCGGCCACGGCGCGGATATCGCTTTCGACCCGGTCGGCGGCGACGCCTACAGCGGGTCGACCGAGTGCATCGCCTTCGAAGGCCGGATCGTCGCGATCGGCTTCGCCCTGAACCGTGGCTCCGGCGCAATGGTCGACGTCGCCTGCGGTTCGCCGCGGCATGATCTGGCGAGCTCCGATGGTTGCGTTGCTATAACTGTTCCCATGTCACGATCGACCGCAGGGGACGAACACGAGGGCCCGCCGCCGTCCATGGCGAACTCCGCGCTGCTGCGCGAGCTTCCGGCCACCGGTCGGGGATTGCGGACGCGCTCGGCCTTGATCGCAGCTGCCCGTACGGTGTTCGAGCGTTCGGGCTACCTCGACACCCGGCTGGTCGACATCACCACAGAGGCCAAATGCTCGTCCGGCACCTTCTATACGTACTTCTCCAGCAAGGAGGAGATCTTCGCGGCTGTCCTCGAGTTGGCGCAGGAAGACATGATGCATCCAGGAATGCCGCATGTGGACCCCGACGCCGACCCTGCTGGGATCATCGAGGCGAGCAACCGGGCGTACTTCGAGGCGTACAAGCGCAATGCCAAGCTGATGGCGTTGCTCGAACAGGTCGCCAGCATCGACCCTGAGTTCCGCAAACTGCGTCGGCGGCGCGCGGAGGCGTTCGTTCGGCGAAACGCCCGCAGCATCGAGTCCCTGCAGGCGCGGGGACTCGCGGACACGGAGGTCGATCCGCTGTTGGCCTCGCGCGCACTGTCCGGGATGATCAGTCGGCTCGCGTTCGACTACTTCGTGACCGGTGAAGACACACCGGAGGATCTGAGGGTCGACCTGGACGAACTGACGCGCATCGGAACCCGGTTATGGGTCAACGCGCTGCGCATCTCTCCGCTGTGAGCCAGGCCCGTCCGAGCCGCACAAAGCACCTTTCAGGCGACCTCCGCGCTGAATGGTGCTCATCATTTCCCGCCTTTTCCGGTCATTTCTGTGTGATTTTCTGTGTCGTGTGACCGGTCGCAGGCCGGTGTGCCAGACGGTGGTACTCGAACTTTCGGCGAACGGCGAACCGTCGTCTTCGACAATATAGCTCCCGGCCCACCGGCCGGGGTCGAACCCGGCAAGGTCGTCGAAGCCCCCGTGAGCCCTGCGGGTAGGGCGACAGCCGACACCGGCGCCTCCGGGAGTTCCGCCGTTCCGGCAGGACCGTAAATGACGTCGATTTCGGATCGAGACTTGACGTAGGTCACAACTTGATGTTGAGTTCAGCTTCAATGTTCGGCCCGCCGGAGGGAGGGTCGAAGCCTAGATCCGAAACACGACGATCGAGGGAACCGCATGGCCCCACTCCTGACTGTGAACGATCTGTCTCGCGGGCTTCTGGTCGCGGGCAGGCCGCTTCGCGAGGTCGGTGTCGCACCCGCCGCAAGCGAGGGCGCCGGCCCGGTCGGCGAGCTGCGATGAGTTCCGTGACCTTTCTGCCAGTCGAATTCGAAAGAATGACGATGTCCACTGTTTCGCCGGAGACCGCCCGGCTCACCTTCCGTGCTCTCGAACTGATTCACGGGATGATCTACTTCAGCCCGCACGGGCAGGAGTGCTATGCCGAAATCGGCTTGCAGGGGCGGGCCCCGACATATTTCGCGCCCCGCTCGGCAGCGATGGGCCCGGTACCCGCGGAAGTCGCCGTCGCGACATTCTTCAACTTCAATCCGGTGGCGGTGCGCTCCGCGCTGCCCGCGGCCTGGCACACCGCCACGCCTGGGCACGTCCTGGAGGCGCGGTACGAGGCCGTCGACCGCTCGCTGCGCCAAGCATGGGGCGAGGACGTCGACGGTCCAACGGTTCGGGAGGCGGCCGATCTCGCACGCCGTGCCGCGGAACGCGCCTGCGATCGGCCTCAGGGACGTCCGCTGTTCGCCGGACACGCGCAGCTGCCGTGGCCGGACGCTCCGCACCTGGTGCTGTGGCACGCGCAGACTCTGCTGCGCGAATTCCGAGGCGACGGACACGTCGCGCTGCTGTTCACCGAAGGCCTCGATGGTATGGAGGCGCTGATCACGCATGCCGCGACGGGGGCCATCAGCGCGGAAGTCCTCCGCGTCAGCCGGTACTGGAGCGAAGAGGAGTGGGCCGCGGGCATCGAGCGGTTGCGTGCTCGCGGGTGGCTTCTGGATGGGCCCGGCCTCGCCCTCAGCGAGGAAGGGCGGCGGCGCCGGCAATCGATCGAGGACCGGACTGACCAGCTCGCCGTGTACGCATACGAAGCAATCGGATCGGAGGGGTGTTCGCGTCTAGGCGAGTTGGGCATGCCGCTGACGAAGGCGGTTGCGCAGGCCGATCTGGGTTTCCCGGCCGAGCTGATCGCCCGGTACCGGGACGGCCGGTGACCGGGGCGCCGAGGCTCGAGCAGGAGGAGGTGCGGATGACGGTCGATGTTGCGGCGTGGCAGGCGCTCGGATCTCGGCGGATCGCCACGAACGGGATCGAACTGCGGGTCGTCGATCATGGCGAGGGACCGGTGGTTGTCCTCTGCCACGGATTTCCCGAACTCGCATTCTCGTGGCGTCATCAGGTTTTCGCCCTCGCCGGGGCCGGGTATCGCGTGATCGCCCCGGATATGCGCGGCTACGGAGGTAGCTCGCGGCCGTCCGAGATCGAGGACTACGACGTATTGACGATCTGCGCCGACCTGGTGGGACTGTTGAACGCCCTCGGCGTGGAGGATGCCGTGTTCATCGGACACGACTGGGGTGCCGCCGTGGTCTGGCAGATGGCACTGGCCTATCCCGGCCGGGTGCGGGCGGTGGCTGGACTGAGCGTTCCACCGGCGCCGCGCGCGCCGGTTCCACCGCTGGGGATTCTGCGTTCCCGGCTGGGAGATTCGTTCTACATGTGCTGGTTCCAGGAGCCGGGAGTCGCGGATGCCATGCTCGCGCAAGACGTTCGATGGACACTCCTCAATAACGACACTCCCTCGCCGCAGGCGCTGGCGCTGCGGCCGAGCGGAGAACTACCGCGTCCCCCGTGGTTGTCGGAGGACGAGCTACAGGTATTCGTGGACGCGTTCGAGCACACGGGCTTCAGTGGAGGACTGAACTACTACCGGAACATGGACCGGAATTGGGAGCTCACGGCCCCGCTCGACGGTCACGTCATCACTCAGCCGTCGCTTTTCCTGACCGGTTCCAAAGATGCGGTTCGCATGTTCATGCCGGCCGAAACGATGACATCGGTCCTCGCGGATCTGCGCGAAAACATTGTGATCGCAGGCGCCGGCCATTGGATTCAGCAGGAGCGACCAGCGGAAGTCAACGAGGCGCTGGTGAAATTCCTCGATTCCATCTGATGTGGATGGAGTCGGGCGCGATGCGCGGGAGCGGTCGGAGACGGTTTCGTCGGCGGAACCGAATCGAATCGCACCCGTGCGTGTTCGCAGTCTCTCGAACGTCTGGTTCGAGGCACAAAGAAGAAGGAAAAAGATGAGGAAAACGATTGCAGCAGCGTCGCTGCTCGTCTCGACGCTCGGCATAACCGCCGGAACGGTATCGGCGGCACCGGCCGATACCGCGGCGGTCGGTTACAAGGTATCGGTCGGAGAGCGGTCATCGGTGATCGATCTCGCGGCCGGCTCGATTGCCGTCGAAGAGGGGGTGCTGAAGATCAAGGCCCCCGGCGGTGCTGTGGTGGCGGGTTCGGAATTGTCTTTCCGGGTCGATGATTTCGTCTTCCCGATCGCCGCCGATATCCGCGACCGCACTGCTACCTTGACGCCGCAGTTCGACCTCGAGCACGCCGCCTACAAGCCGGTGGCGCTGCCCTACGAAGACCAGGCTCCCTGGAAGACCCAGTACGACCGGGAACAAGCCGCTTGGGCGCGACTGTCCTCCACGATCCTCATGGGCGCGACGATCGGTACCGCCGTCGGCGGCATCGGCGGCGCGGCTGTCGGTTGCGTGCTGGGCGGGATCGCCGGGGCGACCGTCGCTTCCGCGGCGATTATCGGCTTGTTCGGAGGCTTCATTCCGGCAGCCGCCATCGGATGTGTGGGCGGAATCATGGCCCTCGGCGCGCTGGGGACGTTGGCAGGCCAGATTCTCGTCACCGCTCCGGTCGCGATCATGGCGGCAGTCCAGTACTTCACGACGATCAACCAGCCGATGCCGGCCCCGGCCCCGGCGAAGTGACGCCAACCCTGCCCAGCCGGTTTCGCCGGCTGGGCAGGGTCTGGGCTTTCATGACAGACTTCGCCGCCACGAAGCTGCCGAACCTCGGCTGGAGTGCGGACGAGGCCTCTCCGGTAGCGGTCATCGAGGCGAGCAACCGTGCCTACTTCGAGGCGTGCCCTCGAAGAGGAAACCTCGCTGGACGACCTCGTTCGAACGGCTACCCGCCTGCGGGCCGACGCGTTGAAAATCGACGAGGCCGCGAGCTGAGTGAACTGGCCGGGGACCGCGTCGTCACCGGAAATACCGGCGCAGTCCCGGTGCGACCGTTAGCGGCTGTTCTGGTCGCATCACACGGTTTCCTTGCCGATGCGGTTGTCGCAGATTTCCCTTTTGACAGTTATTGAACTTGACGCCAAGTTCAATTACGGTGCGAGGGGGATTACCAGCTAGGCCAGAAGGAGGAATCGGATGGTCAACGTCGCCGGTCCGATGTGGAAGAACGCGCTCGATCGGCCCGAGGCGATCGCGATCAGGGCGCAGGGCGAGGAATGGAGCTATGGCCGGCTGAAGGACTCGGTGGCGGCCTTCGCCGGTGCATTGCGTGCCGCCGGGATCGACAGTCGCGACCGCGTACTGCTGGTGGCCCCGAGCGTTCCCGAATTCGTTGTTGCCTACCTGGGTGCGCACCTCGTCGGCGCCATCGTCATCACCATGAACACGATGGCGACCGGAGCCGAAATCGGTTATGTCCTCGACGATTCCACGGCACGCCTGGTGATCGCGTGGCACGAGGCGACGACATCGGCCGAGACGGCCACGCGGGAGCGCGGACTCCCGCTCTGGGTGCTCGAGCCGGGCGCACAGCGTGATCGGACGGAGCCGCTGTCCGAACCCGTCGATCTCGCCCCGGATGATGTCGCGGTTCTGCTGTATACCTCCGGTACCACCGGCAAGCCGAAGGGCGTAGAGCTCACGATCGCCAACCTGCACGCCGCGTCGACGATCTTGATCGACTACCTCGGGGTGACGAGCGAGGAGCGGATGGGCACCGCGCTGCCGCTGTTCCACGTATTCGGACAGTCGGTCGTCATGAATACCGCTCTGCACCTGGGTGCGTCGCTGTCGCTGCTGTCGCGGTTCGATCCCGGCCGCATGCTCGAGATGGTGCGCGCGGACGAGATCACCCTGATGTCGGGTGTCCCGACGATGTGGAACGCGATGCTGCACGCCGGAGGGGACTTCGGGCCCGAGCAGTTCGGGAGTCTGCGGATGGCTTCGTCGGGCGGTGCCTCACTCCCGGGGGAGGTCATCCGAGCTTTTCGGGCCCGGTTCGGCTGCGAGATCATGGAAGGCTATGGGCTTACCGAATCGTCGGGAATAGCGACGTTCAACCCCGTCGGGAAGGACCCGAGGGTGGGTTCTGTGGGTCGTCCGTTGCCCGGCATGCGAATCGAAGTCCGGGACGCCTCGGGCTCGGTACTCGCTCCCGGTGAGGTAGGCGAGTTGTACCTGTCCGGTCCGACGATCATGCGGGGATACTGGAACCGGCCGGAGGCCACCGCATCCGACCTGCGCGACGGCTGGCTCGCCACCGGGGATCTCGGCAAGGTCGATGACGACGGCTATGTCTACATCATCGACCGGGCCAAGGACATGATCATCCGGGGCGGCTACAACGTCTATCCCCGTGAAGTCGAGGAAGTGTTGTACGGGCACCCCGATATCGTCGAAGCGGCGGTGATCGGTGTGCCCGACGAGCACTACGGCGAGGAGGTCGCCGCGGTGATCGCCCTGGCGCCCGGAGCGGAGCCGACACCGGATGAACTGCGGAGTTGGGCCAAGGAGCAGCTGTCGGCATACAAGGTTCCACACCTGTTCGCGTTCGTGGACCAGTTGCCGAAGGGCGCCACCGGAAAGATCCTGAAGCGGGCGATCGACTGGAAGTCGCTGCCAGGCCTGAACGATCCGGCGGACAGGGGAGCGGTTGCCCGTCGGTGAGCTGGGCGGCTTACGCCGTCGAGGTCTCCCCGCGCCTTGATGGGTGTGACGCAGGTGTCGGCAGGACAGGCCTGTCGTCCCTGCGTCACCCGGCTCGTGAAGTCTGTGCCGAGCCGTGCGCGCACTCTGATATGGAAGATGTGGGTGCGACGCAGAAAGTTGCTGGAACCGACTCTGACGACCTTGCCGCACGGGCCGCACAGCCTCGCTCGTGATCTGGTGGCGGGGTCGCAGCGTCAGCGGCTGTTGTCGGTGTGACCGTCGTTGTCGCGGATCGCGGCTATCTCACTGCGACGGTCGCAAATATCGCTGCCGCGGCGAAGGTTTCGCGCTGGACGTTCTATCAGCACTTCCCGGACAAAGAGGCGTGCTTTCTCGCCGCAGCGGAGACGGGTCGCGATCTGATGATCGATCATCTGGAGCAGGTGATGAGGCAGGTGCTCTCCGAACCGGTGGAGCCACTCGAGGCCCTCCGGCGCGGGGATCCGGGCGTATCTCACCCTGTTGCGTGGGGAACCGTCGTTTGCCCGGCTCGTTCTATTTGGAGACCGCCGTGGCCGGGTCTCGTGCATATCTGGCGGTGACCGAGGCGACCAACGAGGCCGTGCGCTGGATCTTGCGTGACGGCGGGGATTTGCTCGCGCTCGAGGACGCGGTGATGTACATCCACCGCGCATTACTCGGGCGGGTACGCCTGCCGACTAGGACACGACTCTGTAGCCTGCCCCGGTGAGCTCCCAGGAAGCGTCGTCGCTGGTGTCGCCCCCCTCGGAGACAAACCGCGCGAACGCCGTCGCGCAGTTGGCCGATGCGATACCGGAGATGTTCGCCCTGATGGCGGAGTTCCGCACGGTCGGCGCGGTGAGGTTCAGGTCTCCCGTGGTCGGATCGGCGTTGCGGCCCTGCACTTTCTGTGGGTCGGGCGGTATCGCCAAAACATAGCGGCCGACCAGCACCACGATCGTGCTGCCCGGACGGGCATTGGCCACCTGCACCGCGGCGCGCAGGGTGCAGGTACCAGAAGCCATGCGGCACAATCGGCTTCCGAGATCGGCCGCGGTTTCGTCCGCAGTGGTGTCGACCGTGATCACCACCGGCGTATCCTCACCGGGCGCGCTGTCGGCGTGGGCCGTTCCGGGGAATCCGCCTGCAGTTCCAACGGCCAGGGCTGCGATGGCAGCAGCGCCGGCCGCCGCGGCGGATGTTCTCGTCCTCATGAAAGTCTTTGATCCAATCATGAACCTGAAGTTGTAAACGCTCGCGTATAAGTCAGGTACGTGAGCGTTTACAACTTTGCAGCAGGCCAACGCCCAGTGGTGGCGTTTACGTGAATCCTGTTGGCAGTTACCCAGAGATCAGACGATGCTGATCAGGACGGCACGGAGACGGAGGCGTTCCCGCCGGCTGTCGCGGGCTGACCGGCCGACACGGTTTCCGGCAGTGCCCATGCGCAGCCGAGCGTGCACAGCGCCATGACCATGAGGAAGGCGGAGACCGACGCTGTCGAACCGGTTGCCGCCAGCAGCGCGGTCATGAGGAAGGGCGTGCCACCACTGACCAGGATGGCGGCCAGCTGGTAGGACAGCGTTATGCCGGAGTAGCGGATTCGGGGCTCGAACAGTTCCGCGAGATACGCCGCCAACGGGCCGTACACCAGCCCGGAGCCGATGCCGCTGCCGACAGTGGTTGCGATCATGATCGCCGTGAGTGAGCCGCTACCCACCAGCCAGAAGAAGGGGAATGCCCACAGCGCCATGAGCGCTGCCCCGATCAGTATCAATGGGCGGCGACCCACACGGTCGGACAGCGAGCCGGCGAGATAGATGATGGGCACTCCGATGGCCGAGGAGAGCAGAGAGACGGCCAGCAGGCTGTTGCGGGCCAGGCCGAGTTCGCGCACACCGTAATCGAGCACACCGGCGACGCTGATGTAGAAGATGGCGTTTGTTCCGAACAACAGCCCGGCGCCGAGCAGAACCCGCTTCGAGCGCGTGCGCAGTACTTCGAGAATCGGGGCCTGCGCGACCGCGGTCGAGGCCACGGCGGCTTTGGTTTGCAGCCGGCGGAACTCGGGGGAGTCCTCGATGCGGAGTTGGATGAACAGCACCACCGGGAACAGCGCGGCGCTGGCCAGGAACGGGATACGCCAACCCCAGCTCAGAAAGTCGGCACCCTTGACGTATGCGCTGACCAGAAGGAACGCGCCGGTGCCCAGTAGCAGGCCCAAGGGCACGCCCATCTGGCCGAAGGTGCCCGCTTGGCCCTTGCGGTTCGGCTTGGTGGTTTCGGTGAGCAGCAGGGTGACCCCGCCCCACTGGCCTCCTACGGCGATGCCCTGGAGGAACCGCAATGCCACCAGCAGAATCGGCGCGGCCACGCCGATCGTCTTCGAGGTGGGCAGCAGGCCGATCGTGCAGGTGGATGCGGCGACCAGGATCAGGCACGAGACCAGTGCCGGCTTGCGGCCGAAGGTGTCGCCGATGTGCCCGAAGATCAGTCCGCCCAGTGGCCGGGCGATGAAGCCCGCCCAGAAGGTGCTGAAGGACAGCAAGGTGCCCATCAGCGGCGACGCATGGGGAAAGAACAGCTTGCCGAATACCAAGGCAGCGGCTGTTCCGTAGATAAAGAAGTCGTACCATTCGATCGAACTGCCCACCAGGGCAGCGGCCATGAGGCGCCGTAATTTCTTCTGGTCCGGGCTGCCGGAATCCGAATTCGGAGTCATACCTATCTCCAGGGTGAGAAACGAACCTGATGTGACGCGGGTCACCGTCAGTGGTCGGCACGCTACTTGAAGTTGACGTCGTATTCAATAGATTCCGCGAGATTCTCGGCATGCACTCCGGCATGGGCCGGTCCGGGGTGTGATGCTCACGCGGCTGTGTGAGCGGGGAACCGGCCGGGCGCTGGACCACACGGTGATCCCGTTCCACCGTGCGGAGACCGGGCATTCCTGGTTTCACGAAAACTGAACGATTCTCGAAGACGAGCTTGGTTGTTCCGGCTACCGGCGCTGTGCAGACTGCACTGTGGATCGCCGGTGCGGTCCGCTGTCCGTCGAGCGGTGAAGGAGCGTGACCATGCGATTCGCGGTGTCCACGCGCTCGGCGGTGCGGCAGGCGTTCGCCGACTGTTGTCGCTGACGCGAAACCACTTCGCGCGCCGCCCCGGACGGTTTGTTCCCGGGGTTCTCGGCCACCACTTCGCCACCCACGGCATTCGCCGCAAGGGGACGGCCACTCGTCAGGAGTTTGTCAGATGTCATCACGCAGGTTCTCGAGGGCGGCGGCGCTCATCGCCGTCACCATCACCGCCGCGGTGCTGGCCGGATGCGCGGCGCCGGCCAACCGGGTCGCGGGCGGCGGCGACGGCGGCACGCCGGTCGCGGGCGGGACATTGCGGTTCGCGGTGCTGGACGCACCGGCCAACCTCGATCCGCATTCGGGCAGTTCCTACCCCGAATCGCTGATCACCAGCAATATCACCGACAAGCTGACCTACCAGAACCCCGAGACCGGCGCCATCGAACCGTGGCTGGCCACCTCATGGGACATCGATCCCGAGCTCACCCGATTCACCTTCCATCTGCGCGACGACGTCACCTTCAGCGACGGGTCGAAATTCACCGCGGATTCGGTGAAGGAGAACTTCGACCTGCTCGGTTTCGGCAACAAGGAACTCGGCATCGTGCCGGTGACCGCGTACTGGGTCGGCTACTCCGGCACCCGCGTGCTCGACCCGCGCACCGTCGAGGTAGCCTTCACCCGCCCGAATGCGGGCTTCCTGCAGGCGCTCTCGCTCTACTTCTCCGGCATCCTCGGGCACACCACCCTGCAGCTGCCCAAAGAGCAGCGCAGCTTGCCGCAGAATCTGGTCACCACCGGGCCTTTCACCGTCACCGAGCACGTCTACCAGCAGAAGACGGTGCTGAAGAAGCGTTCCGGGTACAACTGGGCGCCTGCCAGCCGTAAACACAACGGCGAGGCGTATCTGGACGCGGTGGAGATTTCGGTGATCCCGGAGGCCGGTGTGCGCACCGGAGCGCTACGAGCGGGCCGGGTGGACGCGATCCTGGATGTGAACAACACCGACGAGGCGCCGCTGACCCGCGAGGGCTACCGGATCGTGCCGCAGCTCATTCCCGGTCGCGACATCGCCTTCGACTTCAAGACCGACCTGTTCCCCACCAACGACCGCGCGGTGCGCGAAGCGGTCAAGCTGGCCTGGAATCGCGACGCGCTGAGCAAGACCGTGCTCACTCCGAGCTACAAGGTGTCCAGTTCGGTGCTGTCCGAACGGGTGCCGGGCTACGTCGACTTCTCCGGCACACTGAAGCAGGACCAGCGCAGGGCCGAGCAGATCCTGGAGGACGCGGGCTGGCGCAGGGGCGCCGACGGCATCCGCGTCGACCGCGACGGCCGCAGGCTGGAACTGGCGCTGATCGGCATCAACAACTTGGTGAACAACAAGCCTGCCTACGAGCTGATCCAGCAGGACCTGCGCAAGATCGGCGTCGACCTGAAGCTGAACGTGCTGCCGATCCCGGACTACCAGGCCGCCATCACCCAGCCGCAGCGCTGGAACATCCAGGTGGCCAACCAGAGCCGCGCGGACGTCGCGGTGCTCGAACAGGTGTACTCGCCGCAGTTCGGCAACATGGCCAAGCTGGCCCAGGGCGATCCGGTCTATCAGCAGGCGATCGACACGCTCGGCGCGGTCAGCAAGACCATCGACCCGCAGCGGCGGGCGGCCGCGGCCCAGGCGGCGCAACGGTTCCTGTTGGAGGACCAGGTGCTCACCGTGCCGGTGTACAACCCGGCCCAGGTCACCGCGGCGAATCCGAAGGTGCACAACGTGGGCTACGAGGCGCAGTCGCGCAACGTCTTCTACGACACCTGGATCGAGCCGAGGTAACCGATGTTCCGCTATGTGCTGGCCAAACTCGGCCAAGCGGTGTTCGTGGTGTGGGGCGCGTACACCGTGACGTTCGTGCTGCTTTACGTGCTGCCTTACGACGCGGTGGATCTGTTGTTCGACCCCACCCAGGGTGACCTCGTCACCGAGCAGGACAAGCAGAACGCGAGGGAGTACTACGGACTCGACCACGATCTGCTCGGCCAATACCTGAACCGGCTGTTCGCGGCCGCCCGCGGTGACTTCGGGGCATCCACCCGCACCGGCGAGCAGGTGTGGCCGCTGATCATGTCGGTGCTGCCGCAGACCGCGCTGCTCGCCGCCTGCGCGCTGGTCCTGGCGGTGCTGCTGGCGCTCGCGGTCACGTTGATCTCCGCCTACACGCGCGTGCGGTGGCTGAGCGGCCTGTTCGCCGCGCTGCCCGCGGCGGGTGTGTCGGTGCCGGTGTTCCTGGTGGGATCGGCGATCCTGCAGGTGTTCTCGTTCCAGCTCGGCTGGTTCCCGCCCATCGGCAACGACGGCTTCGCGGCGCTGGTGCTGCCCGCGGTGACCCTCGCCATCCCCGTCGCGGCGCCGATCGCCCAATTGCTGCTGGAGAACGTCACCGGCGGCCTGCGCTCCGGTTACGTGACCGTGTCGGTGGCCAAGGGCGCGACGCGGCTGTGGGTGCTGGTGCGCGATGTGCTGCGGAACGCGGCACTGCCCGCGCTGACCATCGCGGGCGTGACCTTCGGCAATCTACTCGCGGGCGCGGTGATCGTCGAGACGGTGTTCTCCCGCTCCGGTCTCGGCAGGCTCACCGAGACCGCGGTGCGCACCCAGGACGTGCCGCTGGTGCAGGCGGTGGTGGTGTTCGCGGCGCTGGTGTTCGTCGCGGTCAACTTCGTGGTGGATCTGCTGTATCCGCTGCTGGACCCGCGCCTGCGCAGCCGGTTGCGCCCGGCGGCGCGCAGGGCGCAGGCCCCGGCGTCCACCGCGCGGCCGAACGGGCAGGAGGTGACCGCATGAGCGCGCCGACCGCAACGGCTCGCACCGTGACCCGGTGGCCGCGGCGGCTGCTGCTGGCCGCCGCGGCCGCCCCCGGGCTGACGCTGGCCTGGCTGGTCGTCGGGGTGGTGCTGGCCTGGGCGGTGCTGCCGTCCTGGTTCACCGGGCACGACCCCCTCGAGGGCGACTCGTCGGTCAGCTTCGCCCCACCCGGCCCGGCCCATCCGTTCGGCACCGACCGGCTCGGACGCGATCTGCTGGCCCGCGCGATCTACGGCACCTCCACCACGGTGAGCGCGACGCTGCTCGCCGTCGCGCTCGGTTTCCTCATCGGCGCCGCGATCGGCCTGTTCAGCGGCTTCGTCGGCGGCCGGATCGACGCGGTGATCATGCGCTGCGTCGACGTGCTGCTGGCCATCCCCGGCCTGCTGCTGGCCATGACGGTGGTCACCGCGCTCGGCTACGGCACAGTGAACATCGCCGTCGCCGTGGGTGTTTCGGCGATCGCGGCGTTCGCCAGGGTGATGCGGGCGCAGGTGCTGAAGGTCGCCGCCTCCGACTATGTCGAGGCCGCCTACGGGTCCGGTGCGGGTTTCGGGCGGGTGGTGCTGCGGCACGTGCTGCCGAACTCGGTATCGGCGGTGCTCGCGCTGGCCGCGCTGGAGTGCGGCTCCGCCGTGCTGGCCGTGGCCGCGCTCGGTTTCCTTGGCTACGGCGCGCCGCCACCGCAGCCGGAGTGGGGTCTCGCGGTGGCCGAGGGCCGCGACTACCTGGCCACCTATCCGTGGATTTCGATCCTGCCCGGCGTGCTCATCGCCGTGGTCGTGTTGTCGGCCAACAGGATCGGCCGATCGTTGGGAGAATCGTGATGGGCGCGAACGAACCGCTGCTGCGCGTCGACGACCTGCGGGTGCGCTACCGGTCCGCGCACGGCGACGCCGTCGACGGGGTGTCCTTGGCCGTGCGCCCCGGCGAATTCGTCTCCATCGTGGGCGAATCCGGCTCGGGCAAGAGCACCACCGTGCACGCCGCGCTGCGGCTGCTGCCGGACTCGGCCCTGGTTCGAGCGCGGGCGCTGGAACTCGACGGCCAGGACGTCGCGCGGTGGCGGGAACGCAGGCTGGCGCGGCTGCGCGGCCCGTTCGTCGGATTCGTCCCGCAGGACCCGGGCACCTCGCTGAACCCGGTCAAGCGGGTGGGGACCCAGGTCGGCGAGGCGCTGCGGCTGCATCGGCGCGTCGACGGCGCCGCGGCCCGCGAGCTGGCCGTCGCGAAGCTGGAACTCGCGGGATTGTCCGATCCCGAGCGGGTGTACCGACAGTATCCGCACGAGCTGTCCGGCGGCATGAAGCAGCGGGTGCTGATCGCGATCGCCCTCGCCAACGACCCCGCCCTGCTGGTGGCCGACGAACCGACCTCGGCACTGGATGTGACGGTGCAGCAGGTCATCCTGGACCATCTGGCGCGATTGCGCGCCACACTCGGGCTCGGGGTGCTGCTGGTCACCCACGACCTGGGCGTGGCCGCCGAGCGCTCGGACCGGTTGATCGTGATGCGCGATGGGCGCATCGTCGAGGAGGGCGCGACCGCGGGCATCCTCGCCGCGCCGAGCACCGCGTACACCCGCGAGCTGGTCGCCGCAGCGCCCTCCCGGCACAGCGAACCGCTCACGCCGACCGGCGCCACGGCCCGCAGGACACCCGACCGCGGCTCGGTCGTGCTCCAGGTGCGCGCGGTGGCCAAGACCTTCGGCGGGCAGGTCCGCGCGGTGGACGACATCTCCCTGGACGTCGTCGCTGGATCGACCCACGCGGTGGTCGGCGAGTCCGGCGCGGGCAAGTCCACGCTGGCCCGGATCGCGGTGGGACTGACCGCACCGGACACCGGGGAGGTCCTGTTGCACGGCGAGCGGATCAGCGGATTGTCCCGCAGGCGGTCGCGGCCGATCCGGCGCGGGATCCAGTTCGTCTACCAGAACCCGTATTCCTCCCTGGATCCCAAGTTCGACGTCGAGACGATCATCGCGGAGCCGCTGGTATCGCTCGGGCTGCTGTCCGACCGTGCCCGGCGACGACAGCGCGTGGCCGAACTGCTGGACGCGGTGGCGCTGGACCGCTCGCACCTGCGTCGCAGGCCCGCCGAACTGTCCGGCGGGCAGCGGCAACGGGTGGCGATCGCCCGTGCCCTGGCCGCCGGACCGCGGATGCTGGTGCTGGACGAGGCGGTCTCGGCGCTGGACGTGTCGGTGCAGGCGCAGATCCTGCAATTGCTGGTCGATCTACAGCATGAGCAACGGCTCACCTACCTGTTCATCACCCACGATCTCGGCGTGGTGCGGCTGATCGCCGACGACGTCACGGTGATGCGTGGCGGGCGAATCGTGGAAACGGGTCCGGTGGCGGCCGTTTTCGCCGAGCCGTCGGCGGAATACACGCGGCTGCTGCTGGCGGCGGTCCCCGGGGCGCCCGCGCGTAAGCCGGAAACCCCTTTGCCCGTGGGCGCGCTGTCACCGACTTGATCCCGCACAGAATCGTTCTGATCGTAAGCATTTCCTCCACCGTTGCCGAGGCCGATGATCATGATCCGGAACAGGCAGCGAAAGCGAGGCAGTCGTGTACGACATCCGGCGTCTTATCCTGTTGCGGGATCTGGCCGAACGCACGACCATGACCGCGGTATCGGAGCTGCACGGCATCACGACCTCGGCGGTGTCGCAGCAGTTGCGCATCCTCGAGGACGAAGTGGGCACCGTGCTGACCCGCAGGGAGGGCCGGGTGCTGCGCCTGACCCCGGCGGGCCGGGTGCTGGTCGACCACACCTCGCGGATCATCGCCGCGCTGGAGGAGGCCGAGAGCGCGGTGGCCGCCACCGCCGAGAAGGTCACCGGGGTACTGACCCTCGCGACGTTCCGCACCGCGCAGTCGCGGCTGGCGCTGCCCGCGGCGGCGCAATTGCGCGCGGAGTACCCGAATCTGCGGGTGCGGGTGGTGGACCTGATGCCGGTGGACTCGGTGCCCGCGGTGCGGCTGCAGGAGGTGGATCTGGCCATCACCTACGCCTATTCCTTCCGCGCCCGCGACCTGCCGCTCGGCCTGAGCTCGGAATTCCTGTTCGGCGACCCGCTGGTGCTACTGGCGCCGGACGGAGTACGGGAGCGGGTCCGCCAGCACGGACTCGCGGCGGTCCGGGACGCGGACTGGATCGCCGCGCGCGACGGCGCACCGTCGATCGTCTCGGTGCTCTACGCCTGCCGCGAGGCCGGTTTCGCACCCCGCATCGAGCACCGCAGCGGCAGCTTCGCCGGAATGGCCGAGATGGTCGAGTACGGGCTGGGCGTCACGATCGTGCCGGAGATGTCGGTCGACGACGAGCACCGCCACCTGATCGCCTGCACGGTGGCCAACGGGACACGGCAGATCGGGGTCACCTACCGGCAGGCGTCGCTGGAACGTCCCGCGGTCGCGGCCGCCATCCGCGCCCTGCGCACCCTCGCCAGCCCGCAGCGATTGGCGTCGTGAACCGCGTCCGGACCGTCGAGAAAAACTAAACAATTCTCGTAGGACGACTGCCTTGTTCGCCGGTTTCGCGCTTCCGATACTGGGATCGCAGGCGGCGCGAACGAAAGGAGTCCCCGTGGCAAAGTATGAAACACGTTGGGGCACAAAACGTTCAATGCCGTTCCGCTGTCGCCGGTGACGCCGGAATTCCGTCACCGTATTCCATTCCTGGCCCTTGCGGCCACGCCTTGCGAACGAGTTTGCCGAGAAATCATGAATTGTGTGCCACCGCGCGCCGCGAGCGCGTCATGACCGAAAAATTGCCAACGACCGCCGATCCCACGCCGACCGGCCTGGACGAGCACGCGCTGACCGGCGTGCTGGCCACGATCGCCGCGCGCGCCGAGGAACACGACCGGGCCGGGACCTTCCCGTTCGCGGCGTTCGAGGCGCTGCACGCCATCGGCGCGCCCGCCTTGACCGTCCCGGTCGCCTACGGCGGGCGCGGCGCGGGCATCGCCGAAGCGGTGGAACTCATCGAGCGGGTGGGCGCCGCCGACCCCTCGGTCGGCCTGATCCTGCAATGGAACTTCACGAACCACCTCGGCATGCTCCACCCGGACAGCCCGTGGCCGGGTGAGTTGAAGGAGCTGGTGCTGCGGTCGGCCGCCGCCGACGGCGCGCTGATCAACGGTCTCGCGGTGGAGCGCGAACTCGGCAGCCTGGCGCGCGGCGGCGTGCCCGCGACCACCGCGACCCGGCTGCCGTCGGGCGACTGGCGCATCGACGGCGAGAAAGCCTACGCCACCGGCATTTCCGGTCTGACCTGGTTCACCGTGACGACCAGCACCGCGGAGCCGCAGCCGCGCATCGCGACCTTCCTGCTGGACCGGTCGGTGACCGGCTGGCGAGTGGAGCGTACGTGGAACCACCTCGGCCTGCGGGCCTCCGACACCCAGTCGGTGATCTTCGATGCTGCCGTTGTGCCGCAGGCCCGGCTCGTCGACCTGCGCGATCCCTCCACCGGCACGGCGAAGGTGCGCCGCGCGGGCCGCCAGGCGCTGCCGCTGCTGCTGGCCGCCAACTACAACGGCGTCGCGGTCGCCGCCCGCGACTGGCTGGTGCGCTACCTGCACACCAGGGTGCCGACCGCGCTGGGCGCCTCCCTGGCCACCGTGCCGCGCTTCCACGACCGCGTCGGGGAGATCGAGGCGTGGATCCAGACCAGCCGGGCGCTGCTGCGCCACGCGGTCGCCAGCCTGGCCTGCGAACCGGCGGGCGCGCTGCCCGCGCTGGCCAAACATGTCGCGACCACTACCGCCATCCGGGTCACCGAGTCCGCGCTCGACTTGACCGGGAACCCGGGGCTGGATCGCCGCAACCCCCTCGAACGCCACCACCGCGACGCCCTGGTGGGGCGAATCCATTTCCCGCAGAGCGATTTCGTGCTGGCCGACCTGGGTCGCACGGCGCTGGCGGCGGCCCGAGCAGTGGAGCGACCATGAGCCGACGGCAAGTGCACCTGAACGTCAATATCCTCAACGCCGGCGTCTTCGGCGGCTCCTGGCGTTTCCCGGGGACGGACCCGGTGGCGAGCTTCGGGCTCGACCATTACGTGCGGATCGCCCGGCGGGCCGAGGAGGCCCGGTTCGACGCCGTCTTCCTCGCCGACGGCCCTGCCATCCGGGAGGACATCCGATACCGGCCGTTCAACAGCTTGGAGCCCTCGGTGATCCTGGCCGCGGTGGCCGCGGCCACCAGCCGCATCGGGTTGATCGCCACGCTCTCCTCGAGCTACAACCACCCCTACGACGTGGCCCGCCGCTTCGCTTCGCTCGACCTGCTCAGCGGGGGCCGCTCCGGCTGGAACGTGGTGACCACCGCGGGAGCGGACGCCGCCCGCAACTTCGGGTTCGACGAGGAACCCGAGCACGGGGCCCGCTACCAGCGCGCCGCGGAGTTCGTCGCCGTGGTGCGCGCGTTGTGGAACAGCTGGGAGCCCGGCGCTTTGGTCGGCGACAAGTCCGCGCACCGCTTCGCCGATCCGGACAAGATCCATCCCGTCGATCATCGCGGCACGCATTTCCGGGTGGCCGGTCCGCTCAACGTGCCGCGGTCCCCGCAGGGCGAACCCGTGGTGGTGCAGGCGGGCGCGTCCAGCGACGGCCGCGGGCTGGCCGCCAGGGTCGGCGAGGTGATCTTCACGGCGGCGCAGACCGAGCAGGAGGCCGGTGAGTACTACCGCGACGTGAAATCGCGCGCGGTGGCGCTGGGCCGCCGCGCGGAGGACGTGCTGATCCTGCCGGGTCTGTCGACGGTGCTCGGCTCGACCGAGCGGGAGGCCGCGCAGCGACGGGAGCTGCTCGACGAACTGGTACCGCCGGACTACGCGCTGAACCGGCTGGCCGCCCAGCTCGGCGTGGACCGTGAAGCACTGCGGCTGGATGCGCCGCTGCCGTGGCACCTGCTGCCCGAGCCGGACCGGGCCGGCGGCTCGCAAACTTTCTACAAGATCGCGCTCGGGCTGGCTCGCCGGGACAACCTCACCGTGCGCCAATTGCTGCGCGAGCTCGGCGGCGGCGCGGGCCACCGCATCGTCACCGGCACACCGGAACAGATCGCCGACGCGATCGTCGACTGGGTGGACAAAGGCATCGCCGACGGCTTCAACCTGATGCCCGACGTGCTGCCGGACGGATTCGACGATTTCGTCGACGGCGTGGTGCCCATTCTGCGGCGGCGCGGCGTGCTGCGCACCGAGTACGAGACCACCACACTGCGTGGGCATCTCGGGTTGCCCGTCCCCGGACACACCCGCCCCCACGCGGAAGGAGCCGCCTGATGACCCGCACCCTGCACTTCTTCGTCAACGTCGGCAGCTCCGGCTACCACCCCGCGGCTTGGCGCGAGCCCGGCCTGCCCGCCGACGCGTTCATCCGGCTCGAGCACTATCAGCACGTGGCCACCGTCGCCGAGCGCGGCGCGCTGGACGGACTGCTGTTCCCGGACATTCCCGTGCAGCAGCCGGGCATCGCCCGCGCCCCCGCCGCGACGCTCGACCCGATCCTGGTGACCTCGGCGCTGGCCGTATCGACCGAACGGATCGGGCTGATCCCGACGGCGACCACATCGCTGAACCTGCCCTACAACCTCGCCAGGCGCATCCTCTCGCTCGACCACGCCAGCGGCGGACGGGCGGGCTGGAACGTCGTCACCACGTTCGAACCGAACGCCGCCCGCAATTTCGGCATCGAGTCCCTGCCCGAGCGCGACGAGCGTTACCGGCGGGCCGCGGAATTCGTGGAGTTGACCCAGAAGCTCTGGGACAGCTGGGAAGCCGACGCCGTCATCGGGGATCAGGCGGGTGGCCGCTTCGCCGACCCGGACAAGGTGCACGCGGTGGACCACCGCGGCGAGTTCTACGCCGTCGCCGGTCCGCTGAACGTCACCAGGTCGCCGCAAGGACGTCCGGTGCTGGTGCAGGCCGGCGCGTCGCCGCAGGGCAAGGCGTTCGCGGCCGCGCACGCCGAGGCGATCTACACGACCCAGTTGAGCGCGACCGCGGCCAGGGAATTCGTCACCGGGGTACGGAGCGCTGCCGCTGCCGCGGGCCGGGACCCGCGGGCCATCCGGATTCTCCCGGGACTGGTGCCGGTGCTCGGCGCGACCGAAGCGCAGGCACGCGAACGCTTCGACGCGCTGCAAGAGCGGTTGCCCGCGGACAGCGCGCCGGTACGCGCACTGGCCCGCTGGCTCGGCTACCCCGACGAAGAGCTGGATCTGGACGCGCCGCTGCCCGCGCGGCTGACCGCGCTGCCCGATGGTCGCATCGGCCCGCAGGGCTTCTTCGAATCGCTGACCCGCTACGCCACCGAGACCGGTCACACGGTGCGCAGGTTGCTGACCGAGTTCCTCGGCGGGCACCGGGTGGTCGCGGGCACCCCCGTCGCGGTGGCCGACCACATCGAGCGGTGGTTCCGCGAGACCGGCGTCGACGGTTTCACCATCATCCCGGCCGTGCTGCCGAGCTATCTGGAGGAGTTCGTCGATCAGGTGATCCCGGAACTGCGCGCCCGTGGCCTGTTCCGGGAGGGCTACGAGCACACCACCTTGCGCGGCCATCTCGGCCTCGCCGAACCGGCGAATTCCTTCGGCCGTACGCACTACGAGAAAGTGACCACCCCACGATGACACTCCGCTATCTCGGCCGCACCGGTGTGCTGGTCAGCCCGCTCACCCTGGGCGCCATGAATTTCGGCGCCTGGGCCAACCGCGACCACGACGACGCCGCGCGCATCATCCACCGCGCGCTCGACGCGGGCATCAACGTCGTCGACACCGCCGACGTCTACTCCCAGGGCGAAAACGAGGAGATCGTCGGCAAGGCCCTCGCGGGCCGCCGCGACGAAGTCGTGCTCGCCAGTAAATTCCACGGGCAGATCGGCGCCGACCCGAACTCGCGCGGCAACTCCCGCCGCTGGATCATCCGCGCCGTCGAGGACAGCCTGCGCCGGTTGAACACCGACCATCTCGACCTCTACCAGGTGCACCGCCCCGACCCGGACGTGCCGCTGGAGGAGACGCTGCGCGCCCTGCACGACTTGGTCGCCGCGGGCAAGATCCGCTACTACGGCACCACCACCTTCGAACCGCACCAACTGGTGGAGGTGCAGTGGGTGGCCGAGGACCGCAATCTGACCCGCCCGGTCAGCGAACAGCCGCCGTATTCGATCCTGGCGCGCGCGGCGGAGCGGGCCACGCTGCCGATCGCTCAGAAGTACGGGCTCGGGGTGCTCACCTGGAGCCCGCTGGCCGGTGGCTGGCTGTCGGGGCGATACCGGCCTGGGACGGACGCGCAGCCGTCGAGCAGGCTCACCAGGCAACCGCATCGGCACGATCCCGCGCTGGCGGCCAACCAGCGCAAGCGCGCAGCCGCCGAGGAACTGGCGAAGCTGGCCGACGACGCGGGACTCTCACTGGTGCACGTGGCGCTGGCGTTCGTCCTCCAGCATCCCGCGGTGAGCAGCGTCATCATCGGGCCGCGCACCCTCGAGCAGTTGGAGGGACAGCTCGGCGCGGTGGACGTCCGGCTCGACGCCGCGGTGCTCGACCGCATCGACGAGATCGTCGCACCCGGCCTGACCATCAGCCCCGCCGACGAAGGCTATCTGCCGCCTTCGCTCACCGACTCCGCCACCCGCCGCATCGTCCGAGGAGCCCACTCATGAGCCTGTCCGATCTGCGTGTCCTCGGCCGCACCGGGGTGCGGGTCAGCCCGTTGGCCCTCGGCGCCATGAACTTCGGCGCCCGCGGCCGCACCACGCACGAGGAGGCGATCGCGGTGATCCACCGCGCGCTGGACGCGGGCATCAACATCGTCGACACCGCCGACACCTACTCGCGCGGCGAATCGGAGACCATCGTCGGCAAAGCGCTGCGCGGCCGGCGCGACGAGGTGATCCTGGCCAGTAAGTTCCACAACGCCGTCGACGACGACCTCACCCACCGCGGCAACTCGCGGCGCTGGATCGCCCGCGCCGTCGAGGACTCGCTGCGCAGACTCGGCACCGATCATCTCGACCTCTATCAGGTGCACCGGCCCGAATCGGTCACCGCGATCGAGGAAACCGTCGCAGCGCTGGATGATCTGGTCCGCGCCGGCAAGATCCGCTACTACGGCACCTCCGTGTTCTCGCCCGGCGAGTTGATCGAGACCCAGTGGGCGGCCGATCGGCGCAAGCTGAATCGGCCTGCCACCGAGCAGGTTCCGTATTCGCTGCTGGTGCGCGGCATCGAACGCGAGACGCTGCCGATCGCGCGTCGGTACCGGCTCGGCGTGCTCACCTACGGTCCGCTGGCGGCGGGCTGGCTGTCCGGCAAGTACCGCGCGGGCGCGGCGCAACCCGAGTCCTACCGCGCCGACCTGATCGCGGGTCGTTTCGACATCGCCGCCCCGGCCAACGCCGCCAAGCTCGCCGCGGCCGAAGCGCTGGCGGTGCTGGCCGAGGAATCCGGGCTCACCCTGGTGCAACTCGCGGTGGGCTTCGTCCTGTCGCACCCGGATGTCAGCGCCGCGATCATCGGCCCGCGCACCGCCGAGCACCTCGACGCCTACCTCGGCGCGGCCGCGGTGACGCTGAGCGCGGACGTGCTCGATCGCATCGATGAGATCGTCGCTCCCGGAATTGTTTTCAGCGATCGCGACACCGGAGCGATCCCGCCCGCGCTGGCCGACCCGGCGTTGCGGCGCAGCGTCGCCTGAGCGCCCCGCGCCGAATCCGTCCTTCGCCGGTGGCGCACCGGCCCCTACTCCAGGAGTTCCGATGACCAGCATCGATACCGCCGCGGCCACCATCGCGCGCCCCGGTTCCCCCGAGATCGCTGCCTTCGTCGCCGAGGTGACCGCGGACGCGGCGCGCCGACGCGCCGAGGGCGGCGACGAGCCACCGCACGCGGCGATCGCGGCGGCCAAACGGCTGCGTCTCGGCGCGGTCCGGGTACCCGCCGATCTGGGCGGCGGGGGCTGGCGGATCTCGGAGCTGTTCGATCTGCTGATCGACCTGGCCGAGGCGGACCCCGACGTCCCGCACATCCTGCGCATCCACTTCGGCTTCGTGGAGGAATTGTTCCGGTTGCCCCGCACCGGCAAGAAGGCGGCCTGGATCCCGGAAGTGCTGGCGGGCAAGCTCTTCGGCGGAGCGCTAACCGAATTGAGCAATCGTTCCGCGGGCAGCTGGACCTACGACAGCACTTTGACGCCAGCACCCGGCGGGGGCTACCTGCTCAACGGGCGCAAGTTCTACAGCACGGGCGCGCTGTATTCCGACTACGTGCGCATCAGCGCTGAGGTGCCCGGACAAGGCCTGCTCACCGCCGTGGTCCCCGCCGACCGGGCCGGCGTCGCCCATCTCGACGACTGGGACGGCATCGGCCAGCGGCACACCGGCAGCGGCACCACGGTGCTCACCGACGTGGCGGTGGCCGAGTCGGAGACGCTGCCGTGGCGCGGTTCGGATTCCGGCGTGCCGCCGCGTCAGGCGTTCCCGCAGTTGTACCTGCACGCCATAGCCGCGGGCATCCTGCGGTCCGCGGCCGCCGACGCCGCCGAGCTGGTGCGCACCCGCAGGCGGAACTTCGTGTTCGCCAATACCGAAGAGCCCCGCCACGATCCGCAACTGCTCGAGATCATCGGCACGATCTCCGCCACGGCCTTCGCCGCCGAATCGCTGGTGCGCGCCGCCGCGCTGGCGCAGGATCGCGCCTTCGACGCCGCCCGCGCCACCGGGATCGACGCGGACCTCGAACACGACGCGGCGGTGCTGGCCGCCAAAGCCAAGGTCGCCATCGAGGAGCCCGCACTGCGGGCGGCGGGGCGCATCTTCGATGTCGGCGGCGCCTCGGCCACCCGCGCCTCCGCACAGTACGACCGGCACTGGCGCAACCTGCGCACCCTGTTCTCCCACAACCCTGCGGTGTACAAGGCCCGCGCGCTGGGCGACCTCCTGGTCAACGACACCCCGCTGCCCGAAGCGGGTCACTTCTGAGGCCGGAGTCATCGCTCGGAAACATCAATACGGCATGCAACGCCGAAGCTGCGCGCGACGGCTGGGTGCACACGGGTGACATCGGCAGGCTCGACGAGCACGGCTTCCGCTGCGTCGTCGACCGTAAGACGAACTGATCGTCAGCGGTGGCTTCAACAGCTGCCATCGGTGCGGTCTCGCGTTCGGACCGCACTCTCCGGCGCCGGGTGTTCCGCACGACAGACGTTCGCGCCGCAGCACTTCCGATGGTTCGTGTGAAACGCCTACGCGAACGACTGAGCCGGTCGGACCCCCGCGAGATACTGCGGGAGGAAAGCCGTTGGTTCCACGGCACCGAACCCACCTGGACGCGCGTCGAAGCGCGCGGTGTCGCCTCCGTCGGCCGAATCCGGGTCACCCGCACGTGGACCGACGCACACCAGTAACGCCATCTCGACCTCGAGCCGGTCGTCTATCGGTCGACCCCGCCGCTCGATCGCTCGCGGCGGCTCGTACTTCACGGAATTGAAGTGGCTCGGGCCATGTCACCACCCAGCAGCGCGGCACCGCTTTACCGCCGCAGCGAGGCCCGGTTGACGATCGTCACCCGGATCACCGGGACAACCAGGCCAGGCGGCACTCGCTGCGCGGCGGGCTATCCACGTGCCAATGGGCAGCAGGTCGATCACGATTGAGCTCATCCATCCAACCGGCGAATATTGACACGGTTACGCTGCAGGTTGAAGCTGAAGACCGGTGTGAGCAGTAGTCTCGTACAGCGGGGAGGGCCGCTGTGCACCACGACGGACCATCGGCAGCGTAGAGGCGATGGTTACGTGTCGGGATATCTTTCCCCGCTCGGTTCATGCGATGCGAAGCCTTGAACGCAGGTTCGGCTCCCCACCGATCGTTCTGATCCACGGGCTTCGGATGACGCCCGCAACTGCGACCGCGCTGGGCGGAGCGCTACGCTCTCGCATCGGCGACGAGCCCCGCGGGCACGTGGGCAGGGCCGACCAGCGACCTACCTACAAGGTGGTCGTCGCGGATGTCCCGAGTTCCGTGGAACTGAGCGGCGGCTCCGGTCGGCGCAGTGCTTCGTTCAGGTGATGACGAGTTGCTGCCCAGCGCGGGCACGAGCCTCGCACAGACGCGATTGTCGGAGTGGCTGACCCGCCGGGTGACCCAGTCGTGCGGGCGGCAGCGTGCCGCCCGCACCGAACACAGGCCGCTGTCGGGCCGGATCCGGCTTGAGCACGTCCTGCACAGCGAAGGAGCACGCCATGAGCTTTGTTCGATTCGCCCGAACCGCGCTCGTCACGATCGCCCTCGTCGCCGCCTCGGCCGCGGCGCTGGCCGGTCCGGCCGCTGCCCGAGGATTGCCCACAGTCGTCTTGGTGCACGGCGCCTTCGCCGACACCACCAGTTGGGACCCGGTCGCCGCAGAGTTGCGCGGCCGCGGCTACACCGTCGCCGTCCCCGACAACCCCCTGCGCGGACCCGGCTACGACGCGGCCACCGTCGAGAAGACCCTCGCCGGGATCTCCGGGCCCGTGGTGCTCGTGGGCCACTCCTACGGCGGCGCGGTCATCAGCAACATCCACAACCCGAACGTGCAGGCCCTTGTCTATGTCGCCGCGTTCGCGCCGGCAGAGGGGGAGCCCGTCCAGCTGGGACTGGATCCGATCCGATTCCCCGGTAGTCAGCTGCTCCCGCCCGTCTTGCAGGTCAAGCTCGTCGACGACGCGCACGCGATCGGCGGCAGGAACCTCGACGGCTACGTTGCCTCCGACGCGTTCCACCGGGTGTTCGCGCCGGATGTCAACGATGCGACGGCCGCGACCATGCTGGCTCACCAGCACTCGATCGCGCTGTGGGCCAACCTGGAGCCGTCCGGGCCGACATCCTGGTCGAACACTCCGAGTTGGTCGCTGATCCCCACCGGCGACAACATCATCCCGCCCGCTTCGCAGCGCTTCATGGCCGGCCGCATCGGGGCGCACACCACCGAGATCGCCGCCTCACACGCCGTGCTCGTATCCCAGCCCGTCGCCGTCGCCGACGTCATCGTCACCGCCGCGGGCAGCTGACCGGGGGCAGGTCGAACCCCTATACCTGCCCGCGGTCGTCAGCGGTGCGCGCAAGGGCGTCGGCCTCGCGCGATCACCGAAGCGCTCGTCGCCGAGCGCCCGCACGTGGTGGCAGGAGCACACACACCCACACCGACGAAATCTCCACCTCCGGCCGCCGGCGAGAGTCTGACGCTCGCAGGGTCGGCCGCGATCCGTGGGACGAGTTCTTCTTCCGGTTCCTGGATCCGACCCGCACCTACAGTTGCGCGTTGTGGAACCACCCTGAGGACACACTCGAACAAGCCCAACTGAACAAGATCGACCTCGCGTTGGGCAAATGCGACCTGCGACCCGGAATGACCCTGCTCGATGTCGGGTGCGGGTGGGGATCAGCCCTGCTGCGCGCCATGGACACCCGCCAGGTCAACACGATCGGGTTGACCGTCAGCCGCAGCCAATACCGGTACGTGCGCGACCAGCTCGTCGACCGGCTCGCGCGCGGACATCCGTGCGGCCGGGTATGGCTGCAGGGCTGGGAAGCCTTCGACGGCCACGCCGACCGCATCGTGTGCATCGACGCCTTCGAATACTTCCACCACGACAGCTACGGCGAGTTCTTCCAGTTCGCCCACCACGCCCTGCCCGTCGGGGGTGTGCTGCTACTGCAAACCATCGTCGGTTACCACCGCGACGGCCGGCGCGCCCACGCTATCGAGCACACCGGCATCGATGACGCGTTCATGCAGTTCCTCACCGGCACGGTCTTCGCCGGTGGCCCACTGTCGGCCCCGACCGGCCGCGGCCCCAAGGGCGTCACCGCATACGCCGAACACGCCGGCTTCACCGTCACCGTCATCCAGGCGATGGGACCGCACTACGCCACCACCCTGGACCACTGGGCGAGTGCCCTGCACGAACACCGCGACCACGCCATCGAGCTCACCGGAACCGGCATCTACAACGCCTATATCCGGTACCTGACCGGATGCGCCGACTACGCCCGCCGCGGCCACATCGACGTCATGCAATTCACCTGCACCAAACCCGGAACACCGCACTGAAACGGACACGAAGAACACGCGGCCACATTGGTTGCGCGGCGGGTTCATCGAGTGCGGCTGGCTTCCGGTGGAAGCGGTGAGGGCGACGAGCAGTCCGACACGCTGACGAAGCTCCGAGCTCCAGTGGCGCGTCGGTAGGCCGATGGCAGGACCGGTGGCTTGTCCGCGCGGGAGGGCACCTCGTCGGGGTCGAGTCCGCGGTCGATGCCGGCCGTGGAGCGGGTCGTGTGTGACTGGTCGGCCTCAAATCGTGGTCACGAAGCCGCCGTCGATCCTCAGATCGGATCCGGTGATGTTCGCGGACCGGTCGCTGGCCAGGAATACGACCAGGTCGGCAACCTCGTCCGGAGTGGTGAACCGGCCCATGGCGGCAGCACCGGCTGTCGCGGACCGCACCTGTTCCGGGCTCTGACCGCTGGCGTCGGCGATCGTGTCGGCCACCCCACCTTCGTCCAGCCACAGCCCTGTCGTCACGGGCCCGGGGCTGATGGAGTTGACGCGAATATTCCTCGGCCCCAATTCCTTCGACAATGCCTTGCCGAAATTGGTGACGGCGGCCTTGGTGGCGCAGTAGTCGTAGATGCCGGGGTCCGGATAGTACGCGTTGACCGATCCGACAATGACGATCGATCCACCGCCACGGCGATACATCTGTGGCAGCGCGGCGCGGGTCGGCCGCACAGTCCCCATCACATTGAGATCCCAGGATGCCTGCCACTGGTCGTCGGTAACGCGCGCGATACCGCCCGGTTGGACAGTGACCGCCCCGACGTTGTTGACCAATACATCGATGCCACCGTGATCCGCCGCAGCCGCGATCAGGTCATCCGCGCCGCCGGGCAGCGACAAATCGGCGGATACAAAGGCCACTTTCCCGGCATCCACCAGCGCCCCGAGACCGGCTCCTCGGCTGCGTGATCCGGCCACGACGTGAGCCCCGGCGTCCACCAGCGCCTGGGTGATCGCGAGCCCGATACCTTTGCTGGCGCCGGTCACCACGGCGACTTTGCCCGACAGATGTAGATCCATACGTTTCTCCCATCGCGAGCTCGGTTGTGACTCCGAAGACGCTACGCCCGGCTCAGCTCTCTGCTTCGTCGAAGGCATACGGACTCTCCGAAAGGCTTTACATCCGCGGTCTTCCGTCGCGTCTGCGCAATCATCACCGAGCCCCCATGAATCCTGGGCCGTGCACGTGGTCGCCGTCCCGAGCCTCCGCACGACCCCGCATCTGACGAGCACTACGAGAACAGCTCCGTGTGTTCGGCGATGTACCGCCCAACCGTGGATGGCGGCTGTCCTGTGATCTTCTCGACGTCGTCGGTGGCTCGGTCGTAGCGCCCAGCGCGGTGCAGCAGTGCCATGGTGGCCAGGTGCTGCTCGACGTGCGCGGGCAGACCTCGGGGCTCGAGGACCTCCTCGACCCAGGTTTCCTGGGGGATGTCGGTGCCGCGAATCGGCCGGTGCAGTCCCAGGGTGTACTCGGCGGCCAGGCCATCGATGTCCAGACTCTGCGGACCGGTCAATTCGTAGACGTCGCCGATGCGGTGATTGGGATCTGTAAGTACTGCCGCAACCGTGCGTGCCACGTCGCTGGTCGCTATCGGTGACGTTCGACCCGTTCCGAAGGGGAGGGCCAGTACGTTTCGCTCGCGCAGCGACGGTGCCGCGAATCCGGTGAAGATCGGATTGTCCAGAAACACCGTCGGCCTGATGTGCACGGCCGGCACACCCGACCAGTTCATGACATGCTCGGCGAGATAATGCAACCGATGTTGGCGAGACTCGCCCACACTGGTCAGCGTCATTTGAGAAACGGTCATCTGGGACATGTTCACGATCACCTCGAGCTGGCCGTATGCCAATGCGGCGTCGCAGACGACCGCCGTCGCCTGCAGGTAGCCCGGCGAAACTCCCATCGAAAAGAACATGCGATCAGCACCGGTCATCGCGCCGACCACATCTCGTGGCTCGGTCAAATCGCCGACGACGACTTCAGCGCCCAGCGCGCGCAGCGGCTCGGCTCGGGCGTCGTCGTGGTGCACCAACGCGCGAACGCGGTCCCCACGTTCCCGCAATCGCTCGATCACTTGCCTGCTCACGCCACCGGTGCCACCACCCGCCCCGGTGATCAGATACAAGGGCGCACTCATGCTCGCTCCTCACGGTGTGTTTTCCCAATGCTCGGCCAGGGGAGTGCGGCGAACCGCTCGAGCATCACACGGGACAACAGCAGCACCGAGCTACGTGGCCGGTGGTTCACCACGATGCGCTGGGCTTTCCGGCGGCGTCGAAGGTGACCTGAACAATGACGTGAATCGGCACGCCGGGGACCGATGAGGTGTAGTCCTCGAGGAAACTGTTCTCGTCGCATGGCCCGCCGTAGTGGAAATCTTGAAACTCATATATTTCACGGGCGGCGACCACGACTTCATGGACGGCATGCGCGCCTTGTATGGCGCCGTCCGACGCCGCGCCTTCCTCGGTTACATCGTCGGCGAGATTGTCCAGCCACGCTGGATAGTACGGCTTCCCCAGGTATGTCGATGTCACGCCGCGCCTCCCGTGGAATCCGGTAGCGAGCCGGCTCGCCGACACGCGCCCACGATGTAAGACCTATGACCCGTGCAACTATATCGACCGGCAGCCCCGGTTGCGGAAAGCCACTTGGACAATGCGGTAACGGCGCGCTCGCAGAACCGGCATCCGTGGCGCAGGAATAGGCGCGATGCGCCGACACTCCCGACCGCCGACGATCACGCGCTCAGCGGCATTACCCCATTCGCGGGGAGTGTCGAATATTACGACACTCCCCGCTCATTCGGAACTCTTGGCATGAGGTAAACGGGGTGATGTCCTGTGTAGTGCGTTCCCGTGGCGAACCGGGGTGTACACGTCGCGTGCGTAGTGAATCCCTCGCCGAACACCTACGCGATCTGCGACTATTAGGAGGGGTGTTCGAGTTCGATCCACCCGCGAACCACTGGCATCCGTACCTAGAACTGCGAGGACCTTGCAGAGGCGATTTTGACCGCCACGTACTGCGTTCGTTCCGGTGGAATGCACGCACTGTGTGCCTGTGGACGAGTTCATGTTCGGTCGGCGGCCCGTTCGAAACGATGGCGTCACCGTGATCCGATGTCGATTCGGAGGAGCACATGGTGTCTACGAGTGAGGCACGACGAATGACGATCGGCGATTTTCTGCTTCGCCGTCTGGCGGAGGCCGGGATAAGCCACCTGTTCGGTGTCCCCGGCGACTACAACCTCGAGTTGCTCCAGCAGCTCGAGGACAGCGGCACCATGCGTTGGGTCGGCACTTGCGGTGAGCTGGCCGCGTCCTACGCGGCGGATGGCTACGCGCGGCTCAATGGCATGGGCGCGCTGCTCGTGACGAACGCCGTAGGCGCGATGAGTGCGATCAACGGGGTCGCCGGATGCTATGCCGAGCACGTTCCGGTGGTCTGTATCTGCGGGTCGATTCCGCTCAGGTCCATCGATCGCGGCTTGGGGATGCATCACACGATGGGCGACGGGACGTGGGATCGCTTCCTCGGTGCTTACGCGCAGGTGACTGCCGCGCAGGCCAGGCTGACCCCCTGCAACGCGGCTGTCGAGATCGACCGACTGATTCTCACCGCATGGCGGGAGAAACTGCCCGTGTACGTGGAAGTGCCGTCCGACATCGCCTACCTCGATATCGAGGCCCCGTCCGAGCCGCTGGCCCTCGAACAACCGTCCAGTGACCCCGAACGGTTGCAGTCGTGCATCACCGCCGTCGCGCGCCACTTGTCCGATGCCAGGTCACCGGCGATTCTGGTGGATCTGGACGCCGACCGGTTCAGCGTCGCCGCCGAGGTCATGGAACTCGCCGAGAAGATGCAACTTCCTATCGCGGTGAGCAGCACGGCAAAGGCGGTGATCGACTAGACGTTCCCTCACTAGACCGGCGCGCCGCGGGCCGAGCTTCGAGAAGGTCGCAGGCGCGCGTGGCCGCAGGCGACCCCTGGGACGAGCGTGCATACGAAATGTACCCGCCCGCAATGAAATCCCTATACCGCGAGCGCGGAGCCACCTTCGGCAAGGAGCGCTACGGCGAACTCGGCATATCGCGCGAGGATGACGAGAACAGCATCTCTCGAACATTGTTCGGCAGCTCCTGCGAGGCCGGATCGGACTGCATGGCAGCGGATCCGCCGAGACTCCTACCCATGTGCACGACGTTCGATCGGGAGCTACAGCCACCCGCATGAACGGAAAGGAATCGCGATGACCAGTTCCCCCGCCGACCTTATGCGACGCAATCTTCTGGACGTCTTCAACGAACCCGACCCGGCTCGCCGGGCCGCGGCCATCGCCGAGACCTATGCCGAGGACGTGATCTGGCACGAACCGGACCGAATTCTGCGCGGACGCAAGGACCTCGAGCGCCGGGCCGAGGAGTTGCGTGCCGAAAACCCGGACTGGACCTTCCGGCCCTTCGGTCCGGTGTCGGAACTCGACGACATCGGCCACCTCGGCTTCCAGTACGGCCCCGTCGACCGACCTCCGGTGATCAGCGGCATGGATATCGCTCGTACCGAGGACGGCGTCATCATCGAGCTCTACACCATCGTCACCGAGACTACGGCGGCGACGGTGCTGACGGCCAACCTGTACCGCGGCTGACCGTTCTCGAGCGCTGGTCCGACGGCACCATTCGGCTGTACTGGGCAAGCGAACTCATGTTCGTACCGCCAGATGATTCCGGGCAGGATCCCGGGCGCCCCGATAACGGTGGAGACGCCTGGGCACTGTTCGATCTGGCCACTACGCCGCCGTTCCGGCGATGGCGAGTTCGACACTCGCCCGCGAACTGGTGACGACGCTGACGGAGTTCGCGGACACTGTGGCGATTCGGCGCCGGCGGAGGCGACCCACGTGCCACGGGCCGGGAAGATCGGGTCAGCCGAGTTGGGGGACCACGCTGTGCACGCGGGTGATGAAAGTGGCGAAATCCGCCATGAACCGGGTGAGGAATCGCTTCGTCGAGTCGTCGAGGACATCGCCATCAGGGGTGAAGACGTCCGGGTGGAATTGGATGTAGGCCTCAGGGGAATTCATCTGCGGGGAATTGCAATAGCCGAGCACGCTGCGCAGACTGAGCTGAGCGAGCGCGGTGCCGAGTTTGCCCGGCGAGGCGCCGATGACGGCGGACGGCTTGAGCGCGAACGAGTTGTCGCCCCATGGGCGGCTGGCCCAGTCGATGGCGTTCTTCAGCGGTCCCGGGATCGAGCGGTTGTATTCCGGCGTCACGAACAGCACAGCGTCGACAGCGGCGATGGCCGCCTTGAGTGCGCGGCCCTCCGGCGGGTAGTCGACGTCGTAGTCGCGGTTGTACAGCGGCAGATCCTTGATCGGAATCTCGGTGAACGACAACTGGGTCGGCGCCAGCCGGATCAGAGCCTTGGACAGGATCCGGTTGGCGGATTCCCTGGAAAGACTGCCGACGATGTAGCCGACCGTGTAGGTACTCACGCGTTGCCTCCTGACCAGAGAGGTGCCCGGTGCTGTACGAAGCGCCGAGCGTCGTCGACGCGCGGCGGTTTCACGAGACTGCACGGACAACGTAGCACTTCACAGCGGTCGCGGCGCCCGAGAAACGGACGCTGCCGGTCGGCGGCGGTGTCGCGGTAGTGGATGGACCGTCTGTGGCTGAGCCGTTTGCTGAAGTGAGTGCGGTCCAGCTTCATCTAGTGCGGTCGTTGCTCATCGGATTGATCAATGGCCCCGGCCGATCTCGGCTTGAAAGTCATGGAACGCCCCCCTCTTCGAATACGAAAAGGGGTTTGCCCCCGTGTGCGGGTGTTTCGGCGAGCGAGACGGCTTCGGTGAAGTGTTCGAGCGGGAATGGCTGACCTGGGGGAATGTTCAGCACTTCGTCAGCGACGAGATCGCGAACGTCGGACAGCGCGCGCAGCGCATCCTGAGGTGAGGTAGTGCCGAGCCAGTGGTAGAGCCAGAAGCCACGGACCACTTTGGTTTCGTAGATGATCGAGCGTGCCGGCAGCGGGATCGTCAGCGCTGCCGGGTCGGCTTGGCGGTGGGTGGAGAGTGCGCCGTAGACCACGACCTCTCCGCCCGGAGCCAATGCCTGGGATACCCGGGCACCTACCTCGCCCGCGACACAGTCGATGGCCTTGCGCACCCCGGGCGGTCCTGCGATTTCGGTGACACGCTGCAATAGGTCCTCATCCGCGGTGCAGATGACCTCCTCCCCACCGAGCGTCTTGATCTCCTCGACGGCATCGCGTCTCCGCACGACGTTGATCGTCCGAATACCCAAATGTCTGGCCAGTTGGATGACGAGCCGGCCGACAGTGGAGCCCGCGGCCGTCTGCAACATCCATTCACCCGGCCGTACGTCGAGTTCGTGAGTCACCAGTAACAGCGCGGTCAACGGATTGACCGCGAGCTGGCAGGCACTGGAATCGCTCAGATCATCGGGGACCGGCAGAAGCCTTCCTGTATCGGCGACGATGTATTCCTGCCACGTGCCGGTTACACCGACGGTCACCACGCGCTCGCCGATCCGCAGTCCCTCGGTATCCGGACCGAGCGCCTCGATTCGGCCCACGCATTCCATACCCACCACGGTGGGAAACTCGGGGGAGAAACCGTAGCGGCCACGCAGCATGTGCAGATCGCTGGCGTGGATCGGTGTCGCTTGCACGCGGATCAACGCCTGACCGGCTTCCGGCGTGGGAACGGGCCGTGATTCCAGCCGCAGGACGTCGGTTGGCTCGCCGATTTTTCCGGCTACGAGCGCGCGCATGGATTGTGGCATGAGCGAACTTTCGGCTCTCGGCGCCCGACTAACTCGGGCGTTCTGGACAGGAACACGCCGGTGTCGACGTCGGCGACTGGGCTCCGGACCTTTCTTTTCGATGGAGCAAGACCCGTGCGCACGTTGCCGTCGGCGTCCGGTCAATGCAGGCCGATGATCACCCGCTCACACCGGCCGATTACCGGCCGTTTCGCCTCTACCGCCCCAGGTATGACGCCAGAAGTTACCCCACAGCAACTGTGCTGGACGGTCGACTCGCCGATCCGATGCCCAGCTACCGGGTGAGCGAGGTACTCGGCGATCTGGCCATCGACAACGACAACGAGAAGCGGCTGCGGGCGACATGGCGGATTTCCCTGCGCACCGGATCGAGCGGGGACGACCGATAGACGACGACCGCGCTAGAGGTCGAGATAGCGTTGCTGGTGTGGCGAGTGGTACGGGGCGCCGCGTTGCGCCGGGACCCGCCGCAGCTCTTGTCGTGGTGACAAACGTCCGGTGAGACTTCGTACTCTCGGGACGATGGCGCGATCTGCGCGCCGATCTACTGTTTCGGCGTCGATCTCGAGCGAACCGCACAGCAGCGCGGCGGACCCATCCAGGAGAAAGATTTGATTGTGTTCATTCCGACCGAAGAACCATCGTCACGATCGGATACTCCGGCCGCCAACGATGCCCACTCGGCGATGAACAGCGCCGAGAATTCTCTCTCGCCGAATACCGAGCACGCATCCGACGATATTCTCCCGCTCGGACCGCCCGCACTGGTTCTGGGCATCGTGCTGCTCGGCGCCGGGTTCGCCGCGCTGCTACCGGCTCGGAGTTGGTCACGCGACTACGGCTCGCTGGCCCTCCCCGCCTATGTTCTTTACATCAGTCTCGCCGGTTCGCTGAGCGTCTGGGGTCTCCGGCTGGCCCACCGGCAGCACGTCCGAGCGCTTCGCAGCGCGACCGACCAGCGGAACTCCGCGGCGAGTTCCGTCGCGCAACGCGCTCGCCCGAGCGCCGAAACCCATCCCACGTTCGTGCGGCAAACGCAGCGATCAGACGCCGGGATCGGTGGCCGCGCGCAGGACCGGTAAGGCCCCCATCGCTAGGAACCGCATTCGGTCCTCCGAGTCCATCGGCAGGCTTGGGCACGCGACGACCGAGTGCCCTGGCGGACGCATCGCGGCCTTTGGCGATGAGGTGGACGAACCGGGCGAGATAGGTTTGAGGGCGCGGCCGCCCACTGCGCTCGTCGTGCGAGCCGGTCCGATCACCAGGCTCCGGCCGCGTACACGATGCCACCACGCCGATCGAGGTGTACCGGAGGCGCCTCCAGCAAGTTTGGCAGCAATGACCTTCAGAATCAATGCGTGTCTGCGGTATTCGGCTCAGCACGTCTAGCGTGTGCTGGTGAGTCGCAGCTGGTCGCAGCGAGTTTCTGGTGTGGATGCCTTTGGTACCGGGTGCCGAGACGAGGGGGCCGGCCGTTTACAGCGGCGCGGTGGTGCTATTCGGTGAAGGACACGACATTGTGCCTCGACAACGGCTTCGACAACACGATCAAGGAGGTTCACGTGGCCGAGAAGAGCTACCGCTCCGCCGATACCGGCGAATACGTGAGCGAGGAGACCGCAGCGGAGAACCCGAAGACCACCCTCGGTGAGGATGAGCCTCACGACGGGGACAACCGGCGCGACCGCTCAGCAATTACTGGACATTTCGTCAAGCCTGACACCAGCCGCCGTCACCCCGATACCACCGTGACCGAGAACGGATGACGCATCGAGTCGCGCCACCGTTTCGAGGCGGCGGCCAGTCCGGCATTCGATGGGAACTGCTCCGCGACAACGGCGGTTCGGTGTTTTTCGGTCACCCGGTGTTCGGGCGTGTTCAGCAGGGCGGCCGATAGGGACGGCCGTGTAGGTAGAGTCCCCAGTCGCCTTCCCAGAGCGGCCCGCTGACCTGCGCGCAGATGCGGGGGATGAGTTCGTCTGGCGTGGTGTCCCACGATATAGGTGGGTGATCGTCGTATTGGGCGTGCACCCGTCCGCGCTCGTCGAACCGAAGCGCGCGCAGGTGGACGGACAGCTCGGCGGGTAGGGACCAGGCGAACAGTTCCTGCGGTGCGGAGCGGTCGCGCAGGTCGAACAGTCGAACCGAACGATTGTCGCCCACTGCGAGCACGGTCGCGTCCGAGGACAGGCCAATGGCATACGTCGAGAGACCTGACGGGCTGCCGATGGATGCGGTCAGCCGCGCCTTGTCCGGATGTGTCAGATCGAATACCCGTATTCGGCCGTCCTCGTCGCCGAATACAAGCACACGACCGTCGCGGCTGAGGGTCGTCGCGGAGACCCGGTTCTTCTTGTCCGGGTACGTGGCGACGATCCGGGGAGTTCGCGGGTCGGTGGCGTCTACGATCGACATGCTGCCGTCGCCACCGGCGATGAGAATCAAACCCCGTTCGACGGCCTCCACCCGGCTTATTCGGAACTCGCTGTCGAGCGTGCCCAAGGGCACCGGATGGGTTCTGTCACCGACATCGAAGATCTCGAGTCCGTCGGGTACGCCAATCGCCAGTTCGGTACCTGTTGGGTCGAACGACAGCGCTGCACTGAGCCCGGTCATACTGTTGCGTATGTTCACGGTCCCGACTTGCACCGGGGCAGCCGGATCGCCTACATCCCAGAGGAACACGGAGGTGTCGTAGCCGCCGACGGCCAACGTGCGCCCATCAGGGCTGAACGCCAGTGCCACGCCGGTAGCAACAGGCAGGACGGCGGTCACCACTGGTCGGTCGACATCGACGAGATCCCGGAGCACCACCTCTTGGCTGCTGCCGGATGCCAGCAGCCGTCCATCCGGACGCACCGCGATCGCGGCGGCCTGGTCCGTCAGATCGGTGAGCGCGGGGCCGTAAAGACGCCAGGTACGGACCCGCCCGCCGAAGGAAGCGGTCACGACATCGCGGCCGTCGGCGGTGAAAACGGCCCCTGACACCATGTTCACGCCGTCGTCCAGAACCTTCTCGATATGAATCCTCGCCAGGTCCGCGGTGTTCCACAATCTGGCGCTGTCGCGGCTCGCGGTGACCAAGTGGTGACCATCGCGACTGAAGACCGCAGTGCATACAGGACTCTCGTGCTTCTTCACTATCGCAGGGGCGGCAGGACCCGCGAAATTCCATACCGCCACCCGGCCGTCGTTACCGCCAGCCACCAGGGACCGTCCATCCGGTCCGAAATCCGCGACGCACACTCCTTCCGGACGGCCTGACAGAACCGCGCCCGGCGCCGGGGAGAGGGGGTCGGCCACGTTCCACAGGCGGATCGCGCCGTCGGGAGCTTCGACGGCCAGCATGCGCCCATCCGGGCTGAAGGGGATCGACAGAACACCGGATACACCGTCGGTGATGCTGCCGGCCCGGCTCGGATGCGCGGGATCAGCGATCGACCATAGGTCAACCCGCCAGCCCTCGCGCCGGATCTGCCCGCCGACCGCCAATGTGCGGCCGTCTGGACTGAATCGAAGTGATACGACAGGCGGGCCGACGAACTGCGCGACAGCAATTGGGTCGGCCGGATTCGTAATGTCCCACAGACCAACGGTGCCATCGAGACTGCCGGTGGCCAGCAGCCGGCCGTCCGGGCTGAAAGTCACCGAATAGGTGAATCGAAGGGCCAGCCTGCTCAACGCGTTGGACCTGTCCGCAGCGGTCAGATCCCACAGTGTGACGGTTTGTGACTCGCCTGCGGTAGCCAGCAGCATCCGGCCGGAATTGATCGCCGCCACGGAATCGGTGAAACCGAGGTAGGTCTCCCGTGGGGTGGCGACCGCGGCCAGCAGTCCGGACCACGCTTGGGAGGTCGGCGCGTACCGGTAGGCCAGAATGTTCAACTGCCTGGCGAGGTTCTGCTGCGTCGGTCGAACCCCCGCGGCATCCGCCGCGAGCCGACGCGAAAGCGCAATATCGCCCTGGTTTCTGGCTTCCAGCAGCTGCTGTCCCGCGAAGACCACAGCCACTACCGTCGCCACGGTCGAAAAAACGACGATGACGAGGGCCGCTCGGCGCAGCCTCAACCCTCTGCGATCCGCACTGTCGAGGTCGTCCGGGCTCCTGTCGTGCACGGGTGCGGCCAGTTTGCATATCGCGGACCGAAATGGACTGTTGCGCAACGTGAGCCGACGGGAATCGAGGTCGCGCAGGTCGACCCACAGCGGCTCACCGCGGAACCATCCGTCGAGCTGCGGTGGTAGCGCCGTGGTGCGCGATCGATCGAAGTCGCCGAGCCGCTCGTCCCAGTGGATCTCACCGGCGGCTACGACTATCAGGAATTTCTCCGGCGTGCCGATCTGCTTCCAGAACTCCACCTCCCGCCGCACCCCCTTGGACGCGGCGGCCTGCGGGGAGGCCAGCAGAATGAAGAACTCGGACTTCCGGATCGCGAGTTCGAGGGTGGCCCACAGGTCTGCGTTCGCGGGCAGACTCGTGTCGTCTCGGAATACCCGCAACGCACGTAATCTGTACCAGCGCCGGGCCAAACGGTGCAGACCCTGCTGTACCGCGGTCGCAACCACCCGGTCTTCGCCGTGGCTGTAGGAAATGAACGCGTTGTAGTCGTATTGTCTGCTCCGCGAATCGGCCACCGCACCAGCATGGCGCACCCAAACCCGTGCCGGTGCCAAAGACTGCTGAAAGCCCCTACACCGGCTTCACGGGCAACGTCGGTCGAAGCGCAGAAGCAATCCGATGGAACAGCATCTCGGAACTGATTATCGGCGAATGACGCGGCAAATCGGCCACTGAGTTGTAGCTGTTGAATCGGCGCAGGTAGTTGTAGATCATCGCTCGCGATACGCCGATCAGTTTTCGGGACCGAGGAGACGGTCTCCTCCGCCCGGCACGGGCCTGGTGGATCTGTTCGGCGGTAATCGCCGGTGGTGTGACGAGGTGTTGCCGGTGGGTCCGTGCGGCGGGCCAAGCCCTACTCGGTGCCGTCGATGATCAGCTCGCGGATGAATTCGGCCAGCGCGGCGAAGGAGTGGAAGACCAGGCGCCCGCCGGAGATAAGGTCCTGCAGCGATCTGCCGAACCGACTGAAGAGCAGGGTGGTGATGCTGCCGGTGATGCGTCGGGTTCGGGTCAATTTGTGCATCACGGGTCCGGTCGATGCAGGCGGTGTGGACAGGGCCGGCGTCAGCTGGCCTTCTCGACGAAGGACGAGCTCCAGGCCGTATCTCCGGTGTGGGCTTGCTCGCGGGCCCAAGTGAAGTGGTGGCGGGCCGAGGCCAGCAGCAGTGGCCCCGCGGCTAGGCCGGCGGCCGCGAACTTCAGGTTCTCGCGGCGGGTTTCGACGAGGATGCTGCCCAGGCCGCTGGCGAACCACGTCCACAGGACGATGTTGTAGGCGGGTAGCTGGTTGGGGTGCAGGCCCTCGGCTTCGTCCAGCCAGGGAGGAACCCGTACCGCAGCGACCACGGCCAGTCGGTGAAGTGGACCAGAACCGAGGCCACGGCGATCCCGGCGTTGAATGCCAGCGCGGGCCCATCATCGGGTCGATTGCGGAAGGCTTTGCGCCACATCAGTACTGGCGTCAACGACCATAGGACGTTGGTGGCGCGGCGGCCGAGCTCGGGTTCGAGGAAGACACCGACTCCGGCCCAGCGCTCGAAGGCGTTGTGCCCGAAACCTCCGAGGGTGGCCAGCGCGTTGAACAGCGGCGGGCGCGGACGCGCGGTGTTGTCGCGGCGGGTGAACAGTGACATGAGGGTTCTCCTATCGGGCGGCGATCGTCAGGACGTCGCGATGAGCGTCACCAGCGCCACACTGGCGACGAAGGTGACAACAGCAGGTAGATACGCGCTGGCCTGGTCGTGGGCCAAGCGGTGGTAGATCAGCGCCGCAACCATCAGTGTGGCGGCGGCCGTGGCCGCAACGGCGCCGAGCGGGGGCACCACCACTCCGATCGCCAAAGCAGCGGCGAGGGCGAGTTCGAACAGACCCAGCAGCCGGAATCGATGCACCGGAATGGCGAAATGTTCGGCGTCGGTGCGTGATCGGCTGGTCGCGAGGGCCTTGCTGGCACCGGTGACGATGAAAAGGAGCACCAGCAGTGCGGTGATGATGGTCGCGAGGGACATGGTGGCCTCCTACTCGGCCGTGCAGGTGTTGCGTAGTTCGCCGAGCCCTTCGATAACCGAGCGGATGGTGGTCCCCGGGGTCAGGAAGCGGGCCGGGCTACGTGAGTAGCCGACGCCCTCGGGCGTTCCGGTGAAGATGTGTCGGTCGGCAGCGCGATGTCGTCGGCCGGACCGGTGATCGAGGAGGTGAACTTCGTGAACACCAGCGGTTGGGTCGGTACGGCCAGACCGGTCTCGGCGCTGTGTCCGGCGTAGTTCAGTCCGACGGCGAAGATCTGGTATGGGCGGACAACCGGTGGCCCGAGGCGTTCGAGTTGGGCGAGCAGATCGGCGCGGTCAGGCTCGCATCGGCTTTCGGACGTGTGGTGTCGAACCACACACGGATCCGGTCGAGGTTCGCGATCGCGTGGTCGAGGTCGCTGGGCAGCGCGCCGCCGGAGGCGTGAGCGATGTCGATGACGCCGTCGTCGGTGACGATGGTGGCCCGGCCGTCGAGGTTGGCGAGTCTCATTGTGGGTGTGCTGCTTTCGATCTGATCGGCGTTGCAGAAGCGCGCGGATAGAGCCTGAAGCCGTCGGGGTCACGCCAATAGTCGACCGGGCACTGTGCCAACACCGCGTACACCGTCGGTACCGCGCTCATCGCGGCAATCCGGTAGTGCGCCACGTTATTCCAGAACTCCGCATAGAGGGCGAAGTCCCGGTATCCGAGTGGACCCGTCCACACTACGGACTGGCCGCGGAACAGCGGTGCGAGCAGGGTTACGACCAACGCGTTGACGTGAAACAGCGGAAGCGCCGCGAACATCACCGCGTCCTCGTCCAGCCCAGAGAAGTTCCTCGGCGGAGGTCTCGAGGGTCGAATTGTCGGTCATCGGGCGTACCTCACGACCGTGCGCTGGCGGCCCAGGTCGATCGCTCCATCGTCGGTGCCGATCACGGCCTCGACGGTGTCGCCATCCTTCAGATACTTGCTCATGCGACAGGCCGCCATTGATCGGCGCGGCGATACCCGCCACCTGCGCGGCGAGGGTGGCCGGTATCAACTGCGCGCAATTGGGAGCGATGAGCGCGACCGCGTCGGTGCGGCGCACGCCCAATTCGTGCAGCAGGTTCGCGTACCGGTGGACGTCGGCGAGCAGTTCGCCGTAGCTGCGTCGCAACGGCTCTCGCCAGCGCGCCGCGTCCGGAAGCACGGTGAATGCGTTGTGTTCCGGCCAAAGCGTCGCCGCGCGGACGAGCAGGGCATAGGTCGATTCCGGCAAGCCGCGCGCCGCGAGCGGCACGGATTCGATCACCGCCAAGTCTTCCGGACCGGCATAGCGGGGCAGATCGGTGTGCTGATGATCAATGGCCCGAGCCTGTTCGCCGGATATGTCACCGGTCGCGACGAGCACGGGCATGTCCGAGAATCGGCTGCGTCGAAGTGGATTTCGACGACAGGACCACCGGGAGGGCCGAGTCCGTTCGAGCGCGGTACGTCCTGGGTTGCGACGGGGCGAACAGTCTGGTGCGCGGTGCGATCGGCGGACGCATGCAGGATCTGCGATTCGACCAGCGGTGGCTGGTGGCCGACATTGCCACGACGGCCGACCTGGGTCATTGGGAGGGCGTACAACAGAGCTGCGATCCGTCGCGAGCGGCCACCTTCATGCGCGTCGGAAGAACTCGATACCGGTGGGAATTCCGATTGCACCCGGCTGAGACCGCGACCGACTATCGGGATCTCCTCCAGCTTCGGCCGTTGCTCGCCCCGTGGCTCGACGAAGCAGCCTACGAGCGATCCGAACTGGTGCGGGTCGCGGAGTACACCTTTCGTGCTCAGCTCGCCGACCGGTGGCGCAGTGGGCGAGTGTTCCTGCTCGGGGACGCCGCCCATCTCACCCCGCCATTCATCGGGCAGGGGATGGGTGCGGGTTTGCGTGATGCCGCCAACCTCAGCTGGAAGTTGGCCGGAGTGCTGCGCGGTGAGCTGTCCGAGGGGGTGCTCGATACCTACGAAGCCGAACGAAAACCACACGCACGGGCCATGATACGGCTGGCCAAGTTCACCGGCCTGACGATGACCGAAGGCGGAGAACTGGGTAACCGCCTGCGTAACCTCATCGCACCGCGACTGCGCGTCGTGCCCGGCCCCACCGGCATGGTCACCAGCGGAGAGTCCCCGCCCCTCCGCCGTTCCTCGCTGGTGGAGGCGCCGCGGATGCGTAGAGGTCTGACCGGCCGGCTCGTCCCGAACGACCGCTTGGCCGATGGGCGGCGCGTGGACGACGTCGTTATAGGGCGATACGCCATCATCACCACGGCCGAATTATCGCCAGGTGATCAGGCGATCGTGAAACAACGCGGCGGTGTCGTGCTGCGCCCCGAGCCGCATACGGATCTGTGCCGCTGGATTCGCCGCGGCCACGTGAGCGCGCTCCTGGTCCGGCCGGACGGCATCGTGCAGAGCTGCCGGGGAAGCCTGCCTGCTCTGTGCGCGTCGCTCCCGCGGTTCGCGCCGAGTATTCCGCGGACACGTGCGAGCTGAACGTCGCGGCCAAGGTGACCGAGCAGCAGGTGACCGGCCAGATCGAGCAGGTGATGTCCGGACTGAAGGGGTTGTCACAGGTCGCCGCCATCGTGGATCCATACAACTGTGGTCTAGGGCTCGCCGAGCGTCGTCCGATCACGCTTTCGTCATCCTCGAAGTAGCCACCGGTTTCCACCGCCTCGCGCCGCACTCTGATCAGTGCCCGATGCCGCTCGTTGCGCCGAAACCTTGCTCGGTGTCTAGCGCATCGGCGGCGATATCGACCCGTTCGATTCGCGATCCAGCCGTGCGGTGATTTCGGGGTCGGTCGATGCTCTACCGCACGTCATCGGCGACATCAGGCGCCGATGACGAGTGAGCGTTCTCCAAACCGGCTGCGATGACGGCGATTTCGCCCGCCTGTCCCGGTGGCACGCCGAGTGCGACCAGGCAGGCGCGGGCAGCCGCCACGTCGGGGTCGGCCTCGGTCCAGCTTCCGTCGGTGCGCGCCTCGAGCAGTGCCAGAACCAGCCCGGCGAGCGCGCGGGACAGCGCTTGGGCGGGGAGGTGATCGGAGTACACGCCGAGCTGCTGGCCGTGGCGCAGCATGGCCGCGCCGTGCTCGTGCACAGGCGCCAGCCGCTCCTCGATCCGCGCGCCCAGGTTCGTCTCGGTCAGCTTGAACAGCAGGCGGTATTTGTCGCCGACCCGCCAGAGGGCGATCGTGCACCGGGCCGAGGTCACCGTCACCGGCTCGTCCGGGTCGAGCGAGCGCAGCGTGTGTGCGATGTCCTCTGACGCCAGGTCGAGGAGGCCGTCGATCAGTGCCTCCCTGGTCGGGAAGTGGCCGTAGAGAGTTCTGCGCACGACGCCTGCGGCCGAGGCGATCTCCTCCATGCTCGCCGCGGGATTGCGGGCCAGTTCGGCTGCCGCGATATCGAGGATCCGCTTCCGATTGGCCCGCGCTCGTGTGCCCGGGGTCGTCGAGGAAGTCGTGCTCCTGGTCGCTGTCATGTGAGTCCCTTCACGTCGAAGCCTTCCACAGTTGCGCATCGTTGTGCAAATTCTATACATTGCACAGCAATGTGCAAATGCACAATGGTGTGCAGATAGTGAGAGGAACGGATGTGTCTCTGCTAGTCACCTCACCGGTGGAACCGGGTGCCGTATACAGCCGCCGCTGGGCCGCGCTCGCCGTGTTGTGCCTGAGCGTGCTGATCGGCGTCATGACGAATACGTCGCTGATCGTGGCCGCTCCCGATATGACCCTCGACCTAGGTTTGTCCAGCCAGGACCTGCAGTGGGTCGTCGACGCCTACACCATCCCGTATGCCGCCTTGATGCTGCTCATGGGTGCGATCGGCGACAAGTACAGCCGCCGCGGCATGCTGATCCTGGGTCTGGCCGTCTTCGCGGCCGGCGCGGTGCTGGGCTCGACCGTCGACAGCGCCGACTGGGTGATCGCCGCGCGGGCGATCATGGGGACCGGGGCGGCGATGATCATGCCCGCGACGTTGTCTTTGCTCGTGGCGACCTTCCCGAAGCGGGAACGCGCCGTGGCCATCACGATCTGGACCGCTACCACCGGCCTCGCGCTCGCGGTCGGTCCGTTGGTAGCGGGCTGGCTGCTCACCGACCACGGCTGGGCGTCGACCTTCCTGATCAACGTTCCCATCGCGGTCATATCGATAGTCGCGGCGCTGATAGTGGTCCCGCCGTCGCGGGCGCACACGACACAGCGATTGGACCTCATGGGCGGCGCACTGTCGGTCGTTGCGGTCGCGGCGCTGGTGTACATGATCATCGAAGGTCCGCGCAACGGCTGGCACACCTCCGCGGTGCTCGCCGGTGTGGTGGCCGCCTTCGCCGCGGCGGGGTTCATCGCCTGGGAACTGCGGCATCCCAACCCGATGCTCGATATCCGCAAATTCCGCGATCGTGCGTTCGCGGGTGCGAATCTCGCTGTGCTGCTGTTCTTCCTGGCCGCATTCGGCGCGATCTACTACGTCACGCAGCATCTGCAGTTCGTGCTCGGATACGACGCCCTCGCCACCGGCGTGCGGCTGCTGCCGCTGGCGGGCGCGGTCTTCGTCGGCTCGGCGATCACCGGCGTGCTGACGCCGCGCCTCGGGCTTCGGGCGATGGTGGTGGCGGGCATGCTGCTCGGCATCCTCGCCTTGGCGGCGTTGACCCAGGTCGACGCCGAGTCCGGCTACTCGGCGTTCGCCGGGCCACTGGTGCTGATGGGCCTGGCTATCGGACTGAGTGTCTCCCCGGCCACCGACACGATCATGGATGCCTTCCCGGAACGGCTGCTCGGCGTGGGTGGCGCGGTGAACGACACCTCGGTGGAACTGGGCGGCACGCTCGGCATCGCGATCCTCGGCTCACTTCTCGGCACCGCCTACGGCGACGAGATCGCACCGATCGTCACCGGCCGCATGCCCGCGGAAGCCGCCGGCGCGGTACAGGACTCCATCGGCGGCGCGCTCGTTGTGGCCCAGCGGCTCGACGAAGCCGGGATGCACCAACAGGCAGCCCAGTTGGTGTCCGCCGCCGATGCCGCCTTCGCCCACGCCGTGTCACACACCAGCCTGATCGCGGCGATCGTGCTGGCGGTCGGCACCCTCGCCGTCGCCGCACTGCTGCCCGGCGGGCGCAAGAAGGGGTCCGTCGCCGCTTCGAGTGCGGTCAAGGAAGAGATCACGGTCGGCTGACGCGGTCTGCGCTCCAACCGCACAGCGTGGGCACGCAGATGCGTGCCCACGCTTGCGCTGTCGGTGGAGAGGGCGTCTCTGTAATCGGTTCTCACAGCTGTCGGGGATTGCATGTGTCGATCTCCGATCCGGCGACGTGGAACGACCTCAGGTCGGGTGTCGGTGACCAGGATGGTGGCGGTGAAGTGCGGCGATCAGCGTGTCCGGCGAACCCCAGCCCCGGTTGGTGCCGTCCAGCGCTTCGGCTCGGTCGGGTCGGGTGGTCCGACGCGTTGGATTGGCTGTCGTCGGGCACGAGCAGCGCATCGCGATGTGTCACAGATGAAGGTCGTCGGGTTGCCGACCTCGCCCGCGCCCCAGGAGTCACCGAGGCCACCCTGTACCGCTGGAAGCGGCAGGCCCTGGTCGACCGTGGTCGCGCACCCAGCGGATGAGCGTATCCGTGGGTGTGACCGGCGCGGTTTCCAGACGTTCGGCAAGGTCTGCGTGACGCTCGCACCCAGCCTCCGACGATGATCCATGCGCCCTGGCAGTGGTCACCCGTGGAGTGCCGTGGCGACGTCGGCGCGCATTCGCGATTCGATGTGGCGAATCAATTTGGCCAGGTCGGCGCAATACACCGAGGGATTACGGAAGCCGTCGCCCGCACGGTATCGCGTGACGTAGTGACCACCGCCGCACACGGTGTGTATCGAGCAGGCGCGGCAGGTGTCGCTGAGCGCGTCCGCGCCGATCTGGCGCGCCACGATCTCGGGTACCAGCATCGCCTGGTCGAGCGGATTGCGTTGGCCGGAAGGCAGTTTGGTCGCACCCGAGAAGGTCGCCTTCAAGTCGTCGATCTGCGCTACACTTCCGTCGGTTTCGATCACCGCTATGCGGGTGGGGCCGAGGCCCCATACCTCTGATTCCACGGTCCCGCCCAGTATCAGGTCCATGATGTTCTCGAACATTCGGATCCGCGTGTCCAATTGCGGCGCGCCATACCAGCGGTCGAAGATCGGGATCAGCCAGTCCGCATACGGAGTGGTTCCGGGATCTGCGGATAACCCAGGCGGCGGCGTCGTCCAATTGCCCAGTGGAATCTCGAAATTGACTTTCGGGGGCTGAAACGCGAGTAATCGTTCGTAGGCCTGCAAGGGGTCGTTTGCGAGGTCGATGACGCAGAGCAGACCGTTGAGCAGATGCCGCCGATCGCCGACCGTCAATTTCTCGAGGGCGGCAGCGACCCGGGAGTAGCTGCCCGCGCCGCGGCGGTCCCGGCGATGGCGGTCGTGACTGCGCTCATCGCCGTCGAGACTGACGGTGATGCCGATGTCCCAGTCGTCGCAGATCCTGAGGAACTCGTCGTCGAGCAGCACGCCGTTGGTCTGCAGAGCGAGGTTGACAGCGGTAATCGGCTCCAGCGCCGCCCGCGCCTGCGATGCGAAATACTCGAGATCGGCATGACCCGCCATGAGCGGTTCGCCGCCGAAGAAGACGAGACTCACCGCGGGTGGGCCGAACCTGCGAACGTGATCGGCGATTGTTCGCAGGGCGTCGTCGAAAACCTCCCGGCGCATCGCCTTCGGCTGCTCCCGCCAACTCTGGTCGGCCATTTCGTAGATGTAGCAGTAATCGCACGCCAGATTGCATCGACTGTGAATCTTGAGGAGAAACTCCGTAAACGGAAGCGGCTCGAATCCGTTGCGCTGCAATTCGGCCACGTCGAGTCCCGTCTCGGGCCATGACTTCCGCACTGTGGGCAGCCCCAGTGCCACCGATGTCGGTTCCATTGTGTGCTCTCGATTCCTGGTTTCAGATATCGGTGCGTGGGCGGTCGGACAACCACCGCACCAGCTCGACGACGTCGGTCTCGGTGCCGTCGGACAGCAGCCGCTGGTACAGGCGCGCCGCCACCTCGGCCCGATCGTTGAGAACGCCGAAGTCGTTGTCGGGAAACAGTTCCGGCAGGCTCGAGGCCAGACCAGCCCAGAGCTGCGGGAGCAGCGGGTCGACGCGCAGCTCCAGGGCGTACAACTCGACGGCCTCGGCAGGCTCGCCGGCCAGGTGGGCGCGAGTGCCGCGGGGCAGTTCCGCGGGCGCGACGCTCGAAGCGGCGGCCGGGTCGTGCATCCTCAGCCGTACCGGAATATGCAGATCGCGGTGGCGATCCGGGATCGTCTCCTGATCCACGTACCGTATGGACGGCAGTTCCGCGGGAGGTTCCGCTCGCGCGACCCACAGCTCCGCCAGCTCGGCCAGCTCGGCGTCGTCGGATGTACGATTGCGCACCTGCCAAGAAGTGCGATGTGCCACCAGAATCTCGGCCACCGCGTCGCGAGCCTCCGCCGGCACGTCCTCGTCGGCCCACGGCCGGACGCCTGCGGTCAGCGCGCTCAGGAACTCCTCTCCACTCTCGGTCAGCAGGCCAGAACCGGATGCCTCCTCCATCGCGGTCGCCAGTTGTGTACGCCCGCGCTCGAATTCGATGTGCGCACGCGTCGATCGGTGGCAATCGGCATGCCGGTGTACCCGCCAGAAGTCGGTGACCCCGAAGAAGGCGTAGATCCCGTGCAGCAGACCGAGGATCGGCCGTGGATCATCGCGCCACGGCGCGTAGAAGCGACACGTCGGGTCGGGATCCACGATCAGCACCTGATCGGCGAGCATGGCGAGTTTGCTGTGCTGGATTTCGTGAATCAGCGACACCGCCATTTCGCAGGAGTCCTTCGGGGCTGTGGTGTACACACAGCCGGTCCCGCTGAAGGCGGTGTGGCCGACGGTCGCCGCCGCCGGTCGCGCGGTGAGCGGCGTCAGTAGCCGCAGGCAGGCACGCATCGGCGTCAGATAGCCGGGGAAGTCTCGTTGCAGGACGTGCCAGGCCTGCGCGAAATCCTCTCGCCAAGTGTGGAATTCGTCGGTCGTCAGCCGCGGTGCCGTACCCGAGGGCAGGTCGCGGAACGGGTCGAGATCATCGAGGACGACCTCCGGTTCGCCGTTTCCGCCGTGCAACCGCCGCAGCGGCAGCCACGCCGGGTCGGACTCGTCCGCAGGCGACGCCACCGAGATCGGGGCGCTGCCGTCAGCGACGATGCGTATCGCGCCATCCCCCCAGTTCAGCATGCAGTGGCCGTAGTCGCCCGCGGATCCAACCCGCGCCATCCCGACCCCGGGCAGCATGACTTCGCCGTTGCGTACGACAACCCGCATCGACCCGCTGGGCAGATTGGTGACCACGGCGGCCGCCGCCAACCAGCCGAGGTAGCCGCAGTCGGCCCACAACGGAGTTGGTTCCCGATCGTCCGAGCCGTTGCGCAAGCGCTGGAGCACGCGGCCGAGCCACACCCCGGTGTGCGGGTAGGCCAGCAGTGCCTCGACCGCGCCAGGATGTGACTCCTCCAGCTCGGTGAGGACCCGATAGGCATCGGAAAGGCCGGCGGCGTCGTCGATTTCCGGGTGGTGAGCGGTGACTTCGGTGATGAGCGCGCGTAGTAGTACGAGTCGTATGGTCAGCATGTCCGAAGTCATCCGGACGACGGCTGCCTCCGTGCCGTAACCGGTGAACAGCTCGGCCGCTGCATGGTCGATACCGATGGTCGGGGCGGACATGGTTGCACTCCTGTCGTCAGTGATCTGCGGCGGCGGCGAGGTCGGTGCGGACCCGCGCTCCGATGTGGTGGATCAGCTTCGTCAGGTCCGCGCAATACACGGAGGGATTGCGGAAGCCGTTATCGGCGCGATACCGGTGCACGTAGTGCCCGCCGCCGCAGACGCTGTGGATCGAACATGCCCGGCAAGTTTCACTCAGGGCATCCGCGCCGATCTGACGAGCGACGATCGCGGGTTCCAGCAGTGCGAGGTCGAGCGGATTGCCCACGTTCGCGGTGCGCAACTTGGTGGCCCCAGCGAAGGCCGACTTCAACTCGTCGACCTGCTCCAGAGTGCCGTCGGTTTCGATCACGGCCAGCTGTATGGGGGCCAGCCCGAGTAATTCGGAGGTCACGGAGCCGCCCAGCAGCAGGTCGATGATGTCGTCGAAGATCCTGACCCGGGTCTCCAGCTCCGGAGCCCGGAACCAGCGATCGAACACCGAAATGAGCCAGTCGGCGTAGGGGGTAGCGGTGTGGTCGGCGGTCCGCGCCGGTGGTGGCGTCGTCCAAGTGCCGTGCGGAAGCAGAAAATCGACCGCCGGGGGTCGACAGGCCAGCAACGCTTCGTAGGTCCGCACCGGGTCGTTGGCCACATCGATGGTGCAGAGCAGGCCGGCGAACAGGTGCCGGTTCTCGTCCGCAGTCAGTTGCGTGATCCCGGCCGCGACGCGCGTGTAGCTCCCGGCGCCCCGCCGATCCCGGCGATGCCTGTCGTTACCGCTCTCGTCGCCGTCGAGGCTGACTCCTACGCGAACATTCCAGCGCGCGCAGATGCGCAAGAACTCCAGGTCGAGCAGCACGCCATTGGTCTGCACGCCCAGCCGCACCTCGGTGATCGGCTCCAGTGATTCGCGCGCCGACCGGGCGAAGTATTCGAGATCGCGATGTCCGACCAGCAGCGGTTCGCCACCGTGGAACACAAGATCCACCGCGGGCAGCTGGAAGCGGCGAGCATGATCGGCGATCATCTGAAGGGCCTCGTCGAAAACCCTGCGGCTCATGGTCTTCGGTTGATCGCGCCAGCTCTGATCGGCCATCTCGTAGACGTAGCAGTAGTCGCAGGCCAGGTTGCAACGGCTGTGGATCTTGACAACGAATTCCGTGAACGGCAGCGGCTCCCAGCCACGGCGGCGCAGTCCTTCGACATCCAATCCGATTGCGGGCCAGGACGTTTGCACCACGGGTACGCCCAACGGCACCGGGCCGGACTCCATATTCGCTCCCTCGAGCTGCGGGAACGGCCACGGGCGCGCTGCTACCGAGTCGCCCGTGGCCGCGTGATCACTTGGTGGGGTTGATGAACGACTTGAATCCGCCGGGGGCCCTGTCCTGCGAACCCTTGGCGTAGCGCTCGAGGGCGGCTCGCATGGCCGGAGTGCAGTGGGTGGCCAGCTCTTCCGTGTTGAGTGCCGCGAGTTCATCGAGTCTTCCCATTTACGGGACCTCCTTTTCTGTATTCCCGTAACGGCGCAGCAAATGCCAGGCGTTGCAAGAATTGATCGGCTCGACAATGCCGACAAGTGAACGGGATATCTACCAATGGGTGACGATTGTCGTCCCGAGAGTGATCTTAATCGCGTGGAACGTACGATCGCTCACGCCTGTCCCCGTTGTTGGGAAGGACATCTCGCACTCGCGCAACAGCTATTCACGGTGATGGGCGAGTGCGAGGTCGTATGGAGCTCAGATTTGCAGGGGGGCCGTTGGGTCAGCTCTTGATGTCGCTTTCAACTCGAACCCGCTTCGCTGCAAAGATGCGTGCAAGCGTGAACCGGCCCAGTTCGACAGAAAGTCGCATACCGCCCATTACGGACAATTCGCCAACTGGCGGCAATTCCTGCCGAATGCCCGCGCAGCGGCACGGTGTGCAGGTTGATGGGTAGCCGTCAATTCTGTGGGGCCAAGACCGCGAGTGCGCCGCCGATCATCTCGCGCAACCGAATCCGCCGGTTCCACCTCGAAGGTCGCGGTCTGCTCCATGGCGCTGCACAACTTTCGTGTCACCGTGGCCAAGGCGGCTCCGAAAGTCGCCGATAACACCGAAATAGCAACCGACGCGGCCGTCACAGTGACGTAACTCGCTGCCATGGCGGGCAAGGTCTGCCAACTCCGCGACCTTGGCCGTCACGGTCGCACTCGCCGCGATGTCCAGCGCCTTCGCCACGCCCGGTTCGGGTCCGCCATATGCGGGCGTCTATGCCGCGACCAACTGCTCGTGCGAATGTCCTGGTAGACCCCACCCATATCCTTGATCGCACCGGTCACCGTGCCGCAGCCGGATCCCTTCCCTTGGATCAGGGCACTCGCTGCCGTGCCGCGTTCGCCGATGCTCTCCGGATACTCCCGATTCCCAACCATGGGAGTTTCGATTGTCAGGAATCCCATTGTCTTGCAATAGACTTCAGCCAACGGGGCCGATGGCATGTCGTCCAGCGAAGGTAATCTCCCAGAACGGTCGATTATCCGACTGCGCGATCGGCAATTTCACTGTCCGTACACGGGAGTGAAAGAAGGAGGTATCTCGTGGAGCATCTTGCCGAACCCGCCCGACAGGAGCGGCGCAGTTGATGGTAAGTAGTCCCGCGATATAGAAATTGACCACGGGTGGTCTGGTGCAATACTACCCGTGGTCGTTCACGCAGGTGGACGGAGCAAGAGATGGCGCCGTTGCCTGTATCGATAGGACATTTCCGGGAGCAACCCTTCTGGTCCGCGGCGGGATTGGATGCGACCCGGCTACCTTGGAAACCGGCGTGCGATTCTTCGGTGACATCATCGATCTTCTGCTCGGCGGACATCCGACATCGGAATTCGCTGGACTCACGCCCATTCGATTTGCCGTGATCTCGTGTCGGTACGGACTTCGACTCTGCCATCGACACCTAGCGACGGGACACCCATATGCCAACGACAGTCACCGGGATCGACGATGTCACGGCCAGCTCGAGTTCCGGATACGGAACCGAGCCTGCTATCGCGACGCTGACCGAAGGCGCGCTGTTGATGCGGCTGATCCTGCTGCGCACTCTCATCGCCGAAACCACGTCGCGGCCGGAAATTGCCGACGCCGCAGGACTTTCCCTTGCCTACCAGACGCTGGCCGAATTGCAACGATCCCATCCGGCCGAGGTCGCTACGCTGTTGTCGTACCCGCATGTCGGCCCGTGGCTCGCCCAGGTCCTGCAGCGCCTCCATGCCGAGCCCGACGACGCGCCGACCCCACTGTGGGCCGACTGTGGCTACCTGGGCTGGCTCGCCGCGGCAGGCGCCATCGCCTGTTTGCCCGAAGGTTCCATCAACCTCGTAGTGCGGAACGGCGTGGTGATGTTGCCCGGGATCGGCAGGGCCGAGCTCGGCCCTGCCGAGGACAACGGGCACTGCGAACTGCACTGGACACGGGACGGCGCGCTGCGCTTCACCCGGGGAACCAGCACAGTTCTGGTCCCGTCCCAGGATGACGAGTCCGATCCCGCCTGGCTGCCGCTGCGGCGATTGCGGGGGGCGGATGCGGAACGGGAGGTGTTCCTCGACGACCTGGACCCGTTCCGATACTTGCTGGACGGGCAGCAGCCACCACGGCTCACGACCGCCCAAGCCGGCACATGGCAACAGGATTTCGCGGCGGCCTGGGAACTACTGCGCCGAGACTTCGACCGGTACCTCGTGCCGATGCGCAGTTGCTTGCAGTCTTTGGCGCCGCTGAGTGCACAACCACTCGCGGCGAGCACGAGCCACACCGCATTCAACGGAGTCGGCTGCGTCTACACCACGGCCCCCGCGGACCCATGCCAGCTGGCGCTCACGCTGATCCATGAGGTCCAGCACACGAAGTTCACGCTGCTGACCGATCAGATCGTGCTGTTCGATCCCGACTCGGTGTGCCGCTTCTACGCGCCGTGGCGCGACGACCCACGTCCGATCATGGGCCTGCTGCACGGGATCTACGCATTCTTCGGAGTCACCGACTTCTGGCGAATACATCGTCACGCCGACTGCCACCGATCGATGGAAGCGAATGTCGATTTCGAATTGTGGCGTCTACAGGTGGAAGGTGCCGTGGCGCAGGCATCGACCTCGAGTCTGCTCACGGAGGCGGGTTCGCAATTCCTGAACGCGCTCAGCGCTGAAATGCGCCCGTGGGGAGAGGAGGACGTGCCCACGGCGGTCAGGGTCGCCGCGTCCGAGGTGGCGATAGCGCATCGGACGTTTTGGCAGGTGCGGAACCTGACACCGGACGTCGCCGGCATCGCCGAGCTGGCCGTGCGCTGGATCGCGCGGGCGCCACGGCCCGACGGCCTGCCGCCCGCGGATCAGGTGGACCAGAGCACCGTGCCGAACGATCATCGCCGCCTGCACCTTCCAGCGCAGCTGAAGCTGCTGGACCACGCCGCGGCCGAAGCTCTGTCGATCCCCGAGCAGCCGCGCGGCGACCGGGCCTATCTGGCGGGTGACATGGCTGCGGCGGTCGCGCTGTACACCGAGGAACTGCGCGTCGACCCGCTCCGGCCACAGTTGTGGGCGGGCTTGGCGCTGGCGTTGCCGAAGCTCCACCCGGACGATGACTTCAGCGTTCTCGATGACAGGGCCGAGGTCGCCGCCCACCTGTGCCAGGTACTGCTGGCGGATGCCGAAGGTGTCGAGATCGTCGAGCTGGTGCGGTGGTTGTCGAGGTATCCGCGCACTCATGGGTAGATCGGGAATCCACGCCAACCGGAACTTCCTGCTGCTGTGGTCCGGAAACGCGACATCGCTGGTGGGCTTCCACGGCGTCCGAATCGCCTATCCGATGCTGGTTCTCGCGGTGACCGGCTCGCCCGCCGCGGCGGGATGGGTCGGTTTCGCGTTGAACCTGCCGAGTCTGATCTTCCAGATCCCTGCAGGCATCGTCGCGGACTATTCCAACCGGATCCGGACCCTGGTGATATGCCAGATCACCGGGTTGATCGCGGCCTGCCTGGCTGCCGGGGCGGTCGCTGCCGAGCTCTCGAGCCTCGCGCTGATAGTCGGTGTCACGGCGTTCATCGAGGGCAGTGTCTACGTCTTCGTCGGCCTCAGTGAGCTGGGCGCGATCCGCGACGTGGTGTCACACGCACAGCGACCCGCCGCGTTCTCGTTCCTCGAGGCCGAGCAACCGATCGCCATCCTGGTCGGACGAGCAGCAGGTGCGGCGGTCTACGGCGTGGCCCGCTGGCTGCCGTTCATCGCCGACGCCGTGTCGTATCTCTACTGCCTCGTCGCACTGTTGCTGATCCGTCCGGACTCGACAGCACCGCAGAAAGCCGCCGAGCCCGATCGTCATTCGGTCCGGCGTACGATCGCCGACGGCTTCCGTGTCGTTTGGGCCGAACCTTTCCTGCGGACGTCGACGGCGATGATCGGACTGTCGAATATCGTCATTCAGCTCGTCTTGCTGCTGATATTGGTGGAACTGAAGAACGGCGGCGGTCCCGCGTGGACCGTCGGCGTGGTGCTCGGCGCCGCGGGCGTCGGCGGAGTACTGGGCGCCGCCGCGGCGGCACGGCTCACCACTCGCTTCCCTCCTCGGAATGTCTATCGGGGCGCGCTGTGGGCATGGACGGCGCTGCTCGTTCCAATGGCGCTCAGCGCCGATCCGTTTGTGCTGGCCGCGTGTTGGTGTGGCATCGGCGGCGTGGGGGTCGTCAGCAACGTCGCGTTGACGATATCCCGGCTCGATGTGATCCCCGAACAGACCCTCGGTCGCGCGGTCGCGACGATGGCACTGTTCTGCGACGGCGCGGTCGCGCTCGGCGCGCTCGGGGCGGGCTATCTGTTGTCCACAGTTGGCGCCGTCGCCACGCGATGGTTGGCACTCACGGCCATGTTCACACTCGCCGCATACGCAAGTACTCGCACCACTCGCTCTCGCGATCTACCACTTGCGCTGACATCACCCGATTCCTGAGGCGCGAGCCTGCTCGTCCCAGTGGGGCAGCAGTGCCGCTCGGGCAGCGCGATCCATGATGAGATTCTGCTGTCTGCTCTCGATGCCGAGCCGACCGCGCCGCCGACCAGCGAGGGGCGAGCGGGAGGCTTCAAATCGGCTCGACGACGTTCTTCCGTAGGTGTCCGTAGACCACTGAGGTGCGTACGTCTGCGAGTTCCTTTCGCTCGGTCAGCTTGTCCAAGACCACCGAGTGCAGATGGTCGGTGTCGCGAACGGCCACATGAAGGAGGAAGTCGTCGGTGCCTGTCAGCGTGAAGATTTCGATCACCTCGGGCATTCGCGTTACGAAGGCTTGGAACTGTTCGATGACCGCACGTGTAGGCGGTCGTATCCGTACGGCGATGATCGCCTGCAGCCCCCGGCCGAGCGACGGGAGGTCTACCTCGGCGTGGTATCCCAGCAGCACGCCGCGCTCACGGAGGGAGCGAATCCGCTCCAAGCAGGTCGAGGGTGCGATGCCCAACTCCTGGGCCATGTCCCGGTTGGTGCGCCGACCGTCCAACTGCAAAAGCCGAAGTAACGCCGAATCTACTTCATCCATATTCCGTCTCTCTGGTAAAACTCCGAATCTAATTCGGATATACTGCCAGGCTGCCCGGCTGATTGCTACCTTGATTGCCATATCTCCGTTCATAATTCGCCTCCGATGAAGCGGACGAACAGAGATCAGAAGTTTTTGGACGGTAAGGAGCACGGGAAGTGGATGAGCGGCAGGCCGAAGTTTTGGCGATCTGTTCGGTCGTAATGGCCGCGCTGTTGTGGAGCAGCTCGTACGCGGTAACCAAACTGGTGCTGACGGACGTCGGCCCGCTGAGCATCGGGGCCATCCGTTTCACGCTCGCCGCGGTACTGCTCGGGATCATCATGTTCTTGCGCCGCAACCCGGCCGTCAGACCGGATGCCCGTCGGCGGCGGCTGATCTACCTCAGTGGGTTGCTGGGCATTACGGCCTACTTCGTGCTGGAGAACATCGGCGTCGAGCTGTCGACCGCCTCCGACGCCTCGTTGATCGTGGCCACCTACCCATTGATGACCATGCTTTCGGAGCTGGTGGTCTTTCGGAGCAGAATGCCGCCGCTCCGGGTCGGCGGTGTGCTGCTGGCTACCCTGGGGGCTTTCCTCGTCGTTCACAACGGGGCGGACGTTGGAGGCAGCGGTCGCTGGTCCGGCGACATTCTGCTGTTGCTCGGCGGACTGGTGTGGGCCGGGTACAACATGCTGGGCAAGTATGCGGGGCACGGGCAGGACGCGGTGACCCTCACCTACTACCAGACCATGGCCGGCGCCGCCGGCTTCCTGTTCGCCTCGCTACCGGAGTTGAAGCATTGGCGGGTACCCGACGCCACGGCCTCGGCGCTGCTCGTGTATCTGGCCGTCGCATGTTCCGTCGGCGCCTTCCTGCTCTACAACTACGGCCTGCGCCGGATGGCCTCGAGCGTCGCGGTGAACATCCTCAACCTGGTGCCGGTGTTCGGTGTGCTCGGTGCCGTGGTGATCAATGCGGAGACGGTCCGGCCGGCGCAAGTCTTCGGTGGGGTCATCATCATCGCCGGGGTGACACTCGGATCGGTCGAGCACCGCTCGCCCGCCGGGAAAGTCGCAGTTCCCCGAACCGACCCGGCCACCGAGTGCGTGCGAACGAGTTCGTCCTGCAGGGTTGCGGTCGAGTCGTCGTCGGATTCGGCCCCGTCAGTGATCGACGAGAGGATGCGCCTGAATCGGTAGGGGAGTGGGCTTCAAGATCACGATCGCGTCCTGCTCGGTCGACTGTGCCCGAATGTCCGTGACTCCCTGCCTCGTCGGACCTCGACGCCGAGCTACCGAGTGAACCGAGCGATGTCCTCGGCAACGCGCTCTGGTGCTTCGAAGGGGAACGCGTGACCGAGCCCGGGGTAGATCAGCAATTCCGAACCGTTGATGTAGCGATGTAGCACGATGGAGTTGGCGGCGGGTTCTTGCTCGTCGTTCTCCGCGCCCAAGATGAGGGTGGGCAGCTGCAGGGCCGGCAAGCTGCTGATGACGTTGGTGGTGGGGTTGATGAGCCAGTCGGTCATCGCGGCGCGTTGACGGTTGAGTCCGGTGAGGTTCGTCCCGATCCTGTTGAGGCGCAAGCCTGTTCGTCGACGCCACGCTGACAGAGCGTCGGGGTGGCCGCTGAAATACAGTGGAATGACCTGGTCGGCAGGCGCAAGCGGGTCGAACGCGGGCAGGCCTCGGACCAGACTGGGCGGATCGGGCAGCACCTGCTGTGTTCCGCCGGGGCCGGTTCCCATCAGGACCAGGGCGCCGACGTCATCGGGATGGTCCACGGCCATGCGTTGCGCGACGAATCCGCCGAGGGAGAAGCCCACCACGGTGGGGCGGCCCAGGTGGAGCGCCTGGATCAGGGCTGAAGCCTGATCGGAGAGCTGAGGGACAGTCGAGATGGCCGAAGAGCCGGCCGGGGTTCGTCCCACGCCGTCGGAGTCGAAGATGACGACGTGATTGGTCATGGCGAGGCGGTCGAGCAGTGCCGGATCCCAGTCGTCCATGCTGAGTCCGAGACATGGGGTCAGCAACAAGGTCGGTCCATGTCCGAAGCTGCGGTAGGCGATCGGCAGCCCCGCGACGGTGACGACGTGCGTGGGTGCCGTCAGCGACGGCGACCGGTCGAAGTGATCGGCCGTTGTCGACTCGATGTCGGTATGGGCAGGCGGGCGGGCCGTAGGGGCGGCGTCAGCGGCGGTGGGCGCGACCAGCAGCATGCTGGTTGCCAGTGCGGCCACGACGGCCGAGACGGGCACCGAGCATCGCGAGACGGGTCGCCCACGGTGGGGCATCGGCCCGCTGCCGGGTGTTGCCGGAGTTGGCTGCAGTGGATGGTGGGCGGACATGCGGGCTCCTCGCCGTTGCGGGATGGACTGAGTGGATGTGCTGTGATGGGCGTAGGCGTGCTGTTCGGACACACGTCCACTGCCTCTTCGGGTCTGAATGGTCGTCCCCGCGCATAGGAGATGCCGGGGGCCCGAAAGGATTCACAGCTGTCATCTGCCAAGAGGCGAAGCGGCGACCACGAGATCGTCACCGATACACCGCGTCGGCGGCGACAATCCGAGTCGGCCGGCGTATTCCGGTGCGACACCTGCGAGGCCAGGGCAATTTCGTCGCGGTGCTTCTCACATTCGATGCGCCACGTTCTGCAACATTCGGCCGGTTATAGGCTGCGCGGCGCGGCCGCGCCAGGACAGCGTCCCAGATTGCCTGGGCTGGGTGCGCGCCGTATTGACAAGTCCCCTGATCCCACGGGTGAGTCTTTACGCCCGAGTTCGGAAAACGACGGCGCACCCCGTCGAACGCACTGAGATGCCGCCGGTCGATCGATTGACTCGGTGATCGGCTGTGGCGCAGGACATCCGCTCGAGTAGCCGATTGAGTGCGTCTCGCGCCGAGCTTTCCATCCGGCTCGTGGACCGGGTCGCCTTCACTGCCGAGGCGGGGGATCGAGGTATGCGATCGTGGCTATCTGCACGAACGATCGGATCAGGGGGTTGGCGTCACCTTCATTCCAGGCAACCACCACTCTGCTCGGTGCCATGTCGATCAGTGGGACCGTGCCCAGTCCCTCTGGCACACTGTGCCCGAGCGGGGATATGCCGACGGTGCCGTTCCAGAGCACGGCCTGCACACATTCCTGAACGACCCGCACTACCGGACCTTCGCGTGTCCGGCCCCCGTTCCAATAGGTCTGCCAGGTGGGATCGGTGCCGTCGGGGAACTGGAACCAGCGGCGGCCGGCCAAGTCGGCCAGCGTCAGGTGGTCGCGGCGGGCCAGTGGATCGTCGGCGCGCAAGACGGCCCCGACCGGGTCGGCACGCAGTTCATGCACGGTCAGGGCGGTGTCGTCGAACGGGGCCCGGGTCACTGCGACGTCGACCAGGCCCGCCCGCAGTCCGCAGGTGGGGTCGGTGAGATCGGTGTCGCGGATGCGGATGTCGACCTCGGGATGCTTGTGGCGGTAGGCCGCGGCAAGCCTGGTGACACCGGGGTCGGTGCCGTCGCCCAGGATGCCGACGGTGAGATTCGCGGTTCCGGCCGCGGCGGCGACCCGCACGGTGGCGCGCTCGGCCTGATCGAGCAGGGCGCGCGCCTCGTCGAGCAGCACCATCCCGACCCGGGTGAGGCCGATGCCCGTGGGCGACCTGTCGAACAGGGGCGCACCGACTTCCGACTCCAATTGCCGGATGGCGCGGCTCAGGGGCGGCTGGCTCATGTGCAGCCGGGCGGCGGCGCGACCGAAATGGCGTTCCTCGGCAACAGCTACGAAGTAGCGCAGCATACGCAGCTCCACGCTGGCACGATACCCGTCCGGTATCGGCATCGCAGAACAGGTCTTGGACGCCCACGACAACTCGGCGGTGCAATCGAAACATGTCAGACGACAAAAACAACTCCGGCACAACCGTTTCGGTGGTGGGCCCGGGCGAGGGAGAGCTGATCATCCTGGGCGCCACGCGAATGCGCGTCCTCGAGGACGGCAGCAACACCGCGCACCGCCTCGGTCTCGCCGAATCCATCATTCCCCCACGCACACCCGGACCACCGCAGCACCGGCACGCCCAGCACGACGAAGGGTTCTACATCATCTCCGGCATGCTGCGGTTCACCGTCGGCCACACCGACTACGACGTGACAGCGGGCACGCTCGTGATGGTCCCACCCGGCACCCCGCACACCTTCGCCAACATCACCGATCGACCAGCCGTCATGCTCAGCACCTTCACCCCCGACCTGTACGTGCAGTACTTCCGCGACCTCCAGGACATGGTCGCCGACAGCCGGGGACTGACACCGCAGGTGAACATCGAGGTGATGAGCCACTACGCCACCGAGCCCGCCACCGACTTCGCCTGAACCCCAGCGGGCCGGGGCGCTTTCGCCTCGGCCCGCACATGACACCTCTGGATGGAATCGTGAACATCGCATTCTGGATCACTGCCGGTCTGCTCGCCCTCTTCTACCTCTACGCAGGCGGACTGAAGATCACCCGAAGCCGGGATCAACTCCGGCCCATGATGTCCTGGGTGGACCGCATACCACTGTCCGTGATCCGGACCGTCGGCGCACTCGAAGTACTCGGCGCACTCGGGCTGATCCTTCCACCTCTGACCGGCCTGACGCCTGGGCTCGCGGTCGCCGCGGCCATCGGGTTCGTACTCCTGCAACTCGGTGCTATCCCCGTCCATCTGACCGGCGTAGACCACAAAGTCGCCCTCAACATCACCCTTCTTCTCATGGCCGTCGTGACCGTTTGGCTCGCAACCATCTGGGTGTGATGCGAGATTATCTCGGAGTCGGCTTCGCACCGCCCTACATGCCGTGTTCCCAGCTGCCGCGCGTGTCGACGTCCGCAGCGTCCGCCAGCGCCTCCGGCTCCGCGATATCCTCGTCGGCGAGTTCGATGCCGTGAGCTCGGACCAACCCGTCGATGTAATCCGCCTTCGTGACCCCGATGATCGGGGTGGTCCCCTTGGCGATGGCCCAGGCGGTGGCGACGTCGGCGGCGGACGCGCCTCGGTCCTCGCCGATCGCCCCCATCCGGTCCGTCAGCGACTGCAGCTGGGGGAGGATGCCGTTGTACACGGCCGCCCGGCTGCTGCCCTCCGGCAACGGGTGGGCCGGGCTGTACCTGCCGGTCAGCGCCCCTTGTTCGAACCTGATCACGTACACCGCCGAACCCGGCCACCGCACCCGAAGACCGGCCCAAACTCCTCGCCAGCTGGGCAGCTACGCAATCTCGGGCAGAAGAGCCCACCCGCCACTCTCCTCAGCCCGGGCCGCTCTGATCCGTCGCGGTTCACCCGGCCGGGAATCCGGAGTACGAACTCGACCGGCCCGCGCGAAGTTTCCTATACCCGCTGATTCACTATGTCTCGCGCGGGACGCGCGGGGGCCATGCCGGTGTGAACCGGATGGCCCGAGGAGTCGAAAGTGCGAACCCCCGTACTTGGTTTCGCCTCACACTGTTTGTTCGTCATCCGCTCGACCGGCACCCGGTAGTGCACCTCACTTCGGTGCCTGGAAGCCGCCGATCTTCTGCTCGAGCAGTTCGGCCAGCCGCAGCGGGGTGCGGTCCTCGAACATCGGACCGATGAGCTGCACTCCCACCGGCAGGCCCTCGGGTGAGCGGCCCGCGGGTATGGCGGTGGCGGGCAGGCCGGGCATGGTGGCCATACCGGCCCAGACGAGCTGGTCGAAGTACGGGTACTCGACGCTGTCGATGTCGATGTGCCGGTCCTCCAGACCTCCGTCGTGGTCGTGCGGGAACGCGGGAGTAGGCGTGATGGGGCACACCACGGCATCGAACTCGGCGAACAGTTGCCGCCAGCCGTGGCGGTGGAGTTCGCGACGGTTGTTCGCCTCGACCCAGTCGCGGTGGCTGAGCACCATGCCGCGCAGCCGCGCCGCATCGAGGCTCCGGTCGTCCGCGCTCAGTGCGGCGGCTTGGGTCCGCAGCTGTCGGTACACGTCTAGGGGAAGACCCGCGGCGGCGTTCGACAGCATCAGCTGCATATAGAGCGTCGCCGCTTCGATCGGATCAGGCAGCAGCGGGCTGTGCCGTTCGACGCGGGCGCCCTCGTCGACGAGGGCCTCGGCGACCCGGTTCACGCCCGCCCGCACCGCCGATCCGGTCGGAATGAGCGGATGTTCCTCGATGATCAGGACACGGAAGTCGGCCAGCCGTTCGTGGCGCGCGGGCGGCAGTGCGACGTCGTAGGCGACGCCGTAGGTCAGCGGGTCCGGTCCGGCCATCACGTCGAGCAGGAGCGTGAGGTCGCGGGCGGTGCGCGCCATCGGACCGACAACAGCGAGGTCGAGATCGACCGGCAATGCCGGCGCCGGCGGTGCGACCATACCGCGGGACGCCACCAGTCCGAGTGTCGGCTTGTGCGCGTAGATGCCGCAGAAATGCGCGGGGGTGCGCAGCGAACCGGCGAGGTCGGAGCCGATGGACAGCGCGCCGAATCCGGACGCCAGGGCCGCCGCGGAACCGCCGGACGACCCACCCGAGGTGCGGCTGTGGTCCCACGGGTTGTTGGTGGTTCCGTAGATCTCGTTGAAGCTTTGGATATCTCGCAGCGTCAACGGCACATTGGTCTTTCCGAGCAGCACCGCGCCGGCGGCCTTCAGCCGCGACACCTGTACCGCGTCCTCGGCAGGCACATAATCCTTGTACTGCGGCATGCCCCAGGTCGTGGGCAGTCCGGCGATGTCGTAGGACTCCTTGACCGTCACCGGAATACCGAGCAGCGGCCGATCCTCGCCGCGGGCGCGCGCCTGGTCGGCAGCGCGTGCGGCGGCCCGCGCATTATCGAAATCCGGTACGCAGATCGCGTTGATCGCCTTGTCGTCGCGCTCGATACGCGCGATCGCCTCGTCGGTCAGTTCCACCGATGTCACTTCACCGGCATGCAAGGCGGCCGCGAGTTCTTCCGCCGACTGAAAACTCCAATCCATGAATCCGACGGTATTGGCCTGCCGGAGAGGACATAAAATGCCGCTTCGCGCAATGGAAAGTCGAGCGGACACCATGCACCGGTGAAGTCATGCGCTCGTTCTGCCATCGCCGGACATTCCACGCCAGGTCACAGCGTCGGCAGCGGGCCAACTCCATGAGCGCGGGGCATAAGAATGCCGCGCCGGGCAACGGGATATATGTCTCATATGCTCATCCGCGGTCAACGCGTTCGTAATCACTTCCGCCGACCTCTGGCCTAACGCGCACACCGACTGCGAGAAACCGCCGGAAACACCGATACCGAGATATTCCCGAGCGTCGCCGCGCCCAGGAAGAGCCCGGATCAGGCCCCTTCCGGTGATTCGGCCGTGCCGAGGCGGCGGATAAGGGCGCGGAGTTGAGTGCGATAGTACTCCTCGAATTCCGGTGAGCCGGGAGTCTTTCCGGTGGCTCGCAGGGCGGCCTCGGGGAGCATCAGGGGCGCCAAAACCATGCTCATGACGGCCATGCGGACGAACGCGGGATCCAGCTCCGGGGCTATCTGGCCGCGCTCCTTTGCTCGGCGGAGGTTGGCCAGATCGGTGTCGATGACCGTGGCGTCGTCGATGTAGTCGGATTCGGTGCCGCCCCCGGTCAACCCGCGCCAGATGACCAGGCGGGCCGGGCGTGGGTCCGCCAGCGCGGCGGTGAGGTAGCGGGCGGCGGTCTCATCGAGGGGAAGTGCCGGATCGGCACGCTCGGCCTCGGCCTCCGGCCAGTGCCGTTGAATCTCTTGATAGAGGTTTTCCTTGCCGCCGAAGTAGTAGGCGATGAGCTGTTTGTTCACCCCCGCGCGAGCGGCGATGTCCTGGACCCGCGCACCGTCGAAGCCCTTTGCGGAGAACTCATCCAGGGCCGCATCCAGCAGAGCCTGACGGGAGCGCTCCGCGTCGCGGCGGCGCTCGTCCGCGCTGGGGGCGCGGCGCGGACGGCGGGCCGGGCCTTCGGGCGTCGGATCCGTGCTGCGGGCCATGCGAACAGGTTACCGGTTCGGGTGACTGGTTCAACCAGTCGGATGCATTGTCATCCAATTGGTTGACAGAGTTTCCCGTGTGGATGACACTGCGAAGGTGACTGCTTCCAACGTTTCCGACGGCGTGACCACCGGGCTGAGCCCGCAGGCACGTCGGGCCGTGGTCGTCGTATTGGTCGGCGCGGTGCTCGCCTTCCTCGACGCCACGATCGTCAATGTCGCTCTGCACTCCCTGGCTACGGCCCTGGACGCGTCGCTGGACGCCATCCAGTGGGTCGTCACGGCTTATCTCCTGGTGCAGGTGGCGGTGCTGCCCGCCAGCGGCTGGGCTGCCCGCAAGATCGGGCCAAAGCGGCTCTATATGAGCACGCTCGGCCTGTTCACCGTCGCCTCGATCGCCTGCGGACTCGCGGACTCCGTGGGTACCCTGATCGTCGCCCGCGTCGCGCAGGGATTCGGTGCGGGGCTGATGATTCCCGTCGGGCAGTTGATCCTGATCACCAGCGCTGGGCAGCGCGGCATGGCGCGAGCCATGGTGGCGGCGGGACTGCCGATGGTGCTCACACCCGTCATCGGGCCGACCATCGGCGGACTGTTGTTGCAATACGCGGGCTGGCAGTGGATCTTCCTGATCAACGTGCCATTCGGCGTGCTGGGCCTGGTGCTGGCGTGGCGACTGCTCCAGCCCGACGAGCCGACCGAAGCCGCGGGTCCGTTGGATGTCGTTGGACTGGTGTTGATTTCACTCGGAACCGTGGGCGTCACTTTCGGATTGGCTCGCGCCGGAGTCCGGAATGTGACCGATCCGCAGGTGCTGGTTCCGGTCCTGGCCGGCGTCGCCGTCATCGGCCTTTTCGTCGTGCACGCGACGCGATCCGCGCATCCTGTTCTCGATCTGCGGCTGTGGCGGGATCCGCTGTTCGGTGCGGGTGCGGTCACGACGCTGGTGCTGGGCGCGGTGACCTTCGGGGCGATGGTGCTGCTGCCTCTGTATTTTCAGGTGATCCGAGATCAGGATGCCGCGCACACCGGAATGCTGCTGGCCCCGCAAGGGCTGGGCGCGGCCGTAGCCATGGGGCTGTCGGCACCCATGGTCGAGCGGCTCGGCGGGCTCACCAGCGTGATCGGTGCGGTGATCGGTGTCGTCGCCACGGTGCCGTTCCTGTTCGTTGCCTGCGACACGCCGTACTGGCTGCTGGCCGCCGCGATGATCGTGCGTGGCCTCGGCATCGGACTGGCCGCGACACCTGCCATGACGGTGGCGCTGCGCAACCTCGGCCCGGCTCAGATGGCGGATGCCACACCTCAGCTCAATATCATGCAGCGCATCGGCGGATCCATCGGCACGGCCGTGTTCGTGGTGATCCTGCAGCAGGGGCTGAGAGACAGCGGGATCCAGCACTCGGAGCAGGCGGAGGCGTTCGCGACCACTTTCACCTGGGTGCTGGGAGCCGCGCTGGTCGCCATTATTCCCGCGGCCGCGTTGGCCGCACGTGGCGGACGCCTCGACGCGGCCGGTGACTCTCTCGGCAACGAGCCATGATCCGATTGGCAAAGCTCACCGGGGTGGTGATGACCGACGGTGGCGAGCTGGGCCACCGGCTGCGCGGCATCATCACACCACGGATACATCGACTGCCCGGTCTCGCCCGTGTGATGTCCAGCGGCGAGATACCACCACTGCGCCGCTCGGCGCTGGTGGCCGCTCTACTGCTACGGCGCGGCTCGGCAGGGCGTCTGTTGCCCAACGATCGCCTCGAGGACGGGCGCCGCCTCGACGAGGTCGCGGATAGACCTGCGCCACTCCGAGCATGACGATGCCACCGGAACTATGGATCGGGCACTAGCTGCGGCTGCGGGGGCAGGGGGTGGGAGACGAGCTTCTGCGCCGAACGCTTGTTCATGCCGAACATGCGCAGCACATGGAAGGTCATCTCGTCGGTCAGCGCGCCCGCATCGGCCCCGGGTTGGGCGTCCAGGAGTTGCAGCAGGCCCAGCAGCGCGCCGCCTGCGGCCATGACGGCCATGTCCGGGTCCATCGGCTCGAACCGGCCCGCCTCCTGGGCGGCGATGATGTCGCGGCGGGCACGCGGGGCCAGGCCCTCGTCCCGAAGCAGCACCGGCATGCCGGAATTCAGCAGCACCCGCACTATCTCCGGCGCCTGCCGCTGGAGACGGCCGGTCATCCGGAAACTCACCGCGAATACCTCGGCCGGGTCGTCGTACAGCTTCACGATCTCGTCGCGCATCTCGCTGTAGACCTGCAACACCGAGCGGACGGCTTCGTCGAACAGCTCTTCCTTGGAGGTGAAGTGGTTGTAGAACGAGCCGAATCCGACGTCGGCGGCGTCGGTGATCTCTTGGATGCTCACCGCCGAACGTCCTTCCGCCAGGAACTTCCGTGCCGCGCCCAGCAGTGCGTTGCGGGTGCGTTCCCGGCGGCGGTCGATGCGATTTCGCACCACGGGGTCGGCGGACATGGATCCCTCTTCCATCGGCGAATGTCACTGTAATCGTATCTGATGGCTCCATCAGATACGATTACAGTGGTGACGGCCTCCCGGCGGTGGTCCATGCGCCGAACGCCGGGTGTCCTGGATGCGCTCGCCCGGCGTGGCTCGCTATGGATGCCCACGGTGCGCTCGATCCGCCGTTTCGCTCGGATCGACGACGACGGCCTGCTGAAACTCGCTTACCTCAGCGTCTTCAGTGCCGCCGCGTCGTACGGCTTCAGCTCGTCGATCCGCCCCGCCAGGACCTTGGACGCCCACTCCGGGTCCTGGAGCAGGGCGCGACCGACGGCGACCAAGTCGAATTCTTCGCGCTCCAGGCGATCGAGGAGGTTGTCGATGCTACCGAGTTCGGCGCCCTCGCCGGTGAAGGCGCGGAGGAAGTCGCCGTCGAGGCCGACCGAGCCGACGGTGATGGTGGGCTTGCCGGTGAGCTTCTTGGTCCAGCCTGCCAGGTTCAGGTCCGAGCCGTCGAACTCCGGGAGCCAGTAGCGACGGGTGGAGGCGTGGAAGGCGTCTACGCCGGCTGCGGCGAGCGGAGCCAGGATCGCTTCCAGCTCCTGCGGCGTCTCGGCGAGCCGTGCGTCGTAGGCCTCCTGCTTCCACTGCGAGTAACGGAAGATCACCGGGAAGCCGGGCGAGACAGCCGCGCGAACAGCGGCCACGATCTCGGCGGCGAACTTCGTACGGGCCACGGTGCCGCCGCCGTAGGCATCCTCACGGCGGTTCGTTCGCGCCCACAGGAACTGGTCGAGGAGATAGCCGTGCGCGCCGTGCAGTTCGACGCCGTCGAAGCCGATGCGCTCGGCGTCCGCCGCGGCCTCGGCGAAGGCGCCGATGACGTCGTCCAGGTCACCCTGGGTCATCGCCTTACCGAGACCCTCGGTGCCGTCGACGCGAATACCGGAGGGGCCGACGGCGGGCGCATCGGGGTAGGGCGCGTCCCCCTGGTTGCGGACCATGCCGATGTGCCACAGCTGCGGCACGATGGTGCCGCCTGCCGCGTGAACGTCCTCGGCGACCTTCGCCCACCCCGCCAACTGCTCTTCACCGTGGAAGCGCGGCACACGGTCACTCTGCCCAGCGGACTCGTGGCCGACGTAGGTGCCCTCGGTGACGATCAGGCCCACGCCGGCGGCGGCGCGGCGGGCGTAGTACGACCGCACATCGTCACCGGGAACACCGCCGGGGGAGAACATGCGCGTCATCGGCGCCATCACGATGCGGTTCGGGACGGTCAGGCCGTTCAGCGCGACGGGCCGGGAGAGGATCTCGGCTGTGCGCGAGGCGTCGGACGCGGTGACGATCACTGGGTACTCCTCGTTGGTACGACTTCGATGGTTGAGAACTTCAAGCAATGGCCACACACGCTAAGGGTAAATATTTGAGATAGTCAAGTTTCTGCGGATAGGCTGGTTGCCATGGCAGAAGCTCCCCGCGTCGACACGGCCCAGTTGATGGAGCTGCTCTCGGTGTCGCTCGGCGTCTACTACGGCGACTTCACCGTCGCGGCGGCGAGCGAGAACTTGACGGCGAGCCAAGGCAAGGCGCTGACCGTGCTGCGCCGAGGGCCCGTCGCGATGCGCGCCTTGGCCGAGACCTTGGCCTGCGACGCCTCCAACGTCACCGGGATCATCAACCGGCTGGAGAAGCGTGGCCTCGTGCGACGAGAGGCCAGCGAAGCCGACCGGCGCGTCACCAATCTCGTCATCACGCCCGAGGGCGAACAGATAACCGACACGATCCGGGCGAAAATGCGCGCCACCCAGGACGGCCTGAACAGGCTCAGCGACCAGGACCGCGACTGTCTGTACGAACTGTTGGAACGAGTTTTCGTCTCCCGGCTCGTCACCCGAGCGGACTCACCTGCGTCGGTCGCAGGTCGATAAGCGCCGACGACGCCGGCACACCGACCCGAAAGAGCTGTTCCAGGCCAACCGTGACCGACGTTGGCGGTCTCCGCCTGATTCTGGACGACGTAGACGCTCCCCCGAAGGGCAGCCTCTGGGGGAGCCGAACCGTGCATCAAGCGGAGCCGCGATTCCCAGGACATCCGCTGTAGATGTCCCAGCCACCACTGATCTTCTTCCCACCCGCACCGGCCGTCCACGTCGCCGTGCCGTCCCGCCCCCCGTCGTGGCGATACCAGTGCAGATCCCCGTTCGGCTTGATGCCGTAGATGACGCACATGGAGACGTGGTCGTTCGGGACTCCGGCGGCGTGCATCGCGGCCCGATAGCGCCACAAGGAAAGACCGTCGGCGCGGCTAGCTGCGCCCGGGTCACGGTGGTCGATCATGCACGCTGGATTGCCGCGGCCGGGCCCGGCGAACACGCCGTCGGGCCCGGCTGTGAAGTGTCCGTTTACATCAGCGTCCCGCCACACCAGGACATAGGATGGGCGCCGGGCGAGTATCTTCAGGAACCCGGCTCAACCTGGGGTTCGAATTTCGCAACGAGCCAGACTCTCTTGATTTCCCCTTCGGGATTTTCGAAGTACGGCTTCACTTCATCCTTGTCATCCAGGAAACCGCTGATGGTCACCAGGTATTCGGTGCCGTCGACGCGGACGATGTCGTTCTCGTGGACTACCGGCGGTCTCACCACATCGGCGACGTCGCCCGGCTGGTTGGGCGTCTCGTCGTGACGGAAACGCAGGGTGAACGTATGGTCGAATCCCTCGTCGTGGAAGTCGACGGTGACCTTCAAGAAAACCGAGAACTGACTGTGTGGCAGGTGAATTCGACGGTTGTAGTGTGTGAATATGCCGAGCCTGAAGTTCTGGCCGTCGAGGCGCGCGTCGACATCGGTGAGGCCGGTGAAGTCGTAGCCGCTCTTCTCCTCGTCTTGGCTGCCGCCCCATCGGATACTCGATTTGATGCCCGTGCTCGACCTGACTCCGGGCTGTCGCAAACCCTCGAACTGCGACTCGTCCACGCTGACGCGCGTCCAAACACCTCTGGTGTCCACTTTTCCCATGACAGACATGCCCCCTTGTTTCCGGACCGATCGGCGAACTGCCTATCTACCGTGAGACACATCATCCCCCACAGAGGGCGACCTGTCATCGAAATCGGTTGTGCGACAGGGATAATTGGGTCGAGCTGCTACTCGGAGATCTTCGCTGGACCCATGCGCGTCGAAGACGGTGAAGGCAGGTTGGTGCGCGCATCTCAGGGGTGTCGTAGCCACTGGTCGAGGGCGTGCTCACCGACGAAGGTGAGTCGGACCATCCTTGTTCGGCGACGTGTTCGCGTAGGAGTGCTGCTGGGTGCGCATCGATCGCCAAGTCCAGTTCGTCGCGAACATCTTTCGGAGCTGTCTTCGAATGCTATGAGACCAAAAGGAACTACGGATCGGTTGCGCGGCCCGGCGTCGTGATATGTCGGCGGCGGCGTGGTGCGCGACGCGGATTGCGGCACGCCGCAGCCCGCGGCGCCCAGCGCAGAAGTGCTGGCGCCGCGGGGCAGCGAGATGACCTTGGCCGCATATACGCGTTGTGCCGCTACGGAATTCCAGGGGTCGCCGGGTGCGGGCCGACGCAGCCGAGTATGAAACAACCCGGTGGCCAATTCGCGAACGGTGCGGACATGGGTTTACCCAGGCAGGACAGCGGGTTGCAACCTGGGTAGGCCATCGGGCCGATGCCGAGTGCGGCGAGTGTCGCGTCCGGGTTCGAGATCATCGGATCGGACAGTTGGACATCGGATTGCTGTTCGTAGGGCGCCGCAGCGGGTATGCGAGGGTCCCGGAAGGCGGCGCCGACCGCGCGCAGGACATCGTGCGGGAAGCTCAACGCGCTCCCCGGCACCGTGACACCGGTCCAACTGACCATCAATCCGAGGCTCGGCACCACGAAATTGTCCTGGCGCATCATTCCCGACATCTGCATCGCATCCGGCGGCAGTCCAGGAAAGTAGTTGCCGCAGTCCGGCCCGTTCACCACGAACAGGAAGCCATAGCATGGGTTCGTCGGGGCGGGCCGGCCTGCCTGCGCGAGATATTCCGCGGAAATGATCTGGTGACCGCCCCACTGGCCGCGATTGGTGAGCAGCAGTCCGAGCTTGGCGAAGTCGTCCGGTGGCAGCAGTAGATGCGCGTAACCGTAGGTGTTTCCACTGCGGTCCCGTCCCCAGAAGTAGTCGGTCGGCGGAATTCCCAACGGATCGAAGAGCTTTCGTTGCGCGTACGTCTGAAAGTCCTCATCGACCGCACGCTGGATGACGTACACGAGCAGATCGACAGCGCGCTGACTGTAGCGCCACTCGGTGCCCTGCTGTTGATCGATCGGCATCGCCAGCGCCTGCGCCACCACATTCGGGTCGATTTGCGCCAACCCGGTGATGCCCTCCGAGGCCACCGCTACCCGCATGCCGCTGGATTCGATGAGCAGATTCCGCACCGTGATCGCGCGATGTCCGGCATCACCGAGCTCGGGCGGCAGATAGGCGCCGATCGGGTCATCGAGCCGCAGCCGCTGCTCGTCGACCGCGATCCCGGCTACCATCGAAACCACACTCTTGGTGCTACTCCATAGATTCCACGGCACACCGGCGGCCCGCGCGGTGTTCGGGCCGGTCGCGATCAGGCAATTGTTCCGAAAGATCTGCAGCGTCGTGCGGGTCGAATCCGCCGCGAGCGCCACTGCCTGGCGCAGCGCGGGCGAATCGAGTCCGACCTCCTCCGGGGTCGCTGTTTCCGGTACTCGTCCACTGCTGACCGCGCAATGCCTCAGCCCGTCCGGTTCGGCATGCGCCGTCACCGGCGCACCGATCCCGAACATCGACATTGCCGCCGTAATAGCGACCACCGCAACACTTCTCATAGCTCGACCCACGTCGGCCTCCGCTCTCGACGAACTCCACCTGGCTCATCGCCCCCACCTCACCCCCGGTTACGGCCCTGCGCGCCCCTACTTGCAGGGGCGGCCCCGCACCGGCCCGCATCCGCTGGTGGTCGCGGCTGTGGCGAATCATGTTGAAATCCGGCCGACACCGCAGGGTCGCGTTGGCGACTCTCGCCGGAGATGGGCATTGTCACCGAGGATGCGTGGGTCATTCGGCCGGCACGGTATCCGGCTCGATCCCAGTGGATCGCAGAGCGGCCACCTCGGCACGTAATGCTCTGATCTCTGCGACGAGTTCGGTGATCTCCCGATCGGTACTCTCCACATTCGCCTCGACGCTCTTCAGCTGATCCATCACCCAGCTGGTGGTGGTGCCGATTGCGAAACTGATCAGGCCGATGCCCAAGGTCATCAGGATCAGCGAGATCAAACGGCCTTCGGTGGTCACCGGATACACATCGCCGTAGCCGACGGTGGTCACCGACACCATCGACCACCACAGCGCGTCACCGAAATTGTGGATCTTGCTGTCGGCCGCCCCGTACTCGGCGTCGAAGAATGCCAGACTGCACAGCAGCAGAAGCAGTAGCGAACTAGTTCCGACGAATACCGCGAGCCTGGCTCTGGTCGTCGTGTTCCGGTTCAGGGTGCCGATCACGAGCATGGCCGCCCGCAACAGCCGCAGGGGGCGAAGCGGCGGCAACACCACGATCAACAGGTCGACCGGGTGGGTACGCAGGAATCGCAACCGGTTCCCGGACAGCACCAACCGCACGGCGAAATCCAGCGCGAACGCCGCCCAGATCAGCACGTCGACCCGGGTGAGCCAGGCGTCCAGGCGAGGCGATGCCCCGGTATCGAGCACCTGCCAGGCATAGACGCAGAGAAACGCGACGGCCAGCACCATCAAGGGGATGCCGGTCGTCCGCTCCCAGGACTCTCTGCGGGTGCACTCGGAATGTGTTTCGGTCATCGGACTACCTGTGTCGCTGCGCAGCGGTGTCGGCGACACCGCGGGTTCGGCCGCCGAGTCCCGAAAGAGACCGGCCGTTCTCCAGCCGATTCTCACACGGAACCCAGGTCACCGTGCCTATCCCGGTCGTCATTCCAGCGACGAGTCGGCCGGCGCCATCCGCGACGGCCGCCGCCGGCGCGGATGGCGGTGATCGAGTCGCGCATATTTTCTTGCGCGGCGCTGAGCTGGGAGTTCGGTGAGCGGCTCAGGGCTTCGCCGAAAACAAGTCTGTTTGTTCGGGAATTGTCTCGGCATCCTGGCACGGCGATCCGGGGAAGGGAGATCCGACGATGACAATGCCGTCGCACGCAGCCGTGCCGCTGCATCTGGCCGGGAACAACGCGCCGGTCACCGAGGAATGCACCGTGGAACCAGCGGAGGTGATCGGAGAAATACCCGCAGACTTGAACGGAATGTTCGTGCGTAATGGTCCCAACCCACGGACCGGTTGGTCACCGCACTACTTCGCCGGGGACGGCATGGTCCACGCGGTCGCCTTGACGGAAGGACGCGCGCGCTGGTATCGCAACCGCTACGTGCGCACCCCGCTCTACCACCACCCGGGCCGATCGCGCTTCGAACTCGGCTTCGACCCGGCGACCGCGACAATGGATTACCGGGTCACCACGGCCAACACTCACGTCGTCAGCCACGCGGGCCGACTTCTGGCGCTCGAGGAAGGCGGCTTCCCCTACCAGCTCACGCCGGAACTGGAGACCGTCGGACCGTTCACCTTCGACGGCGCGCTGCGAACGCCGATGACCGCGCACCCCAAGATCTGTCCGGAATCCGGCGAGTTGCTGTTCTTCGGTTACCGACTGCGCCCGCCGTATCTGACCTACCACCGTGTGTCACCCTCCGGCGAGCTGCTCCGGACCCAGCCGATCGAACTTCCGCGCGCCACGATGATGCACGACTTCGCCGTGACCCGGCACCATGTGGTCTTCATGGACCTGCCGGTCGTGTTCGACCAGGTCACCGCAGCGTGGCGCTGGGACGACGGACATCACGCGCGGTTCGGCGTGATGGCCCGCGCCGGTGGCCCGGTCCGCTGGTTCGACATCGAACCCTGCTATGTGTGGCATACCCTCAACGCATTCGAGGCCGACGGCGCCATCACCCTCACCGGTACGCGGGTGGCAGCATTGTGGCGGGACGGCAGCGACGATATCGGCGGCGGACTGCCCCGCCTGCACCAGTGGCGCCTGCTGCTTGCCGAGGGCACCGTCACCGAACAGCAGGTGGACGACGCGGTGGCCGAGTATCCGCGCGTCGCCGACAGCATGGTCGGGCTCCACCACCGCTTCGGTTACCTGGTCAGCTTCTCGCTCGAAGCCGAACCGAGCCACTCCCGCATCTACCGCTACGACTTCGCCGACGGCGCCTCACGGCGCACTCACCGACTGTCGGAAGGGCGTACCTGTGGTGAGGCCGTGTTCGTCCCGCGCGCCCAGGCGACGGACGAAAACGACGGATACCTGATGAGTTTCGCCCACGATCGTCTTCACGGAAACGGCTACCTTCTGATTCTGGACGCCGCCGACCTCGCCAGCCCTCCCATCGCCGAAGTCCACCTGCCCGTCCGAATCCCCACCGGCTTCCACGGCAGTTGGATCCCCTCTTGACTCCATCTCCAGCTGTTGCGCCGACCGCCCGCGCGGTCTCCTCCAATCCGTGTGTCGAGGCAGCGCGGCGCGCAGGTGTGCGGCCGATGCCGCGGTGTCCGGGGCCGCCGTCGCGGACGGCGGGGAGCGTTCGATGCTCTACTGGTCCGACAACGCGGGCGGAGGCTCCCCGACGCCGATCTCGCGGCGTCGCGGTCACCGTAGGTGCTGGCCGAAGAACGTGAATACCCTCTGCCACGCGTCCGCGGCGACTTTCTCGTTCTCGCCGAACCCGAAGATGCGCGCCACCGCCTGCAGGGGAGTGCGGTCGGCGAAGCTGTGACCCGCGCCGGGGTAGGTCTTGACGTCGTGTGGAATCTTCTTCTGGGTCAACACTTCTTCGAGGCGCGGGCCGCTACCCCGGTTCATCGGATCGCGTCGGCCGAAGCTGGCGACTATGGGGCACGCGCCCTCGACGATTTCGGCGTACTTGCTCTGCAGGGGCGGTGGATAGAACGGCGCTGATGCGCCGAAACCCTTCGTAGAGGCGACGAGGGCGAACCCGCCGCCCGAGCAGAATCCGGCGATGCCGACTGCACCGGTGCAGTCGGACCTTTCTGCCAAGCATTTTCGTGCCGCCGCGATGTCGTCGAAGGTGCGGCCTTCATAGGCCATGAGATCGTTGAACATCGAGCGCATACAGCGGATCATCCCGCCGCGGGAGTACAGGTTGGGCACGATCGCCAGATAGCCGTTGCCGGCGATGCGACGCGCGATCTCCCGGTGGGGGTCGCGGAGCCCAAGGGCGTCGTGGATGACGACCACGCCAGGCCAAGGTCCCTCGCCGGACGGAATTTCGAGCACCGCGTCGATGGTTTCGTCGAGCGTCTGGATGCTGATGTCTGTCATGGCGCTCTGACTTCCTTCGGTGGGTCGGGGCGAGTTTGTCGGGACGTCGAGCGGTGGACATCCACACGGCCAGCTGAATGCGGTGTCGAGTCTGCTGCGCAAACTCCGATTATCCCAGTTCAGGAGCCTTTTCCAGGTCGACGCGCCTGTGCTCGACCCAGCCGGTCGAACAGAAGCTACCTCACCGCCCGCACCATCGAACTCGAATTGAAACCAGCACTATGTTATTGCGATCGTCGGCGCTTCCGGCTGTCGAACGTAGGGGTCCACCGCGGAAGGCAGGGGATGATGGGGCTATGGCAGTACCGACGCCGCCTCTGAAACCGATACGGCCTGTGAATCCGATGGAGCGCGTCGAGCCGAATCGGGCGGTCGGGGGCTGGGCGGTCCGGCCGCCGAGAAATCTTTCCGGTGGTGCGGGAGGGGCAAATCGCCGGGGCGCGGAGACCTGGCGCTGGATTTCGGCGACGCGATCGCTCACGGCGTCAGGACGATGCGACCGAAAACCTCTCCGGCGTCCATCTTCCGATGCGCCAGCGCGGCCTGCTCCAGCGGCAGCAATTCGTGCACTACCGCATCCAGTTCCCCGCGAGCCGCGGCGGCGAACTGCTCGGCGCGGATCGCTCGCTGGGCGGTGTGGTCGATGGTGTCTGCGCTGAAGGTTGCGAAAGAGAGCGACTTCTGGAACGCCGTCATCATCGTCATACCGAAATCGGCCGGTGGATAGCCCGCGACGATTCCCGCGACCACCATGCGGCCGTTCGGCGCGAGTTTGCCGAGGAACGACGGGACGGCGGCGCCGGCGACGATGTCGATGATGACGTCGTAGTCCGCGCCGCCGGTCCCGGCGCGGTCCAACACCTGGGTGGCGCCGAGGGCGCGGAGCCGATCGCCTCTCTCCGGCGAGGAGGTCGTGACCGCGACCGCGGCGGCGCCGGCGCGAGCGGCGAGCTGCACGGCCGAGATTCCGATACTGCCCCCCGCTCCGCGCACCAGCACCGACTCGCCTGCGGCGAAGCGGGCGTGAGCGAGACCGAAGTGCGCCACGACTCCGGAGCTGCCCAGGGTGACCGCCGCGGCCGGAGACAGGTGCTCGGGCAGCGCGAGGATCTGCTCGACGGCGGCGACGGCATGTTCGACATATCCGCCGCCGACCCCGGTGAACGCCCACACCCGCCGCCCCACCCACGAGCGGTCGACACCCGCGCCGACCGCGGTCACGACCCCGGCGACCTCGCTGCCGGGGATGTGCCCCTCCCGGAAGCCGTAACTGCCGAGGGTGCCGCGCCGGATCACCGCGTCCACTCCACCGACGCCGATCGCCTCCGTGGTGACGAGCACCTGACCTGCGGCGGGCGACGGGATGCGAATGTCGGCCACTGCCATGCCGTCAGGGCTTCCGAAGGTCCGGATCTCGATGGCTTTCACTGGCTCTCCTCGTCTCCCGTCAGCCCCCCGAGCCGACGCTAACGGACGCATGCGTCCGCTTAGCTAAAGTGAGAGCGGTGGCCGACCGTTTGCCTCACACTCTGCGTTCGGATGCCAGGGACAACCGCGAACGCATTCTGGACGCCGCGCGTGCTCTGTTCGCCGCCGAGGGAATGACCGTGCCGATGCGCGATATCGCCCGCCATGCCCGGGTCGGGCCCGCGACGCTGTACCGGCACTTTCCGACCAAGGAGATCCTGGCCACCGCCGCGTTCGCCGGTGAGATGCGCGCCTGCCGCGCCCTCGTCGAGCAAGGACTGTCCGACCCGGATCCCTGGCATGGCTTCTGCCAGTTCATCGAGAACATCTGTGCGCTGCACGCCGACAACCGCGCCTTCACCGAGGCGTTCACCTCGACCTTTCCCGACGCAATCGACTTCGCCGCCGAACGTGCCGCTGCGCTACGGGCGGTCGGCGAACTGGCCCGCCGCGCCGAGAAGACCGGGCAGCTGCGACCCGACTTCGCAGTCGCCGACCTGAGCCTCATGCTCATGGCACACCGAGGAATCCGGGCCGGCTCGCAAACCCGTGTGGCGGCCTCGCGGCGCTTCGCCGCGCTCATGATCCAGGCGTTCCGCGCCTCGCCTGAGAACGGTCCGCTGTCGGCAATGCCGCGTGCGCGGTAGGAGTCGCTTTCCGCCGCAACGCAACACCGCGGGACGGTGGCAGCCTGCACACCCTCCGACCCCGGCTACCTCTGCGGCAGCGGATGCATCCGTCGCCAGTGCTCGACACCGCTGTGCGCACCCATCGAACCGTCGATCGACGTGGATCAGCGAATGGCCGGCCTTACGAGAACGCGGCCCGGCACGGTTATTCAGTCGGCCGCGGTCAGCAGCGGCGCGAGTTGGCGCAGCGAGCCGAGATAGTCCGCATCCAATGCCTGCAGCGCAATGTGGTCGGCACCAGCCTTCAGATGCTCGACCAGTTGCCCGGTGACCTCGACGGGCGTGCCGTGCACCGTGAGCACATCGATGAGACGGTCACTGCCCGGTTTGGTCACATCGTCCTCGGAGAAGCCGAGACGCCGCAGGTTCGAGACGTAATTGCGCAGGCCGAGATACATGTCCACCATCTGCCTGCCGACTTCGCGCGCCCGCTGCGGATCGTCGTCGAGCACGAGCTTCTGCTCCGCGACCAGCAGCGCGGAGCCGAGGATCCGGCGCGCCCGCGCGGTGTGCTCCGGCGGAGCCAGATACGGCAGCGCGCCGGCGGTGCGCTCACGCGAGAGTTCGAGCACCTTCGGCCCGAGGGCCGCCAGTGCGATCCGCTCCTTCGGCACCCCGGCCTTGTCGAGCTCGTCAAGGTACTCCACCAGCGCGTCGTACGGTTTCTGATACGGCTTGTTGGCCTCCGGGTGCCCCACGCCGATACCGAGCAGGAAGCGGCCGGGGAATCGCTGTTCGATCCGGTGGAACGATTCGGCGACCGTATTCGCCGGTGCCGTCCAGATATTCACGATGCTGGTGGCGACGATCAACGTCTCCGTCGCCTCGAGCAACGACTCGACCACCGGCAAGTCGGCGGGCGGCGACCCACCGAGCCACAGCGCGCTGTAACCGAGACCCTCGAGTTCGGCGGCATCCGCGGGAGCGAATCCCCGGTAGCCGCGCCATACTCCGTACCGTCCGAGACCGTCGATCGCCATAAACGTCCGAACCTTCCTTTGCCTCCGCTGGTCAGCGACCCGCCGCTGAAGGTATACCGTTTCGCGTCCCGGCCCACGCGGGCGTGGACGCCGGCGGGCGAAGATTTCCTCAGGAAAACGATAACGGTGCGGACGACCGGCGCCTACGACCCGGGTGCAGTCCGTCCACTCGGCCGTGTCCCTGGTCCCGCGACAGCTCTGGATGAGTTCCGGATGCCGGCTCGGGGACGATCCGTCCGGCGGTCGGGCTGTCGCACACGCCGAACACCGGTCACGGTTCGTACTCGGCGGTCGGATCAGTGCGCAGTATCGCGTGTCGCTCGATCCGGCAGGATCCCCGCTTGGACGAGTTCCTCGTAGATTCGCTGCTGCTCATCGTCGAGATTCGAGTACAGCATGGTGTACGCCAGCTCTTCCTCGGCGAGCACCGCGACCGGATCCCAGTCGTCTCCGAGCGCCGCCAAGACGGCGCTGCGCCGCCGTGCCTCGTCCAGCGTGAGGTCGTAAGCGAAATTATGGTCGGCCATTCGGCATCTCCAACCAGGTTCTTTCCAAAATGAATGGACGACGATGCCCAACCACACCTTTTGGCGCAATGATCTGCATCACGTTCTGTGATATGTCTTCGTCACATTCGATGTCCGTACATGCGCTGGACGGCGGAGTAGAGCGAATGATCGGAAGCGTATTCGGCCAGCGATTGATCCAGGCCCCGAATCCCGCTACCCGGCGCCCTCGCAACTGGACGCAACGCAAGCGGGCGGGTCATCCGGCTGCGCCGGGGCCCGGCAGTGTGTCGATGTCCTCCGCGTGCATCGGCTCGCCGCAGTGGGCGCAGCGCAGGTCGACGTCGCTGATCCGGCCGCACGCGTGGTGGCGGTAGAGCACCGGCGGGCCTTCCTGGCCCGAGAGCCATCTGTCACCCCAGCGGGTCATGACCATGAGCAGGTCCACCAGCTCGAGACCCTTCTTCGTGAGGTGGTACTCGTAGCGTGGCCGCTGGTCGTAAGGACGCCGGACGAGCACCCCCTGATCGACGAGGTGGTTCAGCCGCTCGGTCAGGACCTTGCGGGAGATTCCCAGGTCGGCCTGGATCTGGTCGAACCGATTGAGCCCGACCCACACATCCCGCAGGACCAGCGGTGACCACGGCTCCCCGATGACGTCGAGCGTCCGCGCGATCGAGCACGCCATCCCGCTGAAGTTCGTGCGCTGCATGGAAACAGCTTACCCATTGGAGTTCCTTCAGGGAACTGAAGGTGCTACGGTTCTGAAGTCTCTTGAAGGAACTCAGAGAGGAATGTGGAGATGAGCAAGGTTTCCGACCGCCAAAACCTCGTCACCACCGGCATCGAGGACGCGATCGCGGCAGCCCGTGAGACCGCAGGCGACAAGGATGTCGCCCTCATGGGCGGCGGCGTCGTGACCGAGGCGTTGAAAGCGGGACTCGTCGACGAAGTGGTTCTGCATCAGGTGCCGGTCCTGCTCGGCGAGGGCAGGCCCTTCTTCCGGGCGCTGCCCGAGCAGGTGCGTCTGCGTCTGGTCGAAGCCGTTCCCGCGCCGGGAGTCACTCACCTCCACTACGAGATTCAGCGTTGACCCTTCGATATCGATACCGAGAACTCACGCCCAGGAGATGACAAGCATGCTCGACCCCGAAGTGCGCCGCGTGCTCGAAGGCACCTCGATCGCCCACCTCGCCAGCATCCTGCCCGACGGCGCACCCCACTCCGTCCCCGTCTGGACCGGCACCCACGGCGACCATATCGCGATCATCACCGGCCCCGGCTATCGCAAGACTCGCAACATGCGCCGCGACCCCGGATCGCACTGTCCCTCACACCGGTCGACAACCCGCTCCGGCCGGTCGTCATCCGCGGCAGGGTCGTCGCATGGCTCGAAGGCGACGCCGCATGGGAGATCGTCAACCAAATCTCGACGAAATACACCGGCAACCCCTACTCGCGGCAAGAGGAGCGGTTCATCGCGCTCATCGAGCCGACCCGTCAAAGCATCGGCTGAAACCGCGGGGCTTCACCCCGGCCGGATGTCCCTACCGTCCATCGCATCGGGGTAGTCGGTGGTTGTACAGCCGTCAGGGCGCATCCAACACACTTGCCGGAACCCCGTAGGGCAGGAACCGCACCCGACGGCGATCATCGGTGTTGTCGCGATGCGCGCGCAAGGCCTCGAGTTCGCTCGGAAAGACCTGCTCGACCTTGGCCTCGCCGATGTCGTCGACTCTGTAGATCACCCACACCCCGCTGCCGGTCTCCCCGGTGGTCTCGCCCTCGGGTTTCGGTGGACGTGGCTGTTGTGGCTGGACGAACTGACCGAGCAGCGACGCCAGTGAACCGACGGTCGCGTGATCTACGCGATCCAGGTATACACCGGCTTTCCCGAGCAGGTCGCGGAGCTCGGTGCCCGCCCCGCGCAGTGCGCGTTCGAAATCTTCCGGATCGATGCCGAAAGGCCCGTTGGTTGGCATCGCATGTGCTCCTGGGGACGAGTTGGGTGCTACGTCCTCAGTGTCCTCGCCGAACGCCGACTCCGCCACGTCGAACGGCTGCGGGTCCGGGTCGGGTGCCGTTCAGGGGCGGCTACCGCGGCATGACAGTTGTCATGCCCGACATGTGACGGTTGACAGATCCCGGACGGCTCTCGCGTTCGTAGATTCGATTCCTGTCCGGCCCGTTCTTACAGGAGTTGCCCACCATGATCGTCGACGACACCGTTTCCCCCGCCGCGCAGGTTGCCACTGGGCGTCCGGACCTGCGAAAACTGTTCGCCCCCGTGGCGCGTGACATCCTGGTGCCGATAGCGGCCTACTTCGTGCTGCACGCGCTCGGCTGCTCCGATTTCATGGCGCTGCTTGCCGGGGCGCTGGCCTCCGCGGCGACCGTGCTCGTGGAGGTGGCGCGGAATCGCCGGATCGACCTGTTCGCCGGAATGGTCTTGGGCGGCTTCGTGATCGGACTGATCGGGTCGCTGCTCAGTGGCGACGCCCGCACGCTCATGGTGCAACAATCCGTGGTGACCGCCGGTATCGGCGTCACAATCCTCATCGGCCTGTTCTTCGGCAAACCGCTGACCTACTACGCCGCCCGCCGCGTCATGGCGACCGGCGACCTGGCCGTCATCGAGCACACCTACCGCACCAATGGGCTGGCCCGCCGCACCCACGTCCGCCTCTCGGCATTGTGGGGCGTGGGACTGGTCGTCGAGGCCGCGACCCGGATCGTGTTGGTCTACCGGCTGTCGGTGCCCACCATGGCGTGGTTGTCCACGGTGCTGATGACGGCCACGTTGACGGTGCTGGTGGTCGTCACCGTCCGGATGGTCGAGCGGATGCGCAAGGCGCTCAGGGGGTGACCGGCGCGGGGCGGTGCGGCACCTTCGGCTGGTACTGATCCATTGTGTCGTTATCGTGGTGTGCGGCGAACCTTCGATCGTGCGACCAGTTCGGTGGTCACCGCTACCGCGGATGCTTGGGCCAGCAGCAGGCCGGTGAGAACCAGCATCTGTACCGCGGCGGCTTGCAGAGCTGAACCGCTGGCGAGCAGCACACCGATGAATGCGCCGGGCAGAGTGACCAATCCGACTGTGCGGGTCTGATCGACGCCCGGTAACAGCGCATCACCCGTACTCGGACGGACGACCTCGAGTCGTGCTTCGCGTTCGGTGAAGCCCAGACTCATCGCCGCCTCCACTTCACCCCACCGTTGTTCGACCGTGTCGAGGGCTCGACGGGCGGCGAGCGACGTCGCGGTCATCGTCCCGCCCAGCACGATTCCGCCGATCGGGACCAACGCCACACCGGTGAGTGGGACCACGCCGCTGATCAGCATCAGCGGCACCACCACCCCGATTCCCGCCCCGAGCGCGACGGTGAGCCACATTCCCGACCAGCCGGCCGAGGACCGCTGCGCGGCGGTCGCCACCGCGGCGGCGAACATGACGGCCAGGACGAGCACCGCGGACCAGAGCTGTGCCAGCGCCGCGGCCAGTACCAGCGCGACGATTCCGAGTTGTGCGGCGCCGCGGATCGCGGCGCGCGGAGCCACGGGAGTCGGTCCCAATCGCGCCACCCGATACCACGCGGCTGTCAGAGCCACCATCACCACGCACAGCACCGCCAGTTCGACGCCGGGCTCTACGGTCGCGTGCACCCGCGCCCCTTTCGTCTTCGCTCACGGCACCGGATTCGTTGCCTACGCTGTTGCGATTGTGCCGCCGACCGGCCTGGATCACACGAGTAGGTGATGGCGACGCCGCAATTGGCGCATGGTGCTGCCGGTGGCGGCGACCGGCTGTGCTGTCATCGTCGTGGGGCTTCAGTCGATCTTGGCCATCACATGCTTGACGCGGGTGTAGTCCTCCAGCCCGTACATCGACAGATCCTTGCCGTGTCCGGACGACTTGAACCCGCCGTGCGGCATCTCGGCGACCAGCGCGGTGTGGGTGTTGATCCACACGGAGCCGAAGTCGAGCGCGGCCGACACGCGGAGCGCCCTCGACACGTCCTTGGTCCACACCGAGGAGGCCAGCCCGTATTCGACGCCGTTGGCCCACCGGATCGCCTCGTCTTCGTCGGTGAACGACTGCACGGTGATCACCGGGCCGAAGATCTCGTTCTGGCTCATCCGGTCATCCTGCAACAACCCCCCGATGACCGTCGGCTCGACGTAATACCCGTGGTCGCCCTGCCGGTGTCCACCGGCCACGACCGAAGCGTGATCGGGTACCTCGTCGAGGAAGCCGAGCACCCGCTGTAGTTGGTCGGCGTTGTTGACCGGTGGCACCCAGGCATCCTCGTCATCGGCGGCTTTGCCGAAAGTGGTTGTCGCGCCGCAGGCCTGCTCGGCCAGCGCCGCGGTCAGATCGTCGGCCACAGAGCCGTGACCGAGCACTCGGGTGGCCGCCGTGCAATCCTGCCCCGCGTTGAAATAGCCCGCGGCCGCGATACCCTGGGCGGCAGCAGCGATATCGGCGTCGGGGAACACGATGACCGGCGCTTTGCCGCCCAACTCCAAATGCGTGCGCTTCAGGTGGCTCCCGGCCGACTCCGCGACCGCACGGCCCGCGGCCACCGAACCGGTGATCGATACCATCTTCGGAGTCGGATGCGCGACCACCGCCGCACCGGTCGCCCGGTCACCGGTTACCACGTTGAGCACACCTGGCGGCAGGTGTTCGGAGGCCAGTTCGGCGAGCATCACCGTCGTCACCGGAGTGGTTTCGCTCGGCTTGATCACCACGGTATTGCCTGCCGCTATCGCGGGAACGAACTTCCAGATGGCCATCATCATCGGGTAATTCCACGGTGTCACCTGCCCGATGACGCCGATCGGCTCCCGGCGGATCCAGGATGTGTGGCCCGCCAGGTACTCGCAGGCCGACTTGCCCTCGAGTACCCGTGCCGCTCCCGCGAAGAATCGGGTCTGGTCCAGCATCTGCGGGATCTCCGCGGCCGAGGTGATGTGGTTCGGCTTGCCGGTGTCGCGGCCCTCGGCCTCGACAAGCGCGTCGGCGGCATTCTCCAACTCGTCGGCGAAATCCAACAGCGCCTTCTGGCGTTGCGCCGGCGTCGTCCGCTTCCAGTCGCGGAACGCTCTGGCGGCCGCTGCGTACGCGTTGTCGATGTCCTGTTCGTCGGACACCGGGGCGGTACCGTACCGATCGCCGGTAGCGGGGTCGACCAGTGCCATCGTCGCACCACCGACCGAGTCGACGAGCTTGCCGTCGATGAAGTTCTGAACCACTGTCATGATGCCTCCTCGATCGCTCTGTTCTGTCGACGATTCGTTGGCGTGGGATGGTCGGTCGACTCGGCATCTGGTCGCCATCGTCGGGCTATCAATTATCGTCGATATTTGATTTATCGATATCGAATGAATTGATTTTACTCCTCTCGTGACTGCCGAGGACTATGCTGCTGGAGTCCTGCTTATCCGCGCCGAACAGTGTCATTTCATCCGATTGCGACGAATTCCGCCTCGCTAAGAATATTGTCGTTCCAGATGTCGGAAAAGTTGTGCACCGCCTTCACCCCCCGCCGACCGGCGTTGCCGCCGCCCATCGGGATATCGAATCATGGCTCGTGGCCCGTCTGGCCACGAAGGCGGCGGCGAATTCGATTGGGTTGGTGGAATGCGGCGGCGATTCTGCGGCAGATGCAGATTCGTCGACGCGAAGTGTCCCAGGCGGCCCGGCGGGGAAGGCGGATGGACATCGGGGCGGGAGCGCCCCGATGACGCAACGAGTTATCCGTTGTATTCGCTGACGACGTCGACGACCCAGACCACACCGAAACGGTCCCGCAGCATCCCGTAGGCGGTCGCCCAGCTCGCCGGGCCTATCGGAATCACCACGGTGGCGCCCGCGGTGAGTTTCTCCCAGTAGTCCGACACCTCGTCGACGGTCTCTCCGCGCACGGAGACGAAGAACCCGTTCTCTCCAGGGTGGTAGTCCATCGACGAGGGCACGTCGTAGGCCATGACGTGGAACCCGCTGTCGGCCTGTACCTGGCCCCACATGATCTGGTCGGCCTCGGACTCGTCACGGACAGCTCCGGCGTCTCCGTAGGTGACGACGGCGAGGTGGCCGCCGAAAACGGACTGGTAGAACGCCAGCGCGGCGCGGGCGTCACCGCGGAAGTTCAGGTGGGTGGTGGTTGTGAGGGACAAGGTTGCTCCTGATTCGGCTCGATGGCTGACGTGAGCAACATTCGCAAGGGTAGTGGCCAGGTTGTGTCCTCTACTTCGGGCAGGATGACAAACATGCCGAAAACTTCCGCGCGACTGCTGGCACTGCTGTCCCTGCTCCAGGCGCGCCGGGACTGGCCGGGAATGCTGCTGGCCCAGCGGCTGGAAGTCAGCCCGCGCACGGTACGCCGTGACGTGGACCGGCTGCGTCAACTCGGCTATCCGATCGTCACCAGCAAAGGCCCGGACGGGGGATACCGGCTCGGCGCGGGTACACAACTGCCACCGCTGCTGTTCGACGACGAGCAGGCCGTCGCCCTGGCCGTCGCACTGCAGATCGCCACCACCGCAGGCGCCGGTATCGACGAATCCGCGGCGCGAGCGCTGACCACCATCCGTCAGGTCATGCCCGCGCGGCTACGCCACCGCATGGACACTCTTCGGATCACCGCTGTCGCACCGCCCGCCGACCAGTCCGCACCCGAGGTCGGCACGGAGGTTCTCACGGCGATCGGCGCCGCCATCAATGCCCGCGAAGTACTGCGTTTCGACTACAACGGCGCGTCCGCACCGCTTGCCGCCGCGCACCCGCCGCGTCGAGTGCAGCCCCACCATCTCGTCACGTGGGGAGGGCGCTGGTACCTCGTGGCGTGGGACCTCGACCGTGACGACTGGCGGACGTTTCGAGCCGACCGGATCACCCCGCGCATCCCCACCGGCCCCCGCTTCGTTCCGCGCGAACTCCCTGCGGGAGATGTGGCCACCTTCGTGAGCAGCAGATTTCGCGGTTCGGACGCGAACGGCGGATGGCCCTGCCGCGGTGCGGTCATCCTGCACCTGCCCGCCACCGAGATCGCACCGTTCCTCCACGACGGAGTGGTCGAGGCGCTCGGTCCCGACCGCTGCCGAATCGTCCTGGGCTCGTGGTCGTGGCCCGCGCTCGCAAGCTCTCTCGGCAGGTTCGACGCTGACATCGAGGTCATCGGCCCGCCCGAACTCACCGCCGCTTTCGCCCACCTGGCCCGCCGCTACACCGACGCAGCGAACAGCGGACCCGGCCGGCAGGTGTGCGGGTGAGTCGTTGTCCGGCGGCGCACTCGAATCAGCACGGAACCGCGTCGGGCCCGAACCGATCGCCGGGATCGAACACACCGAGCAGCCGTATACCTGACGAGCAGGTGCGATATACGAGAGGGTGTTGCCTTCGGCTGAACAATCACGCAGGTGGTCGGCAACCGTAACTTTGCGGCATTCGATACCACGGGCGCGGGCAGACCCTGGCGCACGCGGAACACCGGATAGGCCGAGCTTCGTTGACCACCAGCTTATTGCCGACGAATGTGTGCACGATAAGAGACTTCGAATGGCCGGCGTCAACCAAACCGGTGAAGACGAAGTCGTACATGGTGAGGCGTCTTCCGCATTCGCAGACGATTTTTTGGAGGTAGTACTCGTCGCCGGCGAGAATGCCCTCTCGCAGGTCGAGGATCCGCTCCATCCGTGCGATGTCGACGTCATCTGATTTGGTCGACTTCGTATCGTCTCTGAGTTCGGCAACACTCGGTCCCGATTGTTCGAATTTCTCGCGGGACAGCGAAACGACTCGATCGTAGTCAGCCATTACCGTCCTCCAGGTTCTGGGAGCCATCCCCTCGGCTGCGGTGTCCGGAGGCCGAGTGTAGCCGCCGTTGGATTCGTGGGCCGCATCCGCTCTGCGTTCTCGTTGGCGTGTCGCTGCGCGCGGAATTCGAGATGATTTCCGAGTCGCCCCCCGGTCGCGCCGTGCACCGGCGCGGGGTGCCGACCGCCGCTCACCGCAGACAGCCGACAGAGTCACCGGGCGGCGGTGGGTGGAGACAGCGCGAGGTGTCGGGGGTAGGTCCCGACCGGACGGTTGCCGACTACGCAGATCGTCCGCAGCTCGCTGTGAGCAGTAGGGGCCTCTGTCTCGTTCGGAGGAGCCAGGCGGCTGCGATCGCGCCCGTACCGACGTGATTCTTCGGTCGATGGGCGGGGTAGCCCAAAGGCACGGAATCTTCTGACGCGAGGCTCGCGGGAACACCGTGGCCTCGGGATCTAGCGGATGGTGAGGACGACGGATCATGACCGGTTTGAGCGAGGGTGTCTATCGGATCGTCAATGTCGGCGCCGGTTGTGTGCTGGCGCTCGACAGCGCTGATCAGGTGACGGTGGTGGCGGAGCCAGGTGTCGAAGACGGCTGGCAGCATTGGCTGTTGTCCAGAGCGCCGGAATTCGGCGAGGGAATTTGGTATATCGGCAGCGGACGCACCGGCACCAGGCTCGGACTCGGCGACGGGGTGGTGAGCGAGGGAACCCACCTCGAGTGCAGTGGGACGCCGATGGGGTGGCAGATCACCGCCGAGGAAGCCCACCCCGACTGTTACCGCATCGCTGTCTGGGCCGCCTGCGAGTTCGTCCTCGACCTGCCCGGTCACGACGGTGAAATCGGACCCGAGCAGATCGGGCTCGCGCGATCCGCGCCGATCAGCCGCACCCAGCAGTGGCAATTCCAGCACACCTGATCATCCGCCGGACGGCGGACAGCGCGATCGAACAGGACGCTGTTCGAAACTCAATCATGTGGAACCCCGGTCGGAATGGGCGCGCGCAGTAGTCGGTGCGCCTCGGGTGTGCCGTCGAGGGCTCGGGTGGGTTCGCGCCACCGCAAGGTTTCTCGATGATCACCGGGAGGGGATCGGGTATCGGTCGGCGGACACAGTCGACGATGCCAGAATCCGAACGAACGCGTGTACCTCCGCAAGAGTGTGCGCGGGCATCATGGTGTCGCAGAACGGCAGGGCTGCCGCCATCGCGCCGGTGGCCGGCTGGAACCCGGACTCCCCCGCACGGGGATTGAGCCAGATGACGCGCCAAGCCCGGCGTCTGATCCGGGCCATCGCGCGGGCCAAGAGATCGGGAGTGTCGCTGTCCCAACCGTCCGAGGCGATGACGACGACGGCGCCGCGCACTGCGTTACCGGACGGAGTCGCCAGCAGTGTGCCGAGGCATCGGCCGATGTGCGTGCCGCCGTAGCGGTCGAGCACCTTGTCGTTGGCCCGGGCCACCGCCACCTCCGGGGAACGGTGCGCGAGCACGGGGGTGAGCCTGGTCAGGGAAGTGGAGAAGGCGAACGCCTCGGGTCGATCGGACGAACGGCGTTGCATGGCGGCCCGCATCAGGTGCAGGTAGATCGTCGAATACGGCTGCATGGAGCGGCTGACGTCGCAGATCATGACGATCCGGCGCGGGCGACGCCTGGGACGGGTGCGGACCAGCACCGCCGACTCCCAGCCGGTGCGCCGCGAGTGGTTCATCGTCGCCCGGAAGTCGATCCGCTTGCCATGCGGATCACTTTCCTGGCGCGTGCTGCGGCGCTGCGGCCAGAGCGCCGCCGCCTGCTCCAGCCAGGCGCCGATCGTTCGCAGATCGTCCGGATCGAAGCAGGCGAACGGTTCCTGTTCCCGTGCGGCGAACCGGCTCGGCAGCACGTCCGGCAGCGCTGGAGCCTGGTCGGTGGACCGGTCGGCGCCGGTTGCCGATCGCGGCGTCGCCCAGGGGACATCACCGCCGTGCCGAGACCGCCCCCGACCGACTGTGCCCGGCGCCGACGCGCGTTCGGCCGGTAGTCCGTGCGTTCGGCTCGCCGGGTCCACACCCAGCACCGCGTCGGCGAACACCGCCGCGAAGACCGCGTCGAAGGCGGCGAGATCTTGCATGCGATCGACGAGCGTCAGTCGCATGGCCCAGTAGAGTTCGGTGCGCGAGCGCGGCGCCATGCGACGCCAGGCTTGCACGAACAGCGTGGGACCGCTCGGCGCCACCGCGACGCCACTTCCCCGCAGCCGCGCGACCACCGCGACGGCGAACGCCGCCAGATCCACCCCGCGCAGCAGTGCCGCCCGCGTCATCGATTCGTGCGTATCCGCTTGCGCAGCAGAATTATTCCGAGCACTGCCGCGAGTGCGAACACGACCGCGGGCGCATATTTCTTGATCATCGCGGGCCCCATGAGTTCGACAAGGTCCAGCGGCGCGGGCTCGGGCGGCGCCACCGGCTGCGCTGCTCGGCGGTCCGGCTCGGCTACCGGCTCCACAGAGGTCTCATCGGCAGCCGCGAGTTTCGTCTCCAAGGATGTGACGAACTGATTCATCATCTTCTCGGACACCTGTTGCAGCATTCCGCTGCCGAACTGGGCGAGTTTGCCGACAACCTTGAGGTCGGTGTCGACGGTTACCCGGGTCCTGCCGTCGTCCGCGCACAGCCGTGTAGTGATGGTCGCGGCGGCGTTCCCGGATCCGTGTGCATCCCGGCCGCGCCCGCTGATGACGGCGCGATGGTCGTGTTCGTCGCGCTCGACGAATTGCGCTTTACCGGTGAATTCGCTGGTCACCGGGCCGACTTTGACCTTCAATCTGCCGAGGAAGTCGTCTCCCTGCCATCCGACCATCTGTGCGCCTGGCAGGAGCGGGACGACCTGTTCGAGGTCGGTCAGTACCTCCCATGCCTGCTCGACGGGTGCGTTGACGGTGAACTCGTTGGCGATCTTCATTGCGGCATCCCTCTCATCCGGTAGCCAGGTCTCGCGTGTATTCGGCGAACGCCTCCCGCACGGTCGCGCGGTCGTCGGGTGTCTTCGCCAGCGCGCTGAGTGCTGCGACCGCTTCCGGCGCGACGAGATCGGCGACATCGAGCGTCGCCAACGCGGCGATCCAGTCGATGGTCTCGGCGACGCCGGGCGGCTTGTCGAGATCGAGACCGCGAGCGTGCGCGACGAACAGGGTGGCATGTTCGATCAGCGCATCGGTCGCCCCGGGCACCGTGCGTCGCACGATCGCCACCGCGCGGGACGGTTCGGGATAGTCGATCCAGTGGTAGAGGCAGCGCCGCCGCAGCGCGTCGTGCAGGTCGCGACTGCGGTTCGAGGTCAGCACCGCGAGTGGCGGCCGCTCGGCGGTGAAGGTGCCGAGTTCCGGCACGGTCACCGCGGCCTCACCGAGGAATTCCAGCAGCAACGCCTCGAATTCGTCGTCGGCACGGTCGATTTCGTCGACCAGCAGCACCGGAGGCGTCGGACCGCGATAACGGACACAGCGCAGAATCGGACGGTCGACCAGGAATGCCTCGGTGAACAAGTCGGCTTCGGTGAGATCGGCGCCGCGCGCCTCGGCGAGCCGAATGCTGAGCAGCTGACGCTGGTAATTCCAGTCGTACAGCGCTTCGTTCACGGTGAGGCCCTCGTAGCACTGCAGGCGGATCAGCGGAGCGGCGAGCGCGGTGGCAAGGGTCTTCGCCGCGGTCGTCTTGCCGACTCCCGGCTCGCCTTCCAGCAGTAGGGGCCGACCCAACGTGGTGGCCAGATAGAAGGCGGCGGCGGTACCGGTGTCGAGCAGGTAGTCGTCGGCGTCGAATCGCCGGACCACGTCCTCGATATCGGCGAACGGCGAGATCATGGCGAGGTCGAGGCGCGCAGGCGCTCGTAATCGGCCCAGGTGTCCACATCCAAGGGCGCCGCTGCGTCGACGTCGAGCCGGGACACCGGGACGCGGCCCGACTCGATGATCTTCCAGACCGCCTTGTCGCCGTGCAATCGGGCCAACTGGCCGAACAGACCGCGGGGCAGCCAGAACGGATGCCCGACGCCGTCGCGGTAGCCGCAGACCGTGATCGCCGCGGTCGTCGCGTCGGCGATCAGTCGTTCGACGGTCGCGGCCGACAGACCCGGTTGATCACCGAGCATCAGCACGATTCCGGGGGCCAGGGGATGTACCGAGCCCAGGGCCGAACGCAACGACGAGGAACAGCCCGAACCGAAGTCGTCGGCCACGACCACCTCCACACCGGTGAGATCGACCTGCTGCCGGACCGCTGCGGCCGCCCCGCCGAGGGTGACGATGATCTGACCGAAACCGCAGGCTCGAACCGCGTCCAGTGTGGCGCCGAGAAGTGTCGTATCCCGGTATGGCAGTAGCTGTTTCGGTGTGCCGAGACGCCGTGAGGTTCCCGCCGCGAGTACGACCCCGGTGACGAATCCGTTTGTCATGAGCCCGTCTTCGCCTCGGCGAAGGAAGTGCGGCAGCCGGAGCCGCAGAACCAGTAGTCGATGTCGTCGATGGTGAGATGTGGTGTGTCCGGCCCGACCACCACGGTCATACCGCACACCGGATCGAGCGCCTCGAAAGCGACGCTCGACAGGCGAACCGGGACGGCCAAGCCGCCTTTGCGGATCGCCTGGATCACTTCCGCGACGATCGAGACGGCGATCTCCGCCGAGGTCTTGGCGCCGATCGGCAGGCCCACCGGGGTGCGCACGCGCATCTGCTCGGCTTCGGTCAAGCCGAGCTCGTCCAGAATCGACGCTCCCCGGATCTTGCTGGCCACCAGACCGACATACCCCACACCCGAGTCGAGCGCGGCGCGGATCGTCTCGGCTTCCGGGCCGCCGTGGCTCGCGATCACCACCGCGGTCGTGTCGGTCAGCGAATCCGGCGAGTCGGATCCGCCGATACCGCGCTGCACATCGAATCCCACCAGTGCGCACAGCTCGGCCAGTGCGTCCGCGATCGGTGTCGCGCCGCAGATGCGCACCAGAGGAGCCGGGACCTGCGGCTCGAGGAATATCTCCAGCGCTCCGCCGGACAGACAGGGATTCACCACCACAGCCGCGCCGGGGGCTTCGGGAAATTGCAGGTCGCCGTCGGGCAGCACGCGCAGCAGCACGCTCTCGTTCGATTGCAGGGCGCCCAGCGCGGCCTTGCGGACCGAGTTCTGGGCGCACTGGCCGCCGACGAATCCTTCGATCGTCCCGTCCTGCAACAGGATCGCCTCGTCCCCGGCATGCGCCGAGGTCGGCTGCTGCGCTCGGACGACGGTCGCGTGCACGAACGGAGTCCGGGTCCGAACCAGTTGCTGGGCACGCTCGGTCATCTTCATCGGTGTTCCCATCGCTCCCACCCCGCTCAGACGGGCGGTGTGGCCCGGCCCTGCATCGCTTCCCAGACCCGCGACGGCGTCAGCGGCATGTCGGCGTGCCGAACCTTGTAGGGCGCCAATGCGTCCACCACCGCGTTGACCACTGCCGCCGGTGATCCGACGGTCGCCGATTCGCCGATACCTTTCGCGCCGATCGGGTGGTGCGGCGAAGGAGTGACCGTGTACCCGGTCTCGAAATGCGGAACCTCGAGCGCCGTTGGGATGAGGTAGTCCATCAGGGATCCGCCGAGGCAGTTGCCGTCCTCGTCGAAGGCGATGATCTCCATCAGCGCCATGCCGATGCCGTCGGTGATGCCGCCGTGCACCTGACCCTCGATGATCATCGGATTGATCCGGGTCCCGCAGTCGTCGACGGCGAGGAAGCGCCGGACCTTCACCACGGCCGTCCCCGGGTCGACATCGACGACGCAGAAGTACGCGCCATAGGGGTAGGTGAGATTCGCCGGGTTGTAACAGATCTGCGCGTCGAGTCCGCCCTCGATACCCTCAGGCAGATCACCCGCGCCGTGTGCTCGCATCGCGATCTGCTGGATCGTGACGGCCGCGGACGGGTCGCCTTTGACGTGGAACAAGCCCTTCTCCCACTCCAGATCGGCGACGGATACTTCGAGCATTCCGGACGCGATGATCCGGGCCTTGTCGCGCACCTTCCGCGCCACCAACGCGGCAGCGGCGCCGGAGACCGGAGTCGAGCGGCTGCCGTAGGTGCCGAGGCCGAACGGGGTCTGATCGGTGTCGCCGTGGACGACGTCGATGTCGTCCGGCGGTATCCCGAGTTCCTCGGCGACGATCTGGGCGAACGTCGTCTCGTGTCCCTGCCCCTGGGTCTGCACCGACAGCCGCACAACGGCTTTGCCGGTCGGGTGGACCCGCAGCTCACACCCGTCGGCCATCCCGAGCCCGAGGATGTCCATATCCTTGCGCGGTCCCGCGCCGGCTGCTTCGGTGAAGAAAGCCATCCCGATGCCCATCAACTCACCGCGGGCGCGCTTTTCCCGCTGCTCTTCGCGCAGGGCGTCGTATCCGATCATGTCCATCGCCAAGCGCATGGTCTTCTCATAGTCACCGGAGTCGTAGACCCAACCGGTCTTGCTGGTGTACGGGAACTGTTCGGGCCGGAGCAGATTGCGCAGCCGCAGCTGCGCCGGATCCATCTTCAGTTCCTGCGCGAGGCAATCCACCAACCGCTCGACGAAGTAGACGGCCTCGGTGATCCGGAACGAGCACGCGTAGGCGACGCCGCCAGGGGCCTTGTTCGTGTAGACCGCCGTCATCTTGCAGTAGGCGGCCTCGATGTCGTAGCTGCCGGTGAAGACACCGAAGAAGCCGGCCGGATACTTCAACGGGGCGGCCGTGCCGTTGAACGCGCCGTGATCGGCGAGCACGGTGGACCGGATGGCCAGGATCTTGCCGTCGGCGTCGGCCGCGATCTCACCGAGCATGATGTAGTCGCGGGCGAACCCGGTGCTGGTCAGGTTCTCGCTGCGATCCTCCATCCATTTGACCGGTTTGCCCAGTAGCAGCGACCCCACGATGGCGCAGACGTATCCCGGGTAGATGGGCACCTTGTTGCCGAAACCACCGCCGATATCGGGTGCGATCACCCGGATCTTGTGCTCAGGCAGCCCGGCCACCATCGCGTAGAGCGTGCGATGGGCGTGCGGCGCCTGACTCGTCGACCACAGGGTGAGCTTGCCGGTCACCGGATCGAGATCCGCGACGGCGCCGCAGGTTTCCATCGGGGCGGGATGCACGCGCGGATAGACGATCTCTTGCTCGACGACGACGTCCGCACGGGCGAACACCGCCTCGGTCGCGGCGGCGTCACCGGTCTCCCAGTCGAAGCAGTGGTTGTCCCGCTTGTCCTCGAGATCGTCTCGGATCACCGGCATCTCGGGCGAGAGCGCGGTCCGGGCATCGATCACCGGAGGGAGCATGTCGTATTCGACGTCGATGAGTTCCAGGGCGTCACGCGCGGCGTAGCGGTCCTCCGCGACGACGAAGGCCACCTCCTGGCCTTGGAACCGGACCTTGTCGGTCGCCAGCACCGCCTGCACGTCGTTGGAAAGCGTCGGCATCCAGGCCAGTCCCTTGGCGGCGAGGTCCGCGCCGGTGACGACCGCCTTCACCTTCGGATGCGCCTGTGCCGCGGAGACGTCGACGCTCACGATCCGCGCGTGCGCGAACGGCGAACGCAGGATCGCCATATGCAGCATGCCGGGCAGTTGGACGTCGTCGACGAAATTGCCGCGTCCGCGGATGAACCGGGGATCCTCCTTGCGGAGCATCCTGCCGTGCCCGCACGGCCTGCGGTCGTTGTCGACGCGGTCTTCCGGCCGGGATTCGACGGCGGTCATGATGTGCTCCCTACCGGCGCCGCGGTGGGCGCGGGTTCTGGCTCCGCCGCTTCGCCCCGTTGCTTCGCCGCGGCCCACTGGATCGACCGCACGATGGTGGTGTATCCGGTGCAGCGGCAGATCTGGCCCGAGATCGCCTCCCGGATGGTCTGCTCGTCGGGATCCGGGTTGCGGTCGAGTAGTGCCCGGGCCGTGATCATCATCCCGGGCGTGCAGAATCCGCACTGCAGCCCGTGACACTGCATGAAGCCTTCTTGCACGGGATCGAGCTTGCCGTCGACCTCGAGTCCCTCGACGGTGCGCACCGAACGCCCGCCGGCCATGACGGCCAGCATCGTGCACGACTTCACCGGTTCGCCGTCCACCTCCACCACACAGGTGCCGCAGTTGCTGGTGTCACATCCCCAGTGGGTTCCGGTGAGCCGCAATTGGTCTCGTAGGAAGTGCACGAGCAGGGTGCGCGGCTCGACGTCGGCGCTCACCTGCTCGCCGTTGACGGTCATGGTTACCTGCATGGCTAGTTCCCTCTCAGCGCGGGATCGTTCGGTACGCGCTCGACCGCGGTGCGCAGCGCGCGGATCGTCAGTTCGGAGGCGAGGTGGCGCTTGTAGTCCGCGCTGCCACGCGAATCGGAAGCGGGTGAGCACGCCGCGCTCGCCCGGCGGCCCACCTCCGCGAAGATCTCTTCGGTGGGCGCCTCACCGATGAGCAGGTCCGAGGCGGTGGCCAGCGCCGCCGGATCGGGCTCGACGGCGGTCAGGCCGATCCGGGCGGCCGCTATCGCACCGTCGCGCAGTGTCACCGTCGCGCCTGCCGCCGCGATCGCCCAGTCGCCGACTCGGCGCTTCACCTCCTTGTAGGCGCTGGAGGTCCGATGCCGCACGGGAATTCTGATCTCGATCAGAAGTTCATTGCGCATCATGGCGGTCTCGTACGGGCCGACCAGGAAGTCGTCCATCGCGATCTCCCGGTCACCGGACGGTCCGCGCACCAGGCTGGTGGCGCCGAGAACCGTGCAGACCGTGGTCAGATCCTCGGCGGGATCGGCCTGGCACAGCGAGCCGCCGATCGTGCCGCGGTTGCGCACGACCGGGTCGGCGATCACGCGCTCGGCGTCACGGAAGATCGGGCATACCGCGGCGAGATCGTCGGATTCGAGCAGATGCCGGTGCCGCACCATCGAGCCGATGCGCACCAGGGTCGGATCGGTGACTATATAGCCCAGCTCGGCAGCCAGGTCGTTGATGTCGATGAGATATTCCGGATTGGCCAGGCGCAGTTTCATCATCGGCAACAGGCTGTGCCCGCCCGCGATGATGCGCGCCTCCTCTCCGAGCCGGTCCAGGAGTCCGATGGCGTGATCCACGCCCGTCGCGCGCTCGTATTCGAATGGTCCGGGCACCTGCATGTGACCCACCTCACGTTCATGGGGAGAAGCTCAGCTTCTGCGCCGCTGAACTGGGGGTCAAGGCCGGATTAAGTAATCACTTAATCGGCTGTCGGTGCCGTGTGGTGAATCCGTCCGCCGGTTCCGGTCAGCGAACGGCCGTGCCCACCCCAGCGCCGCGCGATGATCTCGGCCGCGATGGACACCGCCGTCTCCTCCGGCGTCCGGCCGCCCAGATCCAGCCCGATCGGGCTGGCGAGCCGGGCGAGTTGCTCCTCGGTGAGTCCGGCCTGCCGCAGGCGCGCCAGCCGCTGGTCGTGCGTGCGGCGCGACCCCATGGCGCCGACATAACCGATCCGCGGCGCCCGCAGGGCCACCTCGAGCAGCGGAACGTCGAACTTGGGATCGTGGGTCAGCACGCAGACGACGGTCCGCGCATCGACCGCGCCTGCCGCGATCTGCGCGGTCAGGTAGCGGTGCGGCCAGTCGACGACGACCTCGTCGGCGGTCGGGAACCGGGCCGAGGTGGCGAAGATCGGCCGCGCGTCGCAGACGGTCACCCGGTAGCCGAGAAATGATCCCTGCTGCGCCACGGCGGCGGCGAAATCGATGGCCCCGAACACCAGCATCCGCGGCTGCCTGGCATGACTGGCGACGAAAACCGCCATGCCCTCGCCGCGACGCTGCCCGTCCGGGCCATAGGACAGCACCTCGCTGCGGCCCGCCGCGAGCAACCCGGCCGCGTCATCGATCACCGCGTCGTCGGTGCGCGCCGACCCCAGCGTGCCGCGCGCGTCACTCGGCCGGATCAGCAGCCGCCGCCCGATCCGGCCGGGGTCCGGGTGCTCGATGACGGTCGCGATCGCGACCGGCCGGTGCTCGGCGATGTCCGCGGCCACCTCGCCGAGTTCCGGAAACGTCTTCCGGGAGATGGGTTCGACGAAGATGTCGATGATGCCGCCGCAGGTGAGGCCGACGGCGAACGCGTCGTCATCGGAGAACCCGAACCGCTGCAGCACCGGAAGACCGGTGCGCACGACATCGGTGGCGAGTTCGTAGACCGCGCCTTCGACGCAGCCGCCGGAGACCGAACCGCCGACCGTACCGTCCGGGGCGACGACCATGGCGGCGCCTGGCGGCCGCGGCGCCGAGCGGAAGGTGCGTACGACCGTCGCGACCCCAGCCGTGCCCCCGGCGTTCCACGTTGCCATCAGATCCGTGAGCACGTCCTGCATGATGCGTCCTCCGGGCGCGATACGGCGGTAGGCACCGCGTCCACCTCCAAACTAGACTCGGATCGTGACGCCCGCCCAGCTTCGGGCCTACTCGACCGTGGTGCGGCTCGGCTCCGTCCATGCGGCGGCCAGAGAGCTGGGGATGTCCGACGCCGGTGTCTCGTTGCACATCGCCCAGCTGCGCAAAGAGCTCGACGACCCGTTGTTCACCCGCGCCGCCGCGGGGCTGGCCTTCACGCCCGGCGGATTGCGCTTGGCCAGCCGGGCCATCGAGATCCTCGGACTGCAACGGCAGACCGCGATCGAGGTGAGCGAAGCCGCCCATGGCCGACGGCTGCTGCGCATCGCGGCATCGAGCGCGTTCGCCGAACATGCCGCGCCGGGCCTCATCGACTTGTTCGCGGCGCGGGCGAAGGATCTGGCGGTCGAGCTGAGCGTGCACCCCACCAGCCGGTTCCGGGGTCTGATCGAGACCCGTGCGGTGGACATCGCGCTCGGGCCCGGGCCGGAGAACGCCGACACGGCCATCGCCGCCCGGCCGTTCCTGAAGTATCAGATCATCTCGGTCGCGCGCCCCGACAGCCCTCTGGCGGGCGCCGCCGCACCTCCGGCGCTGCTGCGGGAGCAGCCGTGGATGCTGGGTCCCAGCGCGGGCAGTGTGGACGGGCACATCGCGACGATGCTGCGCGAGTTGGCGGTACCCGAATCCCATCAGCGGATCTTCCAGAGCGACGCCGCCGCTCTGGAAGAGGTCCGCCGGGTCGGAGGCATCACCCCGACGATCGGTTTCGCCGTGGCCGCCGATCTCGCGGCCGGTCGGTTGATCCACGTCAAGGGACCAGGGCTCCAGGTATCCGACGAGTGGTGCGCCACCACGTTGCCGCCCGATTCCCGCCAGCCCGCGGTGTCGGAACTGCTGCGGTTCATCACCACCCCGCGATGCATCCAGGCGATGATCCGTGGGTCCGGCGTGGGCGTCACGCGGTTTCGCCCGAAAGTGCATGTGACCCTGTGGAGTTGAAATCGCGACTGCTGCGCACCGTTGACGGGATGCTTCGCCTCGAGTCGGCACGACGGCCTCGATGGCGGAGTCGATGTTGTCGGCGATGCGGAACATCTGGCCGCCGCGGGCCGCGACGTAGAGTTGGGTTTGCACGGCCGGCAGGAGGCTGATGTGAGCGAGCCGGACAGGATCATCCAGCATTTGCGGCGGGCCCTCGGCGCGGAGGACGGCCTTGCCGCCCGGCTCGAGCACTCGTTGGTTCAGGCCCGCGCATCCGCGCAGCCGCAACTGGACCCCGCGCTTTTCGCGGCGCTGGATTGGCCGCAGAATCTCGAGCAGTACGAGGCCTACCTGGAGCGTTTCCTTCGCTGGGTGCCCGTGGAATCCGATGCGCCCGTCTGGACCGCACCCGCGCCGGAGCGGGGTTACGCAGGTGAGGTCACCGATCGGATGTGCCACTTCTTCTGGCTCGTCGACCAGCACGTGGGCGATGACCAGACGGCGATCGCCGAGTCTTCGGCGGCCTTCCGGGATTGGGTTACCGAGTTCGCGCGCGAGTGGGGCGGCTTCCTCGACACCACCCGGTCCTTCGGCCCCGAAATCCTGAACAGCTTCATCGACAACGCCCCGGAGTATCGCGTCGGGGAGTCGTTCGTCGACGGCATCCCCAACATGCCCAGCGGCTGGTTGACGTTCAACCAATTCATCGCCCGCGAGCTCAACGGCGGTCTGCGTCCGATTTCCGACCCGGGCGACAACCGGATGATCACCTCGCCGGCGGACTGCATCTTCCAGCATCAGTACGCCATCGACGCCGGATCGAACATTCCGGCCGTCCCCATCAAAGGCACCCACAGGTACGGCAACATCACACGACTCCTGGCGGGCAGTCGCTACGCCGAGAGTTTCGCAGGGGGAACGTTCGTCCACTACAACTTGCCGGCCTGCGCCTACCACCGCTTCCATCTACCGGTCTCGGGCCTGGTCGCGGAGTCCTACCTGATCAACGGCAAGGTTTTTCTGAAGGTCGAGATCGACGATCACCACCTGGTCTGCCGAGACGACGCCCAGACGGGCTATCAGTTCTCTCAAACCCGCGGTGTCGTCACCATCGACACCTCCGTCGCACCGGCCGGTGACATCGGCATCGTCGCGGTCGTTTGCGTCGGCATGTCCCACGTGGGTTCGGTCGTGCTCACCGCGGTCGAGAACAGGCAGATGGAGAAGGGCCAGCAGTTCGGCTACTTCCAGTTCGGCGGCTCCGACATCATCCTCCTCTTCCAGAACAAGCTCGATCTGCACGTGAACACCGACGACGACTACCGGCTCGTCGGATCACCCGCAGCGCACTTCGCGTCGGCGACCAACCGCTGACTTGAAAAGCTTTGCGACCACGAGGCTCTGGGCCGCGACCGGTGCGGCGGGCGTCAGGGTAGGGGAGGAAGTACGACGGGGGAGTGGCGTCTTGGTGTTGGGGATCCACGGCGTCAGCTGGTTGTTCTCACGACGCGCCGGATAGCCACTTCCGGAAGCGGCCGGAAACGGAATCTTTGCGCCGTGGTGGTCGGCGGGTGGGGTCGAACCAGCTGGGCAACGGTTCTCGCGCGGCGAGCCAGGTTCGCGGCACTCCTCCGAGCGGGCCGGGGTGCGTGTCGGTGCCGGTGTGGGCGGCGACGATTCCGCCGACGATGGCGCTCGTGGTGTCGATATCGCCGTCCGCGGCGATACACGTGGTGATCGCGGCCGGGTAGTCGTCGAGATGCGTCGCCGCTACCCAGATCGTGAACGGCACCGTGTTCTGCGCGGTGACCCGGGATCCGTTGCCGAGTTCGTCCGCGGCCTCCTCCGCGGAGGCCTCGAGCAGACTGCGAGCACGGCGAATCAGGCGGGTCGTCTCGCCATCGTCGAGGCGGTCGAGGACGCCGGTGATGAAATCCGCTGGCGTGGGCCGACTTCCGCGCAGGCGAGCATGTGCGGCCTGACCGGCCGCGAGCGCCACCGCGACCGCGCCGAGGACGCCCTCCGGATGCAGATGCGTCACCTGCGCCGATCGCGCCGCTTCGGCGGCGATCTTTTCCGGATCGTCGGCGTAGAAGGCGCCGAGCGGAGCGACCCGCATGGCCGCACCGTTTCCACAGGATCCCTGGTTGTCGTACACGGCTCCGGCCGCCTCCCGCCAGTGCACGCCGTCGCGGATCCGGCGCAAGGTACCGACCGCTAGGAAGCCGTAGTCACGGCTCGGGTCGAATCGGCGCGCGAAGGCGGCGGCGAGCCGATCCTGGTCGATCCCACCGCGACCGATGAGTTCGGCAACCACGGTGCAGGCCATTTCGGTGTCGTCGGTCCACCCGCACTGCCGGGCCGGGAGATTGCCGGCCCGAAGATCCGGAATCGACCGGCCCATGATGGGAAATTCCGCTCCCAGCGCGTCTCCCACGGACAGTCCATCGAGTGAATCGAGCATCAACTCAACATGCATCGCGTCTGATGGTAGCCATCCGAAACAGCGGTACATACGAATGCGCAGGCTGGGCCGTACCTGAACCGAGCGCTGACGGCGGAACGCCCAGCTGGGCGAGATGGGTGAATTCGCTGCCGTCGGGCGCCACGGGAACAATTGCATGTTCATACTTAGATATGCGCATCAAGATATGTATCACCCGTAGAGCCGTTGACGGCAATGCAGCGCTTGTCCTAGCCTCGGCGAGGTGAACAATGATCACCCGGCGGTCGTAACCACTTCCGTCTCGCGTTCGGGAGATCTGGACGGCCTCCGCTTCGTAGATGTCCGTGGGGTGACTCGACGGCTCATATGTGTCGATCACGTGGGGGGAGGCACTCGCCGCGTCCTTGAGCCTGCTCGCGGCGCGGGATCGGCGCGATAGCGATGACCAAGCGCGGGTTGACCCGGGATCGTCTGGCCGACATCGCTCACGATTACGTCTCGGAGAACGGTCTGGACGCGCTCACGATGCGACGGCTGGCGGCCGCGGCGGGGGTGACGCCGGGTGCGTTGTACAAGCATTTACGGGACCGGAAGGATCTCCAGCGTGCGATGGCCGACACCATTTTCCGGGCCGTCGACCTGTCGGATATCGACCTCGGCAACCCCGATGTCGCTCAGACGATGATCTGCTGTCGGCGTATTCGTGCGGCGATACTTCGTTTCCGTGAGGGAGGGCGCGTCGTCGCGGGCTCGTACTCGCCTTCGCCGGAGACCATCAGAGTCTCCAGTACGCTGACGACACTCCTCCGCGGTGTGGTTCTGCCGCAGTTCGGCGTCGGCGAGATCGTTTTGGTATTGCGTTCCTACATCACGGGTTTCGTCATCGAGGAACAGGCCTATCTCGAACTGAGCAACGCGGGCGAGTGGGATTCCCTGGTGGCGCGAATTTCGACCGGTGATCATGCCCGGCAGGAGGGCGCCGACGATGTCCTCGCGATTATGACCGGTGATCGGGATCTGAGGTTCGCGGACGGATTGCGCGCTGTTCTCTACGGCAAGGTTCGAGATTCGGCGAACATCCTTGCCCCGGTGCATAACTGACCGCGGCGTCGGATTCGGCCGAATCGACGGGCGCGGCCGCATCATGGCTGATCGGCTCAACCGGTTCGCGGTCTGTCCGGACGTCGACGCATCGGCGAAGGCGGTGCGCTTCATATGCATCTGCGACCTGGGTCGGCGCGTCGGGCCTCCCGGGTGCGGGGTGGCAGCGCGACGGGGTGAATCGGCATCCGAGCCTTTTGTATGCCTACGGTAAAGCCGAGGTCGGGAAGATCGCGATCGGAACGCGCTACGGCGGGCGCATCGAGTCATTTGCTCCGTACCACGGGTGAGGAGGTGAACCCGGGACAACTACGCGGTGCCTCGTCACGGGGTCGTCCGGTGGGTCGCGAAGTGGCGGGTTCCCCGTTCGTGGGAGGGGAGACGTCTGCGAAAGGGAGACGCCGTTCGCGTGCAGGTTGCGGCGCCACAGCTCTCGGTACTCGCTAAAATATTCGAAACCGACCAGTAATTCGCGTTTCTGGTTTCGTAGCGGAATCCGACGACGCGAGCGTACGCGAGGCGGAAAGATTGACGCGGCACCGGCCTGCCTCTAACCTTCGCGTGGTGAACGATGCTTACCATGCGGCGTCGGGGTGGCCGTCGCAGGTATCGCCATCTCTGCGACCAACGGCTGCCGGATCACTCCACGCTTCCCTGACCGTCGCAGTCGGCAGCGGGCTACCCGGCGCGCCTGCCCCGCACCCGCGCGACGATACGGCCGAGTAACCACCGGACAGGTGTAATTGCACCGACCGGATGTGCGACAAAGGGTATCCACCCTTTTGCCCGTCGACCGGGCCACAACTTCGGAGAGGAAGGACGGCGAGTGTTCAGCCGCATCGCCATTGTGAACCGGGGAGAGGCCGCCATGCGCCTCATCCACGCGGTCCGAGACCTGGCCGCGGAAACGGCACGTTCGATCGAGACCATCGCCTTCTACACCGATGTCGATCGCAACGCGACGTTCGTGCGCGAGGCCGATATCACCTATGACCTCGGGCCGGCCTCCGCGCGACCGTACCTGGATCTGAAGGCGCTCGAACGGGCGCTGTTGGCGACCCGGGCCGACGCCGCGTGGGTCGGCTGGGGCTTCGTCGCCGAAGATCCGGCGTTCGCCGAGTTGTGCGACCAGATCGGCGTGACCTTCATCGGTCCGGATGCCGAGGCGATGCGCAAACTCGGCGACAAGATCGGCGCGAAGCTCATCGCCGAAGAGGTCGGTGTACCGGTCGCGCCGTGGAGCCGCGGCCCGGTCGAGACCGTCGACGACGCGCTCGCCTCCGCCGCCGACATCGGCTACCCGCTCATGCTGAAAGCGACCGCGGGCGGGGGCGGGCGCGGTATTCGCGTTGTCACCGACGAGGCCGAGTTGGTCGACGCCTACGAACGCACCCGGCAGGAGGCCGCCCGCGCGTTCGGCAGTGGTGTGGTGTTCCTCGAACGGCTCGTCACCGGCGCTCGCCATGTCGAGGTTCAGGTGATCGCGGACGGTCAGGGCACCGCTTGGGCGCTGGGTGTGCGCGACTGCTCGGTGCAGCGGCGTAACCAGAAGGTCATCGAGGAGTCCGCGTCACCGGTGCTGCGGCCCGAGCAGGTCGCCGAACTCAAGGCCTCGGCCGAGCGCCTGGCGGTCGCGGTCGGTTACCGCGGCGCGGCGACCGTCGAGTTCCTCTATCACCCCGGTGACGAGCTGTTCGCGTTCCTCGAGGTCAACACCCGTCTGCAGGTCGAGCACCCGATCACCGAGCAGACCACCGGTTTCGACCTGGTTCGCGCGCAACTGGCGGTGGCTTCGGGTGAACGGCTCGAGGGCGAGCCGCCCGCCGAGCGTGGGCACGCCATCGAAGCGCGGCTCAACGCCGAGGACCCCGACCGCGACTTCGCTCCCGCGCCGGGCCGGATCGCCCGCTTGGACCTGCCCGCGGGGCCGGGTATTCGGGTCGACACCGGTGTCAGTGAAGGCGATGTCATCCCCGCCGATTTCGATTCGATGATCGCCAAGATCATCGCTTACGGCCGCGACCGGTCCGAGGCGCTGGGTAGGTTGCGCCGGGCCGTCGGGCAGACCCGGGTGATCATCGAGGGCGGCGCTACGAACAAGAGTTTCGTCCTCGAACTGCTGGACCAGCCCGAGGTGATCGACGCGAGCGCCGACACCGGCTGGATCGACCGGGTGCGCGGACAGGGTCGCCTCGTTTCGCACCGCAACTCCGCCGTCGCGCTCGCGGCCGCCGCCATCGATGCCTACGAGGAAGAGGAACGGGTTGAGCGGGACCGCCTGCTGTCCACCGCCGCGGGCGGTCGTCCCCTGGTGCAGCACCACGCGGGCCGACCGCTCGACCTCAAATTGCGCGGAGTCGGCTATCGGGTGCGCGTGGCCCGTACCGGCGCGCATCGGTTCCGCATCGGCATCGAGGCGGGCGAGGACATCCGCACCGCCGATGTCGACCTGGTCCGCTATGACCGGCATTCCGGCCAGATCGTGGTCAACGGCACCGCCTTCCGCGTCACCGCGGGCACGCACGGGCCGATCCACGTGGTCGACGTCGATGGTGTGACCCATCGGGTGAGCCGGGACGAGGGCGGCGTTGTCCGCTCACCCGCACCCGCGCTCGTGGTCGCCACGCCGTTGCAGGTCGGCGACGAGGTCGAGGCCAACGCGCCGCTGCTGGTGCTGGAGAGCATGAAGATGGAGACGGTGCTGCGCGCACCGTTCAAGGCGCGGCTGAAGGAATGCGCCGTCTCGGTCGGTACCCAGGTGGAGACCGGGGCGCCGCTGCTGCGGCTGGAGCGCCTGGTGGACGACGCGGTCGAGGAGACCGCGGCCGTCGGGTCGGTTGAACTGGACCTGCCCGCCGGGGATGCGCAGGCTCATCCGCACGAGCGGATCGTCCGACGATCGCAGGACCTGCGCGGCCTGCTGCTCGGTTTCGACGTCGATCCGCACGACGACCGCCGGGTGCTGACGGATTACCTCGATGCCCGCCGTATCGCCGTCGCGGACGACCGCAGGCCGCTGGCGGAGGAACTCGAGCTCATCGACGTGTTCACCGACCTCGCCGAGTTGAGCCACAACCGGCCGTCGGGTGAGGACGCCCAAGGGCATGTCCACAGTGCCCGCGAGTACTTCCACACCTACCTGCAGAGCCTGGACGTCGAACGGGCCGGACTGCCGGAATCGTTCAAGAGCAAGCTCGCGCGGGCGCTCGGCCACTACGGCGTGTCCGATTTGGAACGTTCCCCCGAGCTCGAGGCCGCGGTCTTCCGGATCTTCCTCGCCCAGCAACGCACCGACACCGTCGCGGTCGTGACGGCACTGCTGCGGGAGTGGCTGGGCGAGCGGATGCCCGATCGAGCCCTGCGCGAACCGGTCGGTCTGGCACTGGAACGGCTGGTCGCCGCGACCCAGGTGCATTTCCCCGTAGTCGCCGATCTTGCTCGCGGTCTGGTGTTCGGCTGGTACGGCCAGCCGTTGCTGCGGCGTAATCGCGCCCGCGTGTACACCAATGTCCGCCGGTCCCTGCGGTACCTGGACACCCATCCCGACGCGTCCGATCGCGCGGAGCGTATCTCCGACATGGTCCGCAGCACCGAACCGCTGGTGCGGTTGCTGGGCCAGCGGCTTGTGCGCGGCAGCGACGACAACACGGCGATGCTCGAGGTGCTGACCCGCCGGTACTACGGCAACAAGGGGCTCACCGGCGTCCGCACCCACGACGTCGACGGATGCCGCTACCTGATCGCCGACCGCGACGGTGCGAGCCTGGTGTCCGCCGCGGTGCGCTTCGACGCGCTCGGCGCCGCGGTGCGCGGGCTGGCCGAACTGACCGGCGACGCGGTGTCGATCGACGCCGACATCTACCTCAGCTGGGAGAAGCAGCCCGCCGACTTCGACGCCATGGCCGCGGCTTTGCACTCGGTGCTCAGCGCGCAGCCGCTGCCGAAGCAGGTGCACCGGATCACCGCGACAGTCGCGGGCAGCAACGGCGCGGTCATGCATCACCACTTCACCTTCCGCCCGTCGGCCACCGGCCCGGCCGAGGAACGACTGATCCGCGGCCTCCATCCGTACATCGCGCAGCGGATGCAAATGGAGCGGCTGCGCAAGTTCGATCTGACGCGCCTGCCGTCGTCCGACGACGAGGAGATCTATCTGTTCCGGTGCGTCGCGAAGGACAATCCGGCCGACGACCGGCTCATCGCGTTCGCCCAGGTGCGGGACCTGACCGCGCTGCGCGAACACGACGGACGGCTGCTCGCGCTGCCGACCGCCGAGAGCACGATCGCCACCTGCCTCGACTCGATCCGCCGGGCGCAGTCGCAGCGGCCGTCGGCGAAGCGGCTCAACACCAATCGCATCGTGATGTACGTCTGGCCGCCGCTGGATGTCACCCGCGCCGAGCTCGAGCGGATCGGCGGGCATGTGCTGCCGACGACCGCGGGCGCCGGACTCGAGGAGATCGTGCTCATCGCGCGGGAACGCGACGCGGACACCGGCGAGTTGACGAAGGTGGCCATCCGGATCAGTTTCGATGCCGCGGGCGGCACCGTGGTGACCTTCGGCGAGCCGTCCGACGAACCGATCGAACCGCTCGACGCTTATCGGCAGAAGGTGCTGCGCGCCGCGGGCCGCAATGCGGTGTACCCCTACGAATTGACCGGCCTGCTCGGCGATTTCACCGAATACGACCTCGACAGCGACCACACGCTGGTCCCGGTCGACCGGCCGAAGGGGCGCAATACCGCCGCGATCGTCGCCGGCGTCATCACCACGGCCACCCCGAAACACCCGGAGGGCGTCACGCGGGTGGTGCTGCTCGGCGACCCGACGAAAGCATTGGGCGCGCTGTCGGAACCGGAGTGCAGGCGGGTGATCGCCGCACTGGACCTGGCCGAGCGCCTGGAGGTGCCGCTGGAGTGGTACGCGCTGTCGGCGGGCGCTCGCATCTCGATGGAATCGGGCACCGAGAACATGGACTGGGTGGCGGCCGCGCTCAAGCGGATCGTCGAATTCACCCAGGCGGGCCGCGAGATCAACATCGTGGTCGCGGGCATCAATGTCGGAGCTCAGCCGTACTGGAACGCCGAGGCGACCATGCTCATGCACACCAAGGGCATCCTGGTGATGACGCCGGATTCGGCCATGGTGCTCACCGGTAAGCAGGCGCTGGACTTCTCCGGCGGCGTGTCGGCCGAGGACAACTTCGGCATCGGCGGCTACGACCGGGTCATGGGTCCGAACGGACAGGCGCAGTACTGGGCGCCGAACCTGGCCGCGGCGCGCGACATCCTGATGGCGCACTACGACCACACCTACATCGTCCCTGGTGAGCAGGCGCCGCGGCGGTCGCAGACGAGCGATCCCATCGATCGCGACATCTCCGATTTCCCGCACGTCCTGGCGGGCAGCGACTTCGCCACCGTCGGCGAGATCTTCTCCGCCACCGCGAATCCGGACCGGAAGAAGCCGTTCGACATCCGCACGGTGATGCGCGCGGTCGCCGACCAGGACCACCCCGTGCTGGAGCGCTGGGCGGGCATGGCCGACGCCGAGACCGCCGTCGTGCAGGACGCGCATCTGGGCGGAATCCCGGTGTGCCTGCTGGGCATCGAGTCCAGGGGCGTGCCGCGGCACGGTTTTCCGCCCACCGACGGCCCGGACACCTACACCGCGGGCACGCTGTTCCCCCGGTCGTCGAAGAAGGCCGCGCGGGCGATCAACGCCGCGAGCGGCAACCGTCCGCTGGTGGTGCTGGCGAACCTGTCGGGCTTCGACGGGTCGCCGGAGTCGATGCGCAAGTTGCAGTTGGAGTACGGCGCCGAGATCGGCCGTGCGATCGTCAACTTCGACGGTCCGATCGTGTTCTGCGTGATCTCCCGCTATCACGGTGGCGCGTTCGTCGTCTTCTCGAAGGCGTTGAACCCGAACATGACCGTCCTGGCGCTGGAAGGCTCATTCGCCTCGGTGCTCGGCGGCGCGCCCGCCGCGGCGGCGGTGTTCTCCGGTGACGTCGCCACCCGCACCACGGCCGACCCGCGGGTACAGGAGCTGGAGGTGCGCGTCGCCAACGCGGCCGGTACCGATCGCGCCACTCTGAGCGCCGAACTGGACGAACTGCGCTCCTCGGTGCGCGCGGAGAAACTCGGTGAAGTGGCCGCGGAGTTCGACCGCATCCACAACATCCAGCGCGCCGTCGAAGTCGGCTCTGTCGATGCGGTCATCCGCGCCGATGAACTGCGGCTTCGCGTCATCGAGGCCATCCAGGAGCGCCTGGACGGCTGACGGCGGGCGGGCGGCGTCCTCGGCGGGCGGCGGCTGGACGGTCGGTTGTGCTCGATAGCGGCACAATCCGATCGGCAGTCGTCGCCCGCCCTCGTGTGCGAGCTCGGCTACGCGCCCACGGCTCCCCGTGGTGCACCGTGAATCGGTAGCGTTGACGGTCCGTCGATCGCGGTGGCGGTGCCCGTCTATCGCCCGTTCCGGGGGTGCCGCGCAAAGCTCGCCGGTCTTGTGACGATCACCGGCACCTGCGCCCCGTGTAGTACGGCTCTACTGACCGAACCGAGCGGCATCGCGGAGAAGTCGTCGTGCCCGCGGCTGCCGACGACGATCGACCGCGCTTTCTCGCCCGCCTCGAGCAGTCGCCTGGCGGGGTGGTCCTCGACCACGACACGCCTCACCGTCACTTCCGGATACGCCTCGCTGTACCCTGCCAAACTCCGGTCGAGCAATCCCTCGCCACCCTCCCGCGATTCGATGAGCGAGCCGGGGAAGCCGGACAACGCGTGGACCGCAACGAGATCGGCGCCGCGAAACGCCGCTTCGTCGAAAGCCAAGGAGACGGCTGCCGCGCTGCTCGTGGAGGCGTCGACGCCGACGACGACAGGCCCGTCGCCGTGCTCGACGCCACGGGGAACGACGGCAACGGGGCATCCCGCCTGCCGCGCCAGCGCGGTGCTCAGCGATCCCAGCATCGCGCGGCTGAACGCGCCGAGGTCATGGGCGCCGACCACGAGCAGCCGCGCGGTCTCGGATCGGCGGCGCAGAACCGGAACGGGGGCGGCGTTGGTCAACTCCGCGGTCACGTCGATCCGATTGATCGGAGCGGATTCGGCGATGGCCGTGGCGTACGCGATCTCCAACGCGTCCGGGCCGCCCCAGCGATAGCTGCCGGGGGCGGACGGCCCGAACTCGACGCCGGAACCGTGGTCGCCGAGGCCACCGGTCAGATAGACGAGGTGCAGCGGTGCGTGGCGGTGGGCGGCGTCGATGGCGGCCCAGCGCACGGCGGCAAGCGCCACCTCGGAACCGTCGACACCCGCGAGGATCGGAGCCTTGCTCGAAGTGAACATGGGTTCTCCTCCGGTTCGCATGCGGGGGCCGTTGTCGGGCCGGGTCGAGATCGTGGCGGCGTACCTGCGAGTGTCCGTCTCCTCGGCGAGGCGGCAGTAGAGCAACCGGTAGCCAGCGGCGAAGGACCAAGGTCCCGCTCTTGCACGCGGCCGGGAGCCGCCTTCCCCGCGGCGACCTCTGCGGCGAAGTCGCGGAGCACGGATGGTGCGTTCGAGCCTCGACTGGTGATACATCCGCTGGCCTCGCCGAATCAAGGGCGGTGCCGAGGCAGACGGGTACGGGCGCGACTACGGGAAACGGGTAGTCGGCTACTCGCGTCGGCAGGTCGAGGAGAGCGAAGGCTCGACTGCATCCTCGGGAGCATGCCTGTCTCGGGGGAGGTGATCATGAGAAACGATTCGCGAGTATTCCTTGTCGCGGCGGCCGTAGCGGGACTGCTCGGCGCGGTGTCGGTACCGGTCGCGGCACCGGAGCCGGTTACCACCGTGCCCAACCCGTCGCCGGTCACGTCGCAACCCGCTTGGCCGAACAGCACGCCCACGGATGACTGGCCGCCCAAGACTACGCGGTCCGATTGGACGACCACCCCGACGACACCGGAGCCCACGACGGGGAAACGGGAGCCCACGACCACGACCGAACCGGAACCGACAACCACGACGACAAGGCCGGAACCGACAACCACGACGACAAAGCCGGGACCGACGATCACGACGACGAAACCGGGACCGACGATCACGACGAAACCGGTCCGTACACCTGCGTCGCCACTGAGTTCCGGTCCTTCCCCCGTTCCGCCCGAGAGTTCCGCCGTGCTTCCCGCACCCGTGCTCGTCGCGCCGGCCACGGCCGAACGCGGCACCGTGATCACTGTGCACGGCGAGCGCTGGCCCTGCGGCCTGGTGCGGGTGCTTCCGGACTGGTCCGCAGCGGTGACCGCTCAGGTTCAGGGTGGTTCGTTCGATGCTCGCGTCGATGTGCCAGAGGGAGCCGAACTGGGTCTGCACTCCATCCCCGCCGCCTGTTCGGAAACCTCACAGCGCATTGTCGCGAAGACGTCCGTGGAGATTTCACCCGCGCGGCTCGTCCCCACATCCAACGGACCCGGAACCCCGGAACCGACCGGCGAGCCTCCGCCTCCTCCGGAACAAGTTGATGCGGGCAACCCGGACACCGGCCCCGTCGGCATAGTGGGCCTCGGAGGGTTCCTCCTTGCCCTCGGTGCCGCGGCGCTGGTCGTACGGGGTCGCGGGAAACGCCCGGGCGGCGCGTCGCACGAGGAGGATCCGCATCTGCCACGGGTACAGGTGCGTGTGGTCGCGGACGTCCCCCCATCCATCCACGTTCGCCAGGGCGCCCGCGCTCCCGACGTCCGGGTGCGCCTGCGGGCCCGCGAGCCATGGCTGAATGTCAAGGAGGTATTCGGATGACAAGTCCAGCGTTGATCAGGGCTCGGACAGTACTGTTCCAGAACGCTCCGCACGATGTCGGTGTGGGCGAGTTGGCCGAGTGCCTGCACGAAAGGGGCGCTGAACACTTGGCACTGCGCCGGGCGCCGGGCGTGGCCGCACTACTGGAGTCGGCGGCGCTGCACGAGGTGGCCGAGACGATAGATGGGCTGCTCGAGGTCGACTTGGGCACTGTCGCGATCGAGGGTTGGCGCCGCTACGACCGGCTACGCATGGCGGCGATGCGTACAAGTGCGGGCGGAGCCGAGCAGGTGACGCTGTTCGAACACGAGATCACCCAGACCTACCATCCGTGCCTGGATGTCACCATCGACGGAAATCCGGTGGGGGAGTTCACGATCGAACTCTGCGTCGCGCTACTGCTCCAGCCGCTCGCCGCCACCGTTCGCAACGGCATGCTGGCGGCGCTCGGCCCCGGCGATTGCACCGTGACGGTATCGATCGGCGCGCCGGAGCTCGGGCCGATCATGAAACGCCAACGTACGCTGCACACGGCGACCATGATCGACCTCCGATGGCCCATCCCGCTCGTCGAGCAGCCCGGAGCCTCGTCGGTCGATCGCGTGCACCGGGTGCGTCCGCCGCAATCGCGGTGGACCGGCGGGTGATGAAAAAGTATGGACGTCAGGGCATGTCGCCGCCCGGGCCTTCACCGGCCGGGCCGTGCTCTCATTCCGTCGAGCCGGAAGCGCGGCGAGAGCTGTCGGTCGTGCAGCTGACATGGGTGGACGGCTTGGGGCCGACCATCAGGCCGGTGGATGCCAGCTCGGTGTTGAGCCGGTCGAGCGCGATGCCCGGCTCGACCACGGCGGTGGCGGCGGCACGGTCCACCGACACCACACGCGTGCAGTATTTACTCCGGTCCATGACGATCGCCGCGTTGCGGCATTGCCCGGCCAGGCTCGTGCCGCCACCACGCGACACCACCGGCACGTCGTGCGCGCGACAGACGGCGACCGCCGTGGCCGCGTCCTCCGGTGTGCGCGGCACGACCACCCCGAGGGGGACGGCGCGATAGTTGGACGCATCCGTCGAGTACGTCGCGCGGCTTCCTGAGTCGAATCGAACCTCTCCGTCGATCCGCTCGGTGAGTTCCGCGCGCAGTGCCTCCAACGGCTATTGGGAACGACCGGAAGCGCTGTGATGGCCGGGCAATTGAAGCGAACGCGCCATTTCGGGCACATCGTCTCGACGACGGCAGGTGAGCATCGGAACAGACGAGAACACCGCGCGGATACCCGTCCGGTCGCCGCGTATGCCTCGGGTTGAGGGCTGCCGGCCGGGGTAATCGGCCCCGGAGACGACACCTCGAAGGCGGACAGGAGAACGACATGGCTGACCAGGTCGCCGACTATGTCTTGCGACGACTGCGTGACTGGGGCGTGCAGCAGGTGTTCGGCTATCCGGGCGACGGCATCAACGGCTTGATCGCCGCGTTCGGGCGGGCCGACAACAAACCCGCCTTCATTCAGGCGCGCCACGAGGAGATGGCCGCGTTCCAGGCGGTGGGCTACGCGAAGTTCAGCGGCGAGGTCGGCGTCTGCACTGCCACGTCGGGTCCGGGAGCGATCCATCTGCTCAACGGCCTCTACGACGCGAAACTCGATCACGTGCCGGTCGTGGCGATCGTGGGGCAGACCGCGCGCAGCGCGATGGGCGGCAGCTATCAGCAGGAAGTCGATCTGCAGAGCCTGTTCAAGGATGTCGCCTCGGACTACTTGGTCGAGGTGAACGTTCCCGATCAATTGCCCAACGCGCTCGACCGCGCGTTCCGTATCGCGACCACCCGCCGGGCCCCCACGGCGCTGATCATCCCCTCCGATCTGCAGGAGGAGCGCTATCAGCCGCCCGAGCACGCGTTCAAGCAAGTGCCATCCAGCCCGCCCTCGGCACTGCATGCCACGGTCACCGCGGATCGCGCCGGCATAGAACGAGCCGCCGAGATCATCGACGCCGGGTCGCGGGTGGCGATCCTCGTCGGGCAAGGCGCCCGGGACGCCGCCGAGCAGGTGATGAAGCTGGCCGAGATCACCGGAGCCGGGGTGGCCAAAGCCCTGCTCGGCAAGGACGTGCTATCGGACGACCTGCCGTACGTGACCGGATCCATCGGGCTCCTGGGTACCCGGCCCAGCTATGAACTGATGCGCGACTGCGACACCCTGTTGATCATCGGATCGAATTTCCCTTATTCGCAGTTCCTTCCGGACTTCGGTCAGGCGCGTGCGGTGCAGATCGACATCGACGGCGCCATGATCGGCATGCGATACCCCACCGAGGTCAACCTCGTCGGTGACGCGAAACGAACACTCACCGAACTGCTTCCGCTGCTGAGCCGCAAGTCCGATCGCAGCTGGCGGACGACGATCGAATCCAACGTGCGGCGCTGGTGGGACACGATCGAACGCCAGTCGCTGCTGGACGCGAAGCCGGTCAATCCCATGCGGGTGGTGTGGGAACTGTCGCGGTACATCCCGGAGGACGCCATCGTGACCGCGGACTCCGGGTCGTCCACCAACTGGTATGCCCGCTGTCTGCGGTTCCGCGGGCAGATGCGGGGTTCGTTGTCGGGGACGCTGGCGACCATGGGGCCCGGTGTGCCGTACGCGATCGGCGCGAAGTTCGCCCACCCGGACCGGCCGGTGGTCGCTCTCGTCGGTGACGGTGCGATGCAGATGAACGGCGCGGGCGAATTGCTGACCATCAGCCGTTACCACGAGCAGTGGCGCGATCCACGGCTGGTGGTGTGCGTGTTCCACAACAACGACCTGAACCAGGTCACGTGGGAGCTGCGCTCGATGGGGGGCGCGCCGAAATTCGAGGAATCGCAGTCGCTGCCGGAGGTCTCCTACGCCGAGCTCGCCCGCACGTACGGTCTGGGCGCCATCGCAGTGGACGACCCGAACGACCTCGCGCCTGCCTGGGAAGCGGCGCTGTCGGCCGAGCGGCCCACGGTGCTCGACGTCCGCTGCGATCCGGAGGTACCGCCGATCCCACCGCACGCCACCTGGGACCAGATGAAATCCACCGCCGAAGCGGTGCTGCGGGGCGACCCCGACGCATGGCATCTCGTGGCACAAGGCGCGAAAGCCAAGGCCCAGGAATTCGTCCCCGGCCACCGCGGGTGATCTCGCCGGTAGCAGGTGAGGAGTATCGATGACTCAGGTGTCGTATCCACTCGCACCGCAGGTCACACCGACCAGGCCGTTTCCGGCGCGGACGGCTCCGAAGGGCTCGGTGTTGTGGCGGCTGGTCACCACGACGGACCCGAAGGTGCTCGGCATCATGTATCTCGTCGCCGCTACCGCCTTCTTCATGCTCGGCGGTCTGATGGCGCTGCTCATGCGCGCGGAACTGGCACGGCCGGGCCTGCAGTTCCTCTCACCCGAGCAGTACAACCAGCTGTTCACCATCCACGGCACCGTCATGCTCCTGCTGTATGCGACTCCGACGGTGTTCGGATTCGCCAACGCGGTCCTTCCGTTGCAACTCGGAGCACCCGACGTGGCATTTCCACGGTTGAATGCCTTGAGCTTCTGGCTGTTCCTCTTCGGCGGAACGATGGTGGTCTCCGGATTCGTGACACCCGGCGGCGCGGCTGATTTCGGATGGACTGCGTATACGCCACTGAGCGACATCATCCACGCGCCCGGCCCCGGAGCCGATCTGTGGATCATGGGCTTGGTCGTATCCGGTTTGGGCACCATTCTCGGTGCGGTGAACATGATCACCACCATCGTCTGCCTGCGCGCGCCCGGCATGACGATGTTCCGCATGTCCATGTTCGGGTGGAACATCCTGGTGACCAGCGTGCTGGTGTTGCTCGCGTTCCCGATTCTCACCGCCGCCTTGATGGCGCTGGCCTACGACCGGCATCTCGGCGGGCACATCTACGACACGGCTACCGGTGGCGTCCTGCTCTGGCAGCATCTGTTCTGGTTCTTCGGGCACCCCGAGGTCTACATCGTGGCCCTGCCGTTCTTCGGGATCATCAGCGAGATCCTGCCCGTGTTCAGCCGCAAACCCCTGTTCGGCTATGGACCTCTGGTGTACGCCACCATCTCGATCGGAGTGCTGTCGGCAGCGGTATGGGCGCACCACATGTTCGCGACCGGGGCGGTGCTGATGCCCTTCTTCTCGATGATGACCTTCCTGATCGCGGTGCCGACCGGGGTCAAATTCTTCAACTGGATCGGCACCATGTGGAAGGGGAACCTGACTTTCGAGACCCCGATGCTGTTTGCCGTCGGCTTCATCGTCACTTTCTTGTTCGGCGGGCTGTCCGGCGTCATCCTCGCCAGCCCGCCACTGGACTGGCAGATTCACGACACCTATTTCGTCGTAGCCCACTTCCACTACGTGTTGTTCGGCACGATCGTTTTCGCCACTTTCGGCGGAATCTACTTCTGGTTCCCCAAGATGACCGGGCGCTACATGGACGAGCGCCTGGGCAGGCTGCATTTCTGGACGACATTCGTCGGCTTCCACACGACCTTTTTGGTCCAGCACTGGCTGGGCGCCGAAGGTATGCCCCGCCGGTACGCCGACTATCTGCCGACCGACGGCTTCACGGCGCTGAACGCCATCTCGACCATCGGATCGTTCATTCTGGGCGTCTCGATGGTCACGTTCGTGTGGAACGCGTTCCGCAGCTACCGCTACGGCGAGGTCGTCACCGTGGACGACGCCTGGGGCGCGGGAAATTCACTCGAATGGGCCACGACCTGCCCGCCTCCCCGGCACAACTTCTACGAACTCCCCCGTATTCGATCCGAACGCCCGGCCTTCGAACTCCACTACCCGCACATGCGAGAACGGATGCGCGCGGAATCGTACGTCGGCTGGGGCTCGTAGGTGGCATGAAGCCGGTGTGATCATCGCGGTTCGCCGCGATGGTCGGCCGGGGTGTAGGGGATGTTGGCAGCGCGGTTCTCATCGACCCGGATCGCGCGCCCGAGTTGCGGGAAGGCGCGCTGGGCGCAGTCGGGGCGTTCGCAGATCTTGCAGCCCGCGCCGATGGGCACCGCGGAGGTGTCGTCGTGGATGGGCAAGCCGTGGGAGTAGACGAGCTTGTCGGCGTAGGCGAGGTCGCATCCCAGGCCGATCGCGAAATCCCTTCTGGGAGAGAGGTATCCGGGGGTGCTCTCGTCGGTGGTTCGGGCCAGCCAGAGGTATTTGCGTCCGTCGGGCATCTCGGCGATCTGGGTACGGATCCGACCGGGCGTGGTGAAGGCTTCGTGGACGACCCACAGCGGGCAGCTGCCGCCGACCCTGGAGAAATGGAACGCGGTCGCGGATTGGCGTTTGGAGATGTTGCCCGCGCGGTCGGTGCGTACGAAGAAGAACGGGACTCCGCGTCGTCCGGGGCGTTGCAGTGTGGACAGGCGGTGGCAGACGGTCTCGAAGCCGACCTCGAACATCGCCGACAGCAGATCGATGTCGTAGCGCAGCTCTTCGGCGGCGTCCCGGAACCGGGTGTAGGGCAGGATCAGCGCCCCGGCGAAGTAGTTCGCCAACCCGACCCGCAGGAGCTCGCGCGATTCGTCAGCCATCGACTCCACCCTCGCGGTCAACGCATCGATGGTCGCGGTCTGGGTGAGAAAAGCCAGCTGCGTGGCGAGCTGAAAGGCCCGCTGACCGGCGGAGAGCCTGCGGGCGAGCGTGATACGGCCCGCTTCGGGGTCGTAGACGCGCTTGGGGCCGGGGCGGTGTGGGTCGTCGGATCTGATCGCGACCGTGATGCCGTGCCGCTCGCGCAGGAGTTTGCTCAGTTGCAGGTCGAGGCCGCCGATGCCCAGACCGTGGTCGGCGAAGAGTCGTTCGGCGGCCTGGTCGAGTTCGGGGATGTGGTTGCGGTGGTCGTAAAAGAAGTCGCGCACGTCCTCGTACGGCATGGCACGACCGGGGTCGGCGGTAGGGCTTTCGATACCCGCGGAGAATCGTTCGAGTTGTTCGGTCGCGCCACGCAGACGTCGGTGCAGGCTCACCAGGACGCGGGCGGCGGCGGGCACCCGGGAGACCAGGTCGTCGAGTTCGGCGGTGGACACCGTCGCGCCGTCGGGATCCTCGGCGAAGACGTCGTGCAGGTCGGCCAGCAGTCGCGCGTCGGTGTCGGCGGCGAAGAACCCCATGTCCAGATCGAAGGTGGAATTCAGGCGTAGCAGCACCGGCACCGTCAGGGGCCGCTGATCGTTCTCCAGCTGGTTGACGTAGCTGACCGACAGCGCGAGCGCCTTCGCCAGGCCCGATTGCGACAAGCCGCGTTGCTCGCGCAGTGCGCGCAGCCGTCCGCCCGCATACATCTTCTGCATGCTCGCGAATGTAGCACCACGAGATTTCGCAATTTCCACAAATTTGCTGATTGCGGTACGCAAAATTCGGCATTTGTAACGGATTTCCCGCGTGCATAGGCGTGTGTAGTGTGCGAAAAGAAACCCGGAAATCGATGATCTGGAGGCTTTCGTCGTGAAAAACCACTTCGTCCGCACGCGTCGCTCCGCTGAGCACTTCCCCCGCGAGGAGCACCTCGCGTGGCGGATCGCCGAGGTTGCCGCGGACCCGGTGGCGGTCGCTCCGGAGACCGAGGAGATGATCGTCAACCGGATCATCGACAACGCGGCGGTCGCGGCGGCGTCGGTGACGCGTCGTCCGGTGGCCAACGCGCGCGCCCAGGCGCTGGCGCACCCGTACCAGCCGGGCGCGACCGTCTTCGGCGTCGACGGCCGATGCTCGCCGGAGTGGGCGGCCTGGGCTAACGGCGTGGCCGTGCGCGAACTGGATTTCCACGACACGTTCTTGGCCGCGGAGTACTCCCACCCCGGCGACAACATCCCGTCGATCCTGGCGGTAGCCCAGCATGCCGGACGCGGCGGGCGGGATCTGATCCGCGGGTTGGCGACCGGATACGAGATCCAGGTGGACCTGGTGCGGGCGATCTGCCTGCACGAGCACAAGATCGACCACGTCGCCCACCTCGGCCCGTCCGCCGCCGCCGGTATCGGCACGCTGCTCGGCCTGGACACCGAGACCATCTATCAGGCCATCGGTCAGGCACTGCACACCACCACCGCCACCCGGCAATCGCGCAAGGGAGAAATCTCCAGTTGGAAGGCCTACGCACCCGCTTTCGCCGGGAAGATGGCGGTGGAAGCGGTCGATCGTGCCCTGCGCGGTGAAGGCGCGCCGTCGCCGATCTGGGAAGGGGAGGACGGCGTCATCGCCTGGCTGCTGGGCGGCCCCGACAAGGAGTATTCGGTGCCGCTGCCCGGCCCGGGTGAACCCAAGCGCGGCATACTCGACACCTACACCAAGGAGCATTCCGCCGAATACCAGAGCCAGGCGCCGATCGACCTGGCGCGCCGGTTGCGTGAGCGGATCGGCGACCTGGACCGGATCGCCTCTATCGTGCTGTACACCAGCCACCACACGCACGTGGTGATCGGCACCGGATCGGGCGATCCGCAGAAGTTCGACCCGACGGCGTCCCGCGAAACCCTCGATCACTCCGTCATGTACATCTTCGCCGTCGCCCTGCAGGACGGCACCTGGCACCACGAGCGCTCTTACGCCCCCGAACGTGCACAGCGGCCCGACACCGTCGAGTTGTGGCGCAAGATCTCCACCGCCGAGGACCCGGAGTGGACCCGGCGCTATCACTCGACCGACCCGAACGAGAAGGCGTTCGGCGCCCGTGTCGAGGTCACGCTGAAGAGCGGCGAGGTGATCGTCGACGAACTCGCGGTCGCCGACGCGCACCCGCTCGGCGCGCGGCCGTTCACCCGCGACCAGTACATCGCCAAGTTCCGGACGTTGGCCGAGGGAGTGATCGACGCGGGCGAGCAGGACCGCTTCCTCGACGTGGCCCAGCGCACCCCGCAGTTGTCCGCCGAGGAACTGGGTCAGTTGAACTTCACCGTCTCCGACGAGGTACTCGCGCGGGCGCCGAAATTGCCGGAGGGACTGTTCTGATGACCGGCCTGCTGGCCGCGGCCACGCCGGCCGCCGACAAACGCGCCGCGTTCCGCGCGGGGCTGGCCTCCGGAACGATCCAGCGTTTCCCGGGTGCGTTCAATCCGCTGGTAGCCAAGCTGATTCAAGAAATCGGCTTCGAAGGCGTGTATGTCTCCGGCGCGGTGGTCTCGGCCGATCTGGCGCTGCCGGATATCGGGCTCACCACCTCGACCGAGGTGGCGGAGCGCGGTCGGCAGATCGCGCGCGTGACCGATCTGCCGGTGCTCATCGATGCCGACACCGGCTTCGGCGAGCCGATGAGCGCCGCGCGCACGGTCTCGATGCTGGAAGACGCCGGAATCGCGGGCTGCCATCTCGAGGATCAGGTGAATCCGAAACGGTGCGGTCACCTCGACGGCAAGGCTGTGGTGCCGGTCGAGGAGATGGTGCGCAGGCTCCGGGCCGCGGTGTCCGCCCGGCGGGATCCGAATTTCGTGCTCTGCGCGCGCACCGACGCCGCCGGGATCGAAGGCATCGACGCCGCGATCGATCGGGCCGGGGCCTATGCCGAAGCGGGCGCGGACCTGATTTTCACCGAAGCGTTGCGCACCGTCGCGGATTTCGAGAAGTTCCGGGCCGCGATGCCGATTCCATTGCTGGCGAATATGACCGAGTTCGGTAAGTCCGAACTCATCCCGGCGGCGACACTGGAGCGGATCGGCTACAACGCGGTGATCTACCCGGTGTCCACCCTGCGGTTGGCGATGTTCGCGGCCGAAGCCGGGTTGCGGGAGATCTTCGAGCAGGGCACGCAATCGGGCTCGCTCGATCGAATGCAGCCCCGCTCTCGCCTGTACGAGCTTCTCCAGTACGAGCGATACAACGAATTCGACTCCGACATCTTCGATTTCACTCTGGGAAGGAACCAGTGACCATAGCCAAAGGCCTAGCAGGCGTCGTCGTCGACACCACGGCCATCTCGAAGGTGGTGCCGGAAACCAACTCTCTGACCTACCGTGGCTACGCCGTACAGGACCTGGCCGCACACTGCGGTTTCGAACAAGTGGCGTATCTGCTCTGGTACGGCGAGTTGCCCTCGGACGCCGAACTGGAGCGGTTCCAGCAGCGAGAACGCGCGTCCCGCCGGGCCGACCGGTCACTGCTGTCGCTGGTGGCCAAGTTGCCCGACACCTGCCACCCGATGGATGTGGTCCGCACCGCCATCAGCTACCTCGGCGCGGAAGACCCGGCCGAAGACGACAATTCGGCGAACGCCAACCGCGCCAAGGCTCTTCGCATGTTCGCGGTGCTGCCGACCATCGTCGCGGCCGACCATCGCCGTCGCCATGGCCTGGACCCGATCGCACCGCATTCCCATCTGGGGTACGCGGAGAACTTCCTGAACATGTGCTTCGGGACCATCCCGTCGCGCGCGTTGGTGGAAGCGTTCGAAGTGTCGTTGATCCTCTACGCCGAGCACAGCTTCAACGCCTCCACCTTCGCCGCCCGCGTCGTCACCTCCACGCAGTCGGACATATACAGCGCCGTCACCGCCGCCATCGGCGCATTGAAAGGGCCCCTGCACGGCGGCGCGAACGAAGCCGTCATGCACGACATGCTGGAGATCGACGACCCCGCGCTGGCCCAGGCATGGTTGCGCAACAAGCTGGCGCGCAAGGAGAAGGTGATGGGCTTCGGCCACCGCGTCTACAAGAACGGTGACTCCCGCGTCCCCACCATGAAGAAAGCCTTCCTGGATATCGCCGCGGCGACCGACGGCCAGAAGTGGGTGCGTATATACGAGGTCCTCGAACGCACCATGCGCGAGGCCACCGGCATCGAACCGAATCTCGACTTCCCGACCGGCCCCGCCTACTACCTGCTCGGTTTCGATATCGAGGTGTTCACCCCGATCTTCGTGATGAGCCGCATCACCGGCTGGACCGCGCACATCATCGAGCAGGGCGAATCCAACGCGTTGATCCGGCCACTGAGCGAATACGTCGGCGTCCCGCAACGGACGGTCGTCGCCTGAACTTTCCGCACTGCGGATCGTGCTCAGGTGCGATCGGCCGGGAACCGGGAGGAGTTGTCGGCCCTGATCTTTTCGCCGACTCTCGGTGGCGGGCGGGGCGCTCGGACTCGCCCAGGCCCGTTGCGTATCACCGCGCGGCGCCGCCCCGGCGGGGAGTGTTCGCCCGCCCGCGATTCTTCCCCGCTGCGCCGGATGAACGGTTGGTTCCGGGCCGCGGTCGGGGCCCATTCCGGGTTCTTTCATCTGGGCGATGGCGATCCTCAGGCCCCGATCGGAGTCCGGCACCTTAGTGATCTCCGCCATGGCGGCGCTGGCCTGTGTGACGACTGCGCGCAACGGAATTGGATAGGGGGCAGCGGCCCTTGCGGTCCCGCCCTACACTCGACGCACACGCAAGCTCTCCACGGAGGTGATCGGCGGTTGAATCCCATGAATCCGCGCGACCAGCACACCGCACGTTATGAAGCCGGTTATCAGCCGGGCGATTACCGTGATCCCGGGTACGGCCAGGATCGCGGGTACAGCCAGGCCTCGGGATACGGCCAGGAACACGGGTACGCCCAGGATCACGGGTACGCCCAGGATCACAGATACGACCAGGGTCACAGATACGACCAGGCGTCCGGATACGGCCAGGACCAGGGACAGGGCGCGTATCAGCACTCCGAACGCCCGGAGAGGCAACCTCGGTCGCGGCAGGAGCCGGACGTCAATATCGGCATGTTCGTCGGCGGTGTGATCGCCGCGGCGGTGGTGACCGCGCTCGCGGCGTGGTTGTGCGCCTGGATCATCGAGATCGTCGCCACCCGGGTGAGCGAGAGCGGCAAGTTCGGGGTGTGGAACCCGATGGCCCAGGATGCGTACTGGTTCGCCGTGGTGGCATTCATCTGCGCGCTGTTGGGCGGGGTGCTGTGGTATCTGCTGCGCTTGGGCACTCCGTCGCCGGAGTTGTTCTTCGGCTGGATCGTGGGCATTCTGACCGCCGCGGCGGTGATCATTCCTCTGGCACTGTCCAGCGACCTCTGGGTCGGCATCTCCACCGGGATCGAACATTTGGTGATCGGGCTCCCGATCCTCAGCCTCGTGCGCATGGTGGGCGCGAAGAGCATCGTGCCCCGGTGATCGACCCTGCGTAGTGTTCGCCCGCGCGCTGCCGCGAGCCGGATGCCTCCCTCACTCAGGGTGGCCGTGGCGCCGGAGGATTCGTCGGGTGTGGGAGCGCGGTTGATCGAGGAGCGTGCACCTTTCGCCTCGCCGGTTCATCCGCGTGGGTATGTGACTGCTTATTCGCACTACCGTCAACATTGGTGGTAATGGTCGGTGACCGCCTCGCCGATGCGTGTCGAGCGGCCTGCTTGCTCGACTATGTCGCGGATCATATGGAATCCGCTGCCGAACTAGCGGTCATCCACTCCGCGCGGCGGATCCCGGAGCGCACGGTCGAACTGCTCGACATCGTGGCTCGTTGCGCGTTGCTCACCGCGGAGTTCTTGTCGACGTCAGACGAAGCGGCATCGCGGGCGTATGTGAACGAAATGCGATCTCTGGCGGCGCATTCCGCGTACGTGAGCACTTCGCGCTCCATCGGCTCCATGGCCGAGGAAGGCCTCGCCGAGCTGCACGACGAACTTCTCGCCACGGTAGCCGCATTTCGCGCAGCGAGCCGCGCCTGCGTCGCCGCGATCGCCCGGTGATGCTGGTGTGGCGGCGATCGGCGAGGGGATCCCCACTGCGAGACATCGCATCTGGTCCGGAACCACCCTGGCTCAGCGGCGGCAGGCGTGTCGATCCGCTCTGCTGGAAGCGGCACTCGACATGATCGGTGCGTCCGGAGCGGCCGGTGTCACCATGCGCGGCGTCTGCCGGCGGGTGGTCTCACCACGCGGTACTTCTACGAGAAACGCTGACCGCTTACCGTCGCCTGTAACGCGGACCCCCGTCCGATGATTGACGGCAGCTGCCGTCAGTTCTAATGTGATGGCACTTGCCGTCAGTTCGAAAGGTGTCGTCATGGCCCTGTTCAACCCGAAGACCGAGACGTTCGAGGAGTTCGATCCCGCCACGCGGGCTCGGCTGCGGTCGGTGGTCGACTTCTTCGAGCGGAAGGGCAAGCAGGCGCTCACCAGAGACGCGCACCGAGCGGAGTGGTACGAGGACTGGATGCGGTTCCTGGCGGAGAGTCGGATCATCGCCTACATGGCGACCCCGCGGGCGAGTTCGGGCGCGGATCCGGAGAAGCGCTGGGACACCGCGTTCATTTCCCGGTTCAACGAGATCACCGGCTTCTACGGATCGCAGTACTGGTATGCGTGGGGCGTCTCCACGCTCGGCCTCGCCACCATCTGGCAGAGCGCCAACGGCAAAGCGCATCTGCGTGCGGCCGAGGAACTCGACCGCGGCGGGATCATCGGGTTCGGGCTGTCGGAAAAGGACCATGGCGCCGACATCTACGCTACTGATATGCTGCTCTCTCCCGATGGCGCAGGGGGTTTCACCGCCACGGGCAGCAAGTACTACATCGGCAACGGCAACGTGGCCAGGATCGTGCCGACCATCGGCAGGCGCACCGACCTGGAGGGTTCCGACGCGTACGTCTGGTTCATCGCCGACAGCCAGCACCCGAACTACCGGCTGGTCAAGAACGTCATCCACGGGCAGAACTTCGTCTCCGCCTACGACCTGGTGGACTATCCCGTCTCGGCCGACGACGTACTCCACGTAGGCCGCAAGGCGTTCGACTCCGCGCTCGCCGCGGTCAACTGCGGCAAGTTCAACATCGGCATGGTCGCGTTGGGGATCGTGGAGCACTGTTTCTACGAGACGATCAACCACGCCGCCGCCAAGGTCTTGTTCGGGCACCCCGTCACGGACTTCCCGCAGGTGCGCCAGATCCTGAGCGACAGCTACGTGCGCATGACCGCCATGCGGCTCTACCACGAACGAGCGATCGACTACATGCGCTGCTCGACCCCGGAGGACCGCCGCTTCGTGATGTTCAACTCCATCGGCAAGATGAAGGTCACTCGCGAGGCCGAGCGCGTGTTCCATGAACTCTCGGATGTCATCTCCGCCAGAGGATTCGAGAAGGACTCCTACTTCGCGACGGCGCGCGGCACCATCGACTCGATGCCACGGCTGGAGGGCACCGCACACGTCAATATGGCCTTGACGTTGAAATTCATGCCGAACTTCTTGTTCAACCCCGCGGAACTGCCGCCGGTCCCGGTGCGACGGGATCCCGGCGACGACGAGTCGCTGTTCCGGCAACCGGGCGCGGCGGGGTTGGGCGCAGTGCGATTCGCGGATTGGCGGCCGGCGTACGAACGCTATCGGCACCTGCCCAACGTGGCATTGTTCGTCGAGCAAGCCGAGCGCTTCACTCATTTCCCCGTGCAGGCACCGCCTACCCCGGCCCAACTCGAGGATCTGGACTATCAGCTCGCGGTGGGGGAATTGTTCACGCTGCTGCCTTACGGGCAGCTCATCCTGGAACAAGCCGAGATCAAAGGGGCGTCCGAGGACATTGTGGACTCGATCTTCGAGATATTCGTGCGCGACTTCTCCTCGTACGCGCTGGGAGTCTTCTCGAAAGCCTCCTCGACCACCGCTCAACAGGATTGGGCACTGAGCGTGCTGCATAAGCCGATCATCGACGTCCAGCGAACCGCGCGCCTGCACGACGAGGTGATGAGCCACGCGGGCGTGTTCGAAATGAACCCGTAGCCGGCTGCCCCTCCTCGACGGCGCACGCCGTCGCCGTCGCCGTCGCCGTCGAGGACTGTCGAGATTACGCAGGAACCTGTGGTCTCGAGGCGGCGCGGGCCGAGTTCGCGGCCGCACCGGTGCGGACACCGGCCTTTTCTTGTGGTCGCCGAGGCGGTGATCGCCACAGGGCGTGCTGGGTCGGGGAGGCTACCGGTGACCACGATGGAAGGCTGGCCAGTGGAACCGCCCCGGCGACGGCATGAACTTGCGGCGGCCGATCAGTGCGCCGTGTAGGCACCGGCGTCGAGGTCCTCGATGAGGGTCGGTCCGGTAGGTGTCCAGCCCAGCAGCTCTCGCGTCGCCTCGCTGGTTGCCGAGAGGTCCATCGCGAAGAATGCGCCGATCCACCCGAAATGACCTTGGATGTCCTGCGGGGCGATGGAGGTCACGGGCAGGTCCAGTGCTCGGCCGATCGCATCGGCGATCACGCGGCTCGGCACGCCCTCTTCGGCGACGGCGTGCAGGCGAGCTCCCGCCGGGGCCTTGCCGAGGCCGAGCGTGACCAGTCGGGCGGCGTCGGCTCGATGGACCGCGGCCCACCGGTTGGCGCCGTCGCCGGGGTAGCCGGAGACGCCGGTCCGGCGGGCGATCGCGGCGAGGGTCGCGATGAAACCGTGGTCCCCGGCGCCGTGCACGGTTGGCGCGAAACGCAGGCTCACGGTGTGCACGTCGCGGTCGACGTACTCGAGCGCCAAGTTCTCGCTTCCTCCGCGCGGCGAGTCGGGGCCGTGGAACGGAGAAGGGTCGGCCTCCGTCGCGGGCCTGCCCTGGCTGAGGGCGGCGACGCCCGACGCGAGCAGGAAGGGGCGGCCGGTGCCGGCGAGCGCGTCGCCGATGGTCTGAACGGCGGCTCGCTCGGCCGCATTGGAGGCGGCGAGGTCGGACCAATCGTGTTTGTTCGCCAGATGAATGACGGCGTCGGCCGCCTCGGCTCCGGAGCGGATGCTGTCGAGGTCGTCCAGGTCGCCGCGGCGGACCTGGGCGCCTTTGGCCTCGAGGGCTGCGGCGGATCCGTCGGATCTGGCCAGTCCGGTGACCTCGTGGCCGTCGGCGAGCAGGTCGGCGACGGTGCCCGAGCCGATCCATCCAGAGGCTCCGGTGACGAAAACATGCATGACGTGAACTCCTTCGTCCACTCCGCCGCTGAAGCGGGGAGCGATCCCTACGAGGTGATGTCTGTGACTGACGTCAGTCACAGACATCACCTTACGCCTTCATGTCAGTAGCTGTCATCACTACACTTGGCGACATGGCACGTTGGGAACCTGGGGCCGCGGAGCGGCTGCGGCAGGCCGCGCTCGAACTGTTCGCCACCCGGGGCTTCGAACAGACCACCGCCACGGAGATCGCGCAGTCCGCCGGCCTGACCGAACGCACGTTCTTCCGTCACTTCAGTGACAAGCGGGAGGTTCTCTTCCGCGGACAGGGCTTACTGGTCGAAGCGTTCGTCACCGGCGTGGACGCCGCACCCCCGGACACCTCCGCGATCGACATCGTCGCCTCCGCGCTGCAGTCCGTAGCGTCGTTCTTTCCCGACGAACGCCGGTCGGACTCCCGTACGCGACAATTCGTGATCGACCAGAACCCCGCACTACAGGAACGCGAGCGGCACAAGCTCGCAGGTCTCGCCACGACGGTCGCCGACGCCCTGCGCGCGCGAGGCGTCGACGACCTCGCCGCGAGGCTGGCGGCGGAGTCGTGCATCACGGTGTTCGGGATCGCTTTCACGCAATGGATTCGCGAAGACGAGCAGCGGTCGCTCGCCGAGATAGCAGCCGATGTGTTCGGCGAGTTGCTGACCCTCGCCGGAAAAGCGACAGCGCATCGCGCGACGCCCGCGGATCGCGCCGCCGGGCAATCTCGAGAAACTGTCGCCGCCCGCCATCGCTCATGACGCCGATGATGCTCGGCTCACTCGATCGGCCCTTCCTGCGCTCCGGCGCGGCCGACCTCATCGCGGCGCGTCGGTCGCGGTAGGCGGGGGCGGACGGGCTCGGTGACCGCGATTCGGCAATTGACATCCGCCCCATCCCGAAAGTACCTTTGCGAGCAAAGATAAATGTCTTTGGTATCAAAGGCATTGTCGAGAGCGCTCCGCCGCGCCAGGTCCGGCGGGCCCGTTCGCCGAGGAGCAGACCATGTCGGATGAGACGCACGACTCCGCGCACGTGACGCGTTGGATCCGCGACTGCGCCCGCCCCCTCGCCACGCTCGACGCCGATGGATCGCTCATGGACTTGGCGGCGTTGGCCGACCGGGCTGACGGCACGGTCGTCGTCGGAGTCGGCGCGACGACCCGCGCGGGGCACGAACTGTCCGTGACCGCACACCGGATATTGCGACTGTTCGTGGAAACTCTAGGTTTTCGGGCGCTCGCCCTGCTCGATGACGAATCCGTCGTGGCGGCCATGGACGAATACGCGCGGACGGGTGCCGGGGACGTGCGGGCGATTCTGGGCGATGCGTGGGTGCCGTGGCGCACCGCCGAGACAATCGCGGTTCTGGAGTGGGCGCGCGAGTTCAATCGTGCGCATCCGCACGATCCGGTACGCCTGTTCGGCCTGGCTCCCGAGGCCGCCAAACCGGCGCACTACGAGCGCGTGACTAGGTTCGTGGAAAAAGTTGCGCCGCAAAGGAAGGCGGATCTCGGATCGCACTACGACCCGATTGTGACAGCCCATCGGCTGGGCGAGCACATACAGCGTGCGAACGGCGCCCACCCCGGGCGCCCATTCGCCGACCACGCCCAAGACGCGCTGACGCTGGTCGAGTCGTTGCCGGGCGCCGCAGGCGCACCCGAAGTCCTGGACGCGGCTCGCCTCATCGTGCGGTACCACGAGAGCAGCACCGCCTCGGGTCGCCGTGACTTCGCCGCCGAATCCGTCGATGCCGCTCGCCGCATCGTGGACTGGCACGACCGCACCGGGCACCGGATCGTGTACTGGGAAGGAGTGTCCAACACCGCCGTCGCGCGAGAGCTCACCGTTGCCGCTATGTCACAACGGTTTCCGAACACGGGATCCCTGCTCCGTGACCGCTTCGGAACCGGTTATCTGTCGGTCGCGCTCACCTTTCATCACGGCAACGTCCGCGCCGACCTGGCTGTGCCCGCTCCGGCGGAGGGCTTCGCGGACACTGTGCTCGACCAACCCGAGCTCGGCAGTTACCTGCTCGATCTGCGGACCGCACCCGCGGGCGCGGTTCGGCAATGGCTGCATCGGCCCGCGAAGCTCCGCCTCATCATCGGGACCTACCGCCCTGACCGCGACGTCGATCATCACATCGCCGGTGCCGGACTGGGCGACTGGTTCGATGTCGTCCTGCACATCCGGACCATCACCCCGACGCACTCGCTCGCCCAACCGTGACGCATGCGCCCGCCGTCGCGCTCCACGACCCTCGACAAATTACGCCACTCGACTTCGATCGACGGTGGCGCCGCGCACTTCTGACGCGCTCGACGCGGTCCGAGTAGGCGGCGCGCTCTCATTCGCCGCCCTGCCCGACGTGGGGCCGCACGAGGGGCAGGTAGATGGTGTCGATGATCTCGGTGATGGTGCTGTCGGGGATGGTGGTGACGCCGCGGACAAGGTACTCGTTGCGCAGTAGATCGACCGCCACGGTCGCGATTCGCGGCGACAGTGCTTCGGGGCGGGCTTGGCCACGGGCGATGGCGCGACCGAGAATCGTCAGCCATCGGGTGACGCTGGTGTCGAACAGCTGATCTCGAACTTCGCGGAGCAGGTCCGGTTGGCTGTGCATTTCGGTGGCCAGTACGTGCAGTAGGTCTCCCTGTCGTGACGTCATTCGGTCGGCGGCTCCGAGAGCTCGCCGCGCACCAGCCGGGCCGAATCCGTTTCTGGCAGTGCGAGATCGAGCCATGCCTGCCGTTGTTCTGGGCCGGTACGGCCGGTGACTATGTCGCTCAGCTGCGGGTCTTCCACGAGGCCGTGAAACAGGCGGACCCCGCGGCGCTGGTGGTACTCGGCGCGGCGGTGCCGGGGGCGATGCTGGGCGACGGACCGGCCGGAGCGCACACCTGGGGGCGCTTCTTCGGAGAGGTGCTGCGGGATGGAGCGGAGCATTTCGACGTTTTCGACATCCACCCATACGGCGACCCGTACACCGTCCCGGAACTGGTGCGAGCATGCCGAGCGCAGCTGGCCGCCCACGGATGCGAAAAGCCGGTCGTCGCAAGCGAGCACAGTGGGCCGCTGCCCACGGATTTCCCGGACAATCTGCCGCATCTGGCCGATGTGCTCGCTGTTCATCAGCAGCAGTTCCTCGGGAAGGCTCCTATGCCCGACACCCTCGAAGAGATCGAAGCCACGGCGGACGCGCCGGTGGTCGAGCTCTACCAGCGCATGGCCGAACTGCCGCCCACGTTGCAGATGTTCATGAACGGGTGCGCACCGGAACTGGAGGAACACCGGCACAGGCTGGCCTGCCGGGATGTGGTGGTGCGCACGATGCTCGCGCTCGCCGAGGGCATCCGGCGCAACTTGTACTACCCGATCGCCCCCGAATGGGAGTTCTATCGCGACAGCCGTGCCGCGGGTGCGCTGATGTTCGGCAAACTCCAGCTTCTGGACAGTGCGGGCGGAACCATCGGTCGGCGGCATCCGGCCGCCGACACGTTCGAGTTGATGGCACGCCTGCTCGACGGCGCCACCCGGGTTCGGCGGATCACCGTCACCGATCGTCCCGACTTGTACTTGTTCGAAGCCGAGCGGAATCAGGGTACTCCGGCGCTGGTCGTCTGGGAGCGGCGCGGCATCGCCGATCAGGATGATTCACCGAACGAATTCGTCTGCGACTGGCCGTTTCTCCGGGCGCATGTAGTGGATGCGCACGGTGCTCGGGTGCCGGTCGACATCGCTGGGGGAGTGCTTCGGGTCCCGGTCTCGTCGACGCCGCTGTTCATCGACGGCGCTGTCGAGGGACAGCGGTGACTCCGGGCGCATCGGGGAACATTTTTCCTATAACCGGCGAGTCCTGCCGGTCGATAGTGAGGGCCCGTTCACGAGAAGGGCTACACATGAGCGACGACGATCTTCATGACTTCGAGCGCGATTCGTTCACCTACGACGGCAAGACCCGCGCACTTTTCCGCCAAGGCGCCGGTCCCGCCGTAATCGTCATGGCGGAATTCCCGGGCATCTCACCCGAGGTGTTCGACTTCGCCCGCCGCGTCGCGGGTTTGGGGTGCACGGCGGTGGTGCCGCACCTGTACGGCAACCCGGGTCGTGACCCCAGCCCCGCCGCGCACGGGCTGGTCTCCGCGTTGGCGAACGTCGCCGGTCAGCTCGGGCCGATCTGCGTCAGCCGGGAGTTCGTGGTGCTGGCCACCGGCCGCACCTCACCGGTCGTGCACTGGCTGCGTGCGCTGGCCGAACACGAGCACCGCCGCTGCGGCGGACCGGGTGTCGGTGCCGTCGGGATGTGCTTCACCGGTGGATTCGCCCTCGCCATGGCGGTCGACGACCGTCTGATCGCGCCCGTACTGTCCCAGCCGGGGCTGCCGCTGGGTTTCACCTCGCGACAGAAATACTCCATCGACCTGTCCGCTTCGGACCTCGCCCGCGTCAAACAACGTTGCGCCGACGGACTTTCGGTCATGGGCTTGCGATTCTGCGGTGATCGACGTTCTCCGGCCGAACGATTCGACTTCCTGCGCGACCAACTCGGCGAGGCGTTCATCGCGATCGAACTAGACGACGCCGCGGCCAACCCGGACGCCGTGCTCGATCCCCACTCGGTCCTGACCGAACACCTCATCGACGAACCGGGCCAACCTACCCAGGCCGCCCTACACCGAGTACTGGATTTCCTCGGCAGTCGACTCCTGGCGGATCACCAGCCGATCGGTGAGCGCCCTTAGCGACGACTCCTGTCGTTCCGCGAGGTCGATGCGACTCCGCACCGCCTTCGGCGCGGGCCGGCGTCGATCGGACCGCATCGACGACTTCGAATCGAAAGGAAAATCATGACAACCCCCGTCTGGGTCGCCGGTGTCGGAATGACGCCGTTCGGCAGACACCACGGAAAGAGCGTCAACGATCTCACCCGCTGGGCCGTCACCGACGCGTTGCGGGACTGCGGTGCCTCCGCCGACGCACTCGACGCCGCGTTCTTCGGTACCGCCACGCAAGGTGCGCTCGAGGGCCAGCACATGATCGCGGGGCAGATCGCCTTGCGGGCCTCGGGTATTCAGCGCATTCCGATCGTGAACGTCGAGAACGCCTGCGCTACGGGCGCCTCCGCGTTCGCGCTCGCGGTGGATCGGATCCGGTCGGGGGCCGCTGATGTCGCGCTGGCCGTCGGCGTGGAGCGCATGCACGTCGACGACCCCGAACGAACCATGGCGGTGTTCGACAGCGCCTACGACGTGTCCGATCCCGCCGCGCTCGAGCGCGTCCTGCTGGAGGTGGGTGGTGACGTCGACGACCACGACCTGGGGCGCCGCTCGGTCTTCATGGACATCTACGCGGCTATCGCTCGCAACCACATGCGTCTGCACGGCACGACCCAGGAACAGATCGCCGCGGTAGCGGCCAAGAATCACGACCATGCGGCCGACAACCCGCGCGCGCATTACCGCAAGCCGATGACCGTGGCGGACGTACTCGCGGGGCGGCAGCTGTCGTACCCGCTCACCGTCCCGATGTGCGCGCCGATCACCGACGGCGCGGCCGCGGTGATCGTGTGCAGCGAGGCCGGGCTCCGGCGGCTCGGCGCGCCGAAATCGGTGCAGGTTCTCGCCGCCGTCCTCGGCAGCGGAGCGGACCGCGACGCGACGACGTTCGAGGGACACCCGAGCCGTACGGTATCCGCACGCGCCTACGAACTGGCAGGAGCCGGTCCGGAGGACATCGACGTGGCCGAGGTTCACGATGCCACGGCATTCGGCGAGATCCTGCAGACCGAGTTGCTCGGCCTCGTTCCGCTCGGTGCGGGTGGACCGGCGGCGCTGCGCGGTGAGACCACGCTCGGGGGCAGGATTCCGGTGAATCCCTCCGGCGGCCTGGAATCCAAGGGGCATCCCCTCGGGGCGAGTGGGCTCGGCCAGATCTTCGAGCTCACGGAACAATTGCGCGGCAACGCCGGTCCGCGTCAGGTGGACGGGGCGCGAATCGCGTTGGCGGAGAACGGCGGTGGTTTCCACCGCGGCGACGAAGCGGTCACCGCCGTCATCGTGCTGGGAAGGGTGTGAGACATGGCCATCATCGATTTCTTCGATCGAGGGCGGGCGATCAATCCGGCGGGCGTCGCCTACCGGACCGACGACGAGGTCTGGACTTTCGACGAAGCCGGTGCGCTGTCGTGCCGAATCGCCCATGCGCTACTGAGCGCCGGCATGCGGCGCGAATCGAAAATCGCCGTGCTGTCGCCGAACTCACCGCTGGCGTGGATCTGCGTACTCGGCGCATGGCGCGCGGGCGCGGCGTGGGTCCCGCTGAACCCGGCCCATCCGGTGAGCGAGAACATCCGGCTGTTGCGGCGCTTCGACGTGGAAGTGTTGTTCTACCACCCTGCTCTCGCCGACCAGGTAGCGGAACTGAAGACGGCAGCACCCGAGGTCGGCGTATACATCGCGTTGGCGGCAGGGACCGACGATGTGACCCTGCGGGACTGGACCGCCCAGCATCCCACCGCGCCACCGCGGGTCGGCTACGCCATGGACGATGTGGTCGCCGTGGCGCCGACCGGCGGAACGACCGGTGCACCCAAGGGCGTCATGAATACGCACCGCAGTCTGTCGGCGATGGTGACCCACCAGATGATGGCGCTGGTCCATCCGGCGGGCGCACCCATCGTCAACCTGGCCGCGGCCCCGATGACGCACACGGCCGGGCTGTTCAGCCTGCAGGCCACCGCACGCGGGGGCGCAGTCGTCATCATCCCGCGCGCGACACCGGAGCGGGTCCTCGATGCCATCGAGCGGCACCGCGTCACGGATCTGTTCCTTCCGCCGACGGTGATCTACCGCTTGCTCGAGGCGCTGCGGCAGCGGACTGCCGACACCTCGTCCCTGCGCTACCTGACCTACGGCGCGGCGCCGATGTCGACCGAGAAACTCCGCGCCGGAATCGAGCGGCTCGGGCCGGTCTTCCTGGAAGGCTACGGGCAAATGGAAGCCCCCGCGGCGATCTCGTTCCTGCGGCCCGACGAGCACCTGATCGACGGACGGGTTGCGCCCGAGCACCGACTCCGTTCGTGCGGACGACCCTATCCGCTGGCCACGGTGGCGATTCTGGACGAGTCCGAGGCGGAGGTGGCCGCGGGTGTGACCGGCGAGATCTGTGTCCGGGGTGATCTCGTGATGAAGGGCTACTACAAGGATCCCGAACACACCGCGGAGACCATTGTCGACGGATGGCTGCACACCGGCGACCTGGGGCATCGCGACGCGGAAGGCTACCTCCACATCACCGACCGGAAGAAGGACCTCATCATCTCTGGCGGTTTCAACGTCTTTCCCGGCGAGGTCGAGCAGGTGATCTGGAGCCACCCCGCCGTGCGGGATTGCGCGGTGGTCGGCGCCCCGCATCCCGACTGGGGTGAGGTCGTGACCGCTGTGGTCGAACTCGAGGCGGGGCAGACCGTTGGCGAGGCGGAGCTGATCGCCCGGTGCCGCGAGCGGCTCGGCCCGGTGCGGGCGCCCAAGGCGGTCGTCTTCGTCGACCAGCTCCCTCGCAGCGTCAATGGCAAGGTCTTGAAGAAGGAAGTGCGGGAGCGATTTTGGGCCGACCGCAGCACGAGGATCTGAGGGTCGTACTCGTATTCCTCCAGGTTCCCAGCGCATGGAGCGTCGATCGCTGTTGCCCGGAATCGCCGACGGTCACCGATCCGTCGGTTCCACCGGCTTCCGCACCCCGTGCGCGTTGTCAGGGACGACCGTCCCGCGCCATCCCCCGATGAGCCGCATGGCGTGGTAGATCACCAGCGCGGCGACGGCGCCCAGCGTGATACCGCCGAAGTCGAGTTCGCCTACCACCCATGTGAAGTCGGCGATGCCGATGACCAGCGGGATGGCCGCGGTGAACTGGTTGATCGGCTTGCCGAAGTCCACCCGGTTGCTCACCCAGATGTGCACGCCGAGGATTCCGACCAAGCCGTAGAGTGCCGTCGTCACGCCACCGAGCACCCCGGCCGGGATGGCGGCGATCACGGCTCCCACCTTCGGTGAGAGGCTGAGCGCGATCGCCGCGGCGCCGGCCACCCAGTACGCGGCGGTGGAGTACACCTTCGTCGCGGCCATCACGCCGATGTTCTCCGCGTACGTGGTGGTCGCCGAACCGCCGCCGCTGCCTGCCAGTACGGTCGCCAGACCGTCGGCCGCCAGCGCGCGGCCCATGCGCCGGTCGTAGTCGATACCGGTCATCGTGGTGATCGACTTGACGTGCCCGATGTTCTCCACCACGAGTACCAGGACCACCGGCAGGAACATCGGGATCACCGAGAGGTGGAAGCTCGGTGCGTGGAAGTCGGGCAGCCCCACCCAGGAAGCCTTCCCGATCGCCGCGGTGTCGACCTCGCCGCGGGCGAGCGCGAGCAGATAGCCGAGCACGACACTGGTGACGATCGCCAGCCTGCCGAGCAACCCGCGAAAGAGCACCAGACACAGGATCAGCAGGACGAGCACGACCGTCGCGGTGATCGCGTCCTTCTCGAAATTCGTCTTGGCGGTCGGCGCCAGGTTCAGCCCGATCAGGGCGACGATGGTGCCGGTGACCACCGGCGGCATCAGCGCTTCGATCCAGTGGGTGCCTGCGAAGTGCACCACCGCGCCGATGACGATCAGCACGACGCCCACCACGACGATGCCGCCCAGCGCCGCACCCATTCCGGCGGAGGCGGTGGCCGCGAGGACCGGAGCGATGATCGCGAAACTCGAACCTAGATAGCTCGGCAGCCGGTTGCGGGTGATCACCAGGAACAGCAGGGTGCCGACCCCGGAGAACAGCAGCGTCGTCGACGGTGGGAACCCGGTGAGGACCGGCACCAGGAAGGTGGCGCCGAACATCGCCACCACATGCTGCAATCCGATGCCGATCGTGCGCGGCCAGGTCAATCGCTCGCCGGGCGCGATCACCGCGCCGGTGGCTACCGGAGTCCACCGGAACATCGATCCGGTTCGCGATTCGGGCGTCGTCATGGGAGCAGTGTGCGGCATCGACGGCCGGCGCGCTGTGCCGGACTCCTCGGCCGAGATATCGCATGCTGTCGTGCCGCGCGTCGACCTCGTCCTGTGCCCCGTAGGCGTGGGCGCCGGACGGTGCCGAAGTCGTCGCCCACGCCTTCGCGGTGTAGCCCGGCTGCACCAGCCAGGCGGGGGTGCGGGCGTAACCGACGCCGGACGGCGTTCCGGTGGCCAGCAGGTCGCCGGTGCCGAGACCGGCTTCGCGTACTCGACCTGGGCCCTGCACGAGCGTGTCTAAAAGGTCCGTCCGCCGTCGGAAGCGCCGGTGGTGCCGTTGCCCAGCACCGTGAATCCGGTGCGGGTGAGCAGGCGCTCGTCGAGAAGGTTTCTCGTGTCGACGATTACGGGTCGGTCGACGTCGGTCGCGAGTTTCGCCCAGTCGAGCGAACGGAATTCGGGCCACTCGGTGAGGATCACCAGCGCGCCGGCGTCTTTCGCCACGAGGTAGGGGTCGTCCACCACGCGGATGCCGTCCAGACCCGGGGTGCCCGCCGGCACACACGGGTCGTAGGCGGTGACCACGGCGCTGTGCCGGGTCAGCTGCCGCGCGACCGCGACGGCGGGGGAGTCGCGCAGGTCGCCGGTTCCGGCTTTGAACGCGAGGCCGAGCACGCCGATCCGGGTTCCGGCCAGCGAGCCGTCGACCGAATCGGTGACCGCGCGGCGGATCTTGCGCAGCACCATCGCCTGCTGACGGTCGTTGGCCTGCAAGGCATTGCGAACCATGGCGAAGTCCACACCCCGAGCTTCCGCGGCACGCAGGAGCGCGCGCGTGTCCTTGGGCAGGCACGAGCCGCCCCAGCCGGGGCCGGGAGCGAGAAAGGCGGGACCGATCCGGTCGTCCATCCCCATCGCGCCGGTGACCTTGGTGATGTCGGCGCCGACTCGTTCGCACAGTTCGGCCAGTGTGTTGACGAACGAGAGCTTCACCGCGAGAAACGCGTTGCTGGCGTACTTTGCCAGTTCGGCGCTGGCAGAGTCGGAACGCAGCACCGGTGCGCCCGTTCCGGCGTAGAGCGCCGCGACACGGTCGGCCGACTCCCGATCGTGCTCGGCCGCGCCGAGGAGAACCCGGTCGGGGCGCAGGAAATCCTCGACCGCGTGGCCCTCCCGGAGGAATTCGGGGTTGCTGACCACCGCCGTGCCCGCGAGACCGGACAGGGCGGGAATCCGCGCCGCCGTCCCCACCGGGACGGTGGATTTGGTGACGAGCACACAGTCCGGTGGCAGGACAGTGGCCAACGTCCTCAGCGCGTCCTCGAGCACGCCGAGGTCGGCCGTACCGCCGGTGCCCATGGGCGTGGGAAGGCACAACAGGACCACTTCGCATTCGTGCAGCGCCTGCGCGTCCGATGTGAAGACCAGCCGATTTTCCTCCAGTCCCTCTCGAACCAGTTCCGGCAACCCGGGCTCGACGATCGCGACCGCACCCGTACGCAGCGCCGCCACTTTGGCTTCGTCGTTGTCGACGCAGATCACGTGGTGTCCGAGGTGGGCGAGGCATGCGGCGCTGGTGAGACCCACATAACCGGCGCCGACCACGCCGACGCGACTACCCATGGCGGACCCGCTGTCCGAGCAAGTCGGCCGCGACCGTGAGCACATGTTCGGGTCGCACCATGAGCAGGCCCGGATCCGGATAATCGGCGTGCGGGTCGCCGACCGTCCCGGCCCACAGCGCGATGTGGTGTTCCGCGTCCGGGGGCGGCCCCCACCGGTTCGGGGGCGTGGGCCCGAACAGCACTACCGACGGTGTGCCGAACGCGGTGGCGAGATGCCCGACGCCGGTGTCACCGCACACGACCAGAGCCGCGTCGGCCACCAGTGCGGCGAGTTCGGTCAGATCGGTGCGTCCCGCGTACACCGCCGAGGGCGGTAGCCCGGCCTTCTCGGCGACCGCGTTGGCCAAGCGCATTTCGTCCCTGCTCCCGGTGATCACCACTCGATGACCGTCGGCGACGAGTTCACGCGCCACTCGCGCGAAGCGTTCGGACGGCCAGCGCCGCGCGGGATACGCCGCGCCGGGATGGATCACGACCGCATTCGATTCGGGGGCGGGTCGCGGTGGGGCCGGCAGCAGCAGTGCGGTTGGATCGGCGTCGATCCCACCGTATTCCAGCAGGCGGCACCAGCGATCCACTTCGTGCACGTCGTCGCGCCACGCGGGGCCGGGCAGGTCGGGAAATTCCGGATTGTGGTGGGTCAGTAGTGCATCGGGGCCTGCCGTCAGCAGATCGCGGATGCTCTCCGGTCCTTTGCCGTGCAGGTTGACCGCGAGACTCGGTGGCGCCGTGGGCCATCGAAGCGCACCAAGTCCCGCCGTCGGCAGCAGTTCGTCGACCGCGTCGATGAGGCCGACGAGGTCACGCAGCACGTCCGGCGCCGCGAGCACCACCCGGTGGCCGGGGTGGGCGCTTCTGATCCCGCGCAAGGCGGGCACGATGGTCAGCAGGTCGCCGAGCCCGAGTGCCCGCAGCACCAGGATCGTGCGCGTCAGGGCCACGATCCCTCTTCCGAGGCGCACACGACCATCTCCCTGACCTCGCAGCCCGGCGGCTGCCGGAGCGCGAAGACCACCGCGTCGGCGACGTCCCGCGGTTGGTTGAGTTTCGCGTCGGGCGGCGGCTTGTACTGCTCGTCGCGGTCGTCGAAGAACGCCGTGTGCATCCCGCCCGGGATGAGCAGGGTCACCCCGACGCTGCCCGCCGTTTCGGCGGCGAGCGCCCTGGTGAAGCCCACGACGCCGAATTTCGAGGCGCAATAGGCGGTCGCGTGACCGACCGCCTTGATGCCCAGGGTGGAAGCACACGTCACGACCGTTCCCTTGCTCTCCCGCAGCGCCGGAAGGGCGGCACGAATCACGGCGGCGGTGCCGAACAGATTGACCTGGACCACGTATTCCCATTTCTTCGTGGGCACTTGGTCCAGTGGGCCGCAGGCGTCGGTCCCCGCCGCGGTGAACACGCCGTCGATCCGGCCCCCCGTGCGCTCGATGATCTCGTGCACGGCCTGTTCGGCGGCGACGGTGTCGGCGAGATCGGCACGCACGAAATCGACGGGTGCCTCGGGCTCCACCCGGTCGATCACATAGGGGCGGCCCCCGTTCGCGCGGACGGCGGCGGTGACCGCCGCGCCGAGCCCGGAAGCGCCACCGGTGATCAGGACATTGCCGAGGGTTCGCATCGCGCTCCTTACGTTCTCGGGTCAGCCGCCGACCTGGCTCGCGGTGACCAGTTGTGTAGTCGAGTAACCGGGAACAGTGGGTATCAGCGCGATCTCGCCGCCGTAACCGCGAACGACCGCGGCCTCGGGGAGATCCACGCCGGAGTAGTCGCCGCCCTTGACCCACACATCGGGGCGAAGGCGGTCCAGCAGTGCGCTCGGCGAGGATTCGTCGAACACGACGACGGCGTCGACCGAGGACAGTTCGACGAGCAGCCGGGCACGGTCACGTGCGGTGACGATCGGCCGGCGCGGCCCTTTCAGGCGCCGCACCGACGCATCGGAGTTGAGGCAGACCACCAAGGCGTCACCCATGGCGCGAGCCTGGCGCAGCAGGCTCACATGGCCGGGATGCAGCAGATCGAAACAGCCACCGGTGGCGACGAGTCGGCCGCCACGCGCCCTGATTCGCGCCGCCACCTCGAACGCCGACTCGTTCGTGTCGGTCGGCCCCGCCGTGGCCACGGCCGTGCTGTCGCACGTGGACAACGTGGCCGCGCCGCCCGCCGCGACGAACCTGGCCGCCGCGTCGACCGCGTGCGACACCGCGTCGGCGACCGTGGAGCCGCCGAACAGGGCGGCGGTCGCGGCCGAGGCGAATCGGTCACCCGCGCCGCAAGTGTCGGAACCGGGATGCCCGGCGAGACGGACGTCGGCAGGTACCGGAACCACAGTGAGCCGTTTCCCATTGGCCAGGACCGCTCCGCCCGGACCGGTGGTAACCGCGACGGAATCCGCTGCCCACTCGTCTCGGAGCACCTTCGCCAACTCGTCGGGTTCGACATATCCCGGCGCGAACTGGCGTGCCTCTTTCAGGTTCGGCGAGACCAGTTGTGCTCCCGGTGTCGGCGCGGGGCCGCGCGGGTGCGGATCCCACACCACCGGTACCGACCGAGCCAGTTCGGTGAGCAGGCTCCGGATCCGGGGATGCGCGGCGACACCCCGGCCGTAGTCCGCCACGAGGATTGCCCCGGCCGCCCGCAGTGTCCTGGTAACTGCGGCGCTCACCGAGCCGCCGTCCGCGGTGCCGTCGCCGGTGTCCATTCGCAACAGCGACTGTCCCGCGGCGCGGACGCGGGCCTTGCGAACCGTCTTGCCGCGCAGCGCGATCGGAACGACTCGAACGTGCTGGTCGAGGAGCCGGGTGAGGATGCGGCCGTCGTGGTCGTCGGCGGTCGCCGTGATGAGCGAGACCTCGGCGACCGACTGCGCGGCCAGCGCGGCGGCCAGCCCGGCACCGCCCGGGCGTATCCACTGGCGTTCCACGTCCACGACGGGCACGGGCGCTTCGGGCGACAACCGCTCCGCGACGCCTTCGATGTCGACGTCCAGAATGCTGTCGCCGACCACGACCAACGGCTTCATGTCGGTACCCCCAGTGCATCGTCGAGCGCCGAGCACAGAGCGTGTACCAAGACCAGATGCACTTCCTGCACAGTGGCCGTGGTGGGCGCGTCCACGGCGACGGCGTCGTCGCACAGCGCCGCGAGCGGATTGGGCGCAGGCCCGGTCATGGCCCACGTGACGACGCCGATGTCGTGCGCCGCTTTCGCCGCGGCAACCACGTTGTGGCTGGTGCCGCTGGTGGACAACAAGACGAGGATGTCGTCGGGCCTGCCGTGCGCGCGGACCTGGCGGGCGAACAGTTCGGTCTCGCCGTAGTCGTTGATGATCGCGGTACCCGCCGAGGTGTCGGCGTGCAGCGCGATCGCCGAGAACGGACGGCGCTCGTTGCGGAAGCGGCCGACCAGCTCACCGGTCAGGTGCTGGGCTTCCGCGGCGCTGCCGCCGTTACCGCAGGCGAGCAACCGTCCACCGTTGGCGAGCACGACCGCGAGTTGCCTGCCCCATCTGCGGATATCGGGTGCGAAGCAACTGGTGCGGTCCAGCGCCGCGTGCAAAGCCGCGAAATGGTCTTCGATCACCCCGCACCTCCTGTCCGCAGGCGCGTGAGGCTGCCCGCACCGAGTTCTTCCGCCACCGTGACGACCTGCTCGGGGGTGATCGAGTCGAGGCACGGATGCCCCGCCACCGGGCAGACCCGGGCTCTGCTGCCGCGGCACGGCGCGCGTTGGTCACCGAGCATGGCCACCGGCACGCCGTAGGGGGCCCACCGCTCGGCGGGCACGACCGGTGCGAACAGCGAGACCACGGGTGTCCCGACGGCCGCGGCGAGATGCGCCGGGCCGGTGTTGGGCGCCACCACGACGCTCGCGTCGCGGAGCACGGCGGCGAGTTCGGGCAGGGTCGTGGCTCCACCGAGGTCGATGCCGTGTCTGCCCGCGACGGCGCCGGTGAGCGGCCGGTCGGCGGGAGCGCCGGTCACGATCACCCGGTGACCGGCGCTGGTCAGTGCGGCGACGATGGCCGCGGAACGGGACGGGGACGGCTGCCGCGCCGGTACCGACGCGGCCGGATGCATGACCACGTAACCCGGTTCGCCGGTGAGCCCGCCGACCTTCGGCAACGGCTGCCGGACAGCGAGTTTCCCGTCGTCGCCGGGCGGCAGCCGGAAGCCGGCCGCCGCGGCGAGCGACAACGCCCGTTCGGCTTCGGGCGGATCGCCCTCGACGCGATGGCGCAGATCCAGCAACGAACCGGGGTAGTCCTCCGAGATCGCGCCGATCCAGGGAATACCGGCCATCCGAAGCAGCAGCGCCAGCGGCAGCGGCGACTGGTGGAAGGACGTGAGGATCAACGCGAGATCCACCTCGAGCGCGCGTATCCGCTCGACAAAGGCATCGATGCCCGCCGACGTGACCGCCGGTGGCTCCAGATCGATCCACGGCGCGCGCCACGTCACGACCTGCTCCACACCCGGCAGAAGATCCGCGGCGGCTCGGCCGCGCGGCCCGGCCAGCAGCGTCACCGAATCGACCTGCGCGGCCACCGCTCGGACGCACGGCCCCGCCAGCAGCACATCGCCGAAATTGTCCATGCGGGCCACCAGCGCCCGGCCGGTCACGGCACACCCGCCATCGCCAGCCGGACGGCCTCGGTCAGATCCCGCGCCACGGTCGCTTCGCGACGCGCGCGGTGCACCTCGCCGGGAAGGGTTCTCGCCGTCGGCACCAGGATCGCGCGTGCGCCCGCGGACTGCGCGGCGGCGACGTCGGCGCCGGTGTCGCCGATGACCACACACCTGCCGATGTCGACGCCGAGATCCGCGGCGGCCTGCCGGATCAGGCCCGGCTCCGGTTTGCGGCACCCGCAGCCGTCGCCTTCGCCGTGCACGCACACCTGCCAGGTCGCGAACGGTCCGAGCAGATCCTCGACTCGGGCGTTCACCGCGGCGAGCTGTTCGAGGCTGATCAATCCTCGCGCTACGCCGGACTGGTTGCTCACGATGCCGAGCTGGATGCCCGCCGCGCGCACTTTCCGCAGCGCGTCGGCGGCTCCTGGCACCGGCTGGACCTCGGTGGGGTCGGCGAGGTAGGGGACATCGATGATGAGGGTGTCGTCGCGGTCGAACAGCAACGCCAGCGGCGAGGCGTGGGTCGCGTTCCGGTGACGCAGCTCGCCGCGCAGTCGGTGCCAGCACGCGGCCGGTGGAATCAGCGCGCTGCTCAGCGTCATCCGGCCGATCTCGCCGGGTGTTCGGGGTCCGGGTGCGATCCGGCGCGCTGCGAATGCACCGGTCAGCGCCGTCCAGATGGCCGCGAAAACGAGGGCGGGCAGTTTACGGCCCGCGACGCCGAGCGCCACGGCCACCGCGCCCGCGGCCGTAGTGAACGCGTGGCGGCGGAGAAGTCCGGCCTCTTCGCCGATCCGCTGCCGCCATCGAGCGCCGTATTTCCGCCGCAATAGGGCGTTGTCGGCGTTCCCGCGTTGTGCTCGGACACTGGCCATCGGTCCCGATTCGCGAAGCGGGTGGCGAGTGACGCGTTGTCCGGCCGCGATGACGTAACCCGCGAGGCAGACCCGGAGTGCCAGATCGGCGTCCTCGCGGAACGCCCGCGGGAACCGTTCGTCGAAGCCACCCACCGCGATCAGCGCGGACCGGCGATAGGCCATGTCCGCCGTGATCCACCGCGCCGTGGCCAGCCGTGCGATCCCGCGTTCGGCGTCGGTCGGCCTGCGGTGCTTCGGCAGTGGAACCTCGATGCGGGCCGTGGAAGCCGCCGTGTTGTCGTCGAGATCACGCAGGTCCTCCGCCAAGCGGGCGGGCCAATCCGGCGCGGTGAGCACATCGTCATCGAGGAAAGCGATCCAGGTTCCTTCGGCATGCCGCCACCCGGCGTTCCTGGCCGCGGCGGGTCCGCGTCCGCCCGAGCGGATGACCTGAACCGAAGACACCGTCGCGGGCAACGGTAGGTCCCCGGCTCGGGGCCGATCGTCCACCACGATGATCTCCCGTGGTTTCGGTCCCGACGCCGTGTCCAGCGACTCGAGCAGCGCGCGAAGACTTTCCCGGCCCATGGTCGGGATCACGATGCTGTAGTCCACGGTGGGGCCGTTCATGGGCGACGGACCACGAATGAGCCGATGGCGAGCAGATCGATGGGTGCCGAACCGAAGCATTCGAGGGCGTCGCGCGGTGAATCGACCATCGGCCTGCCCGCCGTGTTCAGGCTGGTGTTGATCACTACCGGCAGACCCGTGTGCCGCTCGAACTCCGCCAGCATGCGTGCCAAAACCGGCTTGTCGGCGGGATCGACGGTCTGTACCCGCGCGGTGCCGTCGACATGTGTCGCGGCGGGAATCCGCTCTCGCCACTCCGGCGCGACGTCGTGCACGAACAGCATGTACGGGCTCGGCAGCGGCCCGCGTCCGAAGATCTCGGACGCCCGGTCGGCGAGCACCATCGGTGCCAGCGGCCGGAACTGTTCGCGCCCCTTCACATCGTTGAGGCGTTCGAGATTCGCCGACCGGCCGGGGTGAGCGAGCAGCGAACGGTGGCCGAGTGCGCGCGGGCCGAATTCGGACCGGCCCTGGAACCAGGCCACCACCTGGTCTTCCGCGAGCGCTTGCGCCACGTCCGCCGCGATGTCGTTGGATTTCGTGTACCGGACCTTGGCCGTGCGGAGCACGGTTTCCAGCTCGGCGTCCGTCCATTCGCGGCCGAGGTCGGCGCCCCGCATCGGGGTGACCCGCTCCCCGAACTCGGCCGCCAATTGCAGCGCGGCGCCCAGTGCGGTGCCCGCGTCGCCCGCGGCAGGCTGGACCCAGATCCGCTCGTAGGGGCCTTCGGCGTGCAGACGGCTGTTGGCCACGCAGTTCAGCGCGATGCCGCCGGCCAGCGTGAGGGTTCGCTGCCGGGTCTGGCGATGCAGCCAAGAGGTCAACTCGAGCAGCACGTCCTCGAGTCGTCGTTGGACGCTGGCGGCGAGGTCGGCGTGGTCTCGGCCGAACTCACCGCCGATGACCGTGGGGGCGAAGTCCGACCAGTTCACGGCCTCGGTACGGAAACCACCGTCCCGGGTGGAATACACGAGTTGGCGGAACCGATCGAGGAATCGGGGGGTGCCGTAGGAGGCCAGTGCCATGACCTTGTACTCGTCGCTGGACCGGGTGAAGCCCAGATGCTCGGTGAGGTCCTCGTACATCAATCCGAGCGAGTGCGGCAGCCGCTGTGCCGCCAGCTCCACGAACTTGCCGTCTCGATATTCCCCGGCGAGATAGGACTGGCTCTCGCCGCGTCCGTCGGCCACCAGCACCGCCGAGTCGCCGGACGGGGCCGCGAGGGCCGCGGACGCGGCGTGCGCCAGGTGATGTCGCACGAAACGCACGATGGTGGGATCGAGTCCGGGCAACGCGGCCGCGAGGAAAGCGGGCGCTCGGAACGCGTAGTCCGTTCTGGTCGCCTCGCTTTTCCGATCGAGACCGCCGAGCGAATGATCGACCAGTGCCGGGTCGTAGGAGTAGCCCACCGCGTCGAGCTGGTCGGGGCGTAATCCCGCTCGCTCCAGACACCATGCGGCGGCTTGTTCGGGCAGTTCCCATGCGGAGAAGGGCACCGGGCGCTTGCCGTGCTTGCGGCGGGTGAACCGCTCTTCCTCGGCGGCCGCGACGATTTCGCCGTCCACGATCAGAGCCGCAGCAGGATCATGAAATACCGCGTTGATTCCGAGAATGCGCACGGGCCGCCTTTCTGTTCGAGACGCGGTTCGAGACGCGCGGGACCCGGTTCGCCCGCTGGCATACAAGGGGGGCGCTACCCGGTGAAGTCGCGACTAAACCGATCCGCCGTCGGGCGCCGCTCAGCGCACGGACTCTTCGGCCGACTCGGCGGTGCGCCCGGCGAACCAGTCGATCGTGCGGCGCAGTCCTTCCTTCCTACCGATCAACGGCCACCAGCCCAATTCGCGCCGGGCCAGCGAGATGTCCGGGCAGCGCCGTTTCGGATCATCGATCGCGCTGTCGACATACGTCACGATGGAACGGCTGCCGGTTGCCGCTCGGATCTCCTCGGCGAGGCCGCGGACGGATATCTCGTGCGGATTGCCGATGTTGACCGGCCCCGGATGGTCGGTCGACGCCAACGCGAGCAGGCCGCGCACCGTGTCTTCGACATAACACAGCGAGCGGGTCTGCTCGCCGGTTCCCGCGATGGTGAGCGGTGCGTCCGCCAACGCCTGTGCGATGAAGGTGGGCACCATCCGGCCGTCGTCGGTACGCATGCGGGGACCGTAGGTGTTGAAGATCCGGGCGATCCCGGTGTTCGCGCCACGCTCCCGGCGAAATGCCATCGTGAAAGCCTCGGCATACCGCTTCGCCTCGTCATAGACGCTGCGCGGCCCGACCGGATTCACGTGACCCCAGTAATGCTCGGGTTGCGGGTGGACACCCGGGTCGCCGTAGACCTCGCTGGTCGATGCGAGCACGAAACGAGCTCGATGCCGCTCGGCCGAATCGAGGGCGTTGGCGGTGCCGAGGGAGCCGGCTCGTAGCGTCTCGATCGGCAGTCGCAGGTAGTCCGGTGGCGACGCGGCCGACGCGAGGTGGAAGACGACATCGAAGAAGCCCATCGTCGGCAGCGGCTCGGTGACGTCGTGCTGGATGAGGTCGAATCCGGGACGGGCCAGCAGCCGGGCGACGTTGTCCGGTGTGGACGTGGCGAAGTTGTCCAGCGCGACCACGACGGTGCCCGCGTCGAGCAACTGCTCACAGAGGTGTGATCCGACGAAACCGCATCCACCGGTGACCAACGCGCGTTCGCAGGGTTCGGACATGCTGTGGCCTACCCGCGGCCGCTCGCGCGAAGACCACGATCTGTCGACGGTGACTCGGGAGCAAGCTTGCCGCTGTCGCCGGTGCCGTCGAGCGAACGGCTGTCGGTGGGCCCATGTCCGTTGCGCGCGCCCGCGCGTGCGGTCACCCGGCGGTACGCGTGGAGGGTTTCAGTGGCGATCCGATCCCATGAATAGCGCGACTCGACACGCTCGCGCCCGGCGCGGCCGTAGCGCTCCCGGACCCCTGGTGTGGTCAGCAGCTCGCCGACCGCGTCGGCCAGTTCCGCGGGCTCCCGCGGTGGAACCAGCCTGCCGGTCACACCGTCGACGACGGTATCGATGAAGCCGCCGACCGCGGTGGCCACCACGGGAACGCCGCACGCCATCGCTTCGAGTGGCGTCATCCCGAAGGGCTCGTACCACGGCGTGCACACGGCCACGTCCGCCGATCTCAGGAGCGGAGCTATCCGGGTCCTCGGCACCCGGCCCAGCATGCGCAGCCGTTCTCGTACGCCGAGTTCGTCCGCCAGGGCCAGCAGCCGCCTGCCCTCCGGGTCGTCGGCTAGCTCGGCATCGTCCGGGCCGCCGACCAAGACCAACTCGGCGTTCCGCAGTCCGGTGAGCGCGGTGATCGCGGTGTCGAAACCTTTGCGGGGCACCAACCTGCCGACGCTGATCATCCGGTACTCGGCCGACTTCGGCTCTTTCGGTCCTTCGGGTGCGAACTGTTCGAGGTCCACGCCGCACGGGATCACCGAAGTCTTGGACCGGGGGACGCCAAGCCTGGCCAGTTCGAACACCTCGTCGGTGCAGGTGGCGATGATCCGGTCGGTTTGTCCGGCGATCAGCCGTTCGAGGCGTATCCGGTCGGCCGGACTGGTGTCGTTCGCACCTTGGTGGCGGCGCTTCACCACGCCCAGCGCGTGAAAGGTCTGTACGACCGGAATGTCGGTGGGGCGTGCCCCCGACAGGGCGGCGAGTCCGGACATCCAGAAATGCGCGTGCACGACATCCGGCCGCAGGTCGCGCCAGTGCTCACGCAGGAAAATGCCGAATTCGACCATGTGCGGCAGCAATTCGTCCTTCGGCAGCGGACGAGCGGGACCGGCCGGGACGTGGACGACGCGGTAACCCTGTTCGGCGGTAACCATGTCGGGCGCGTCGGCCTCCTCGCGGCGCGTGTAGACGGTGACCTCGTGCCCCTGCCTGCACAGGGCAGCGGACAGCTCGGCGACATGAACGTTCTGCCCACCGGCATCGACGCCGCCCAGCACCGCGAGCGGACTGGCGTGTTCGGACACCATCGCGATCTTCATGATTCCGCCTTCTCTCTCCGGGACACTGCCTTCATTCGGTGACCTCGGCGAGCAGGGCATCCCACCGGCGCAGGAAGACCTCGAGGCCGTAGTGCTCGAGCGCGAACTGCCGTCCCGACTTGCCCGCCAGCGCCGCGAGATCGGGTTCGTGGAGGAACTCGTGGAACTTCGCGGTGAGCACCGCGACATCGGTGGAGACGGCACCGGCTTCGGGTGGCACCGCCATGACGGCCTCGGTGGTGGCGAGGGCTACCACCGGCATGGCCAGGTGCATGGCTTCGAGAAGGGACAATCCGAGCGAGGTCCAGCGCGCGGTGTGCAGGTACACCCTTCTGCGCGCCATGTCCGGATGCAATGCCGACTGCCGCAAGTCGCCGATGCCGCGGATCGGGTGCCCGGTGGACCTGTTCGCCGTGTAGGCGCCGGCTCCGATCCCGTACACATCGATCGGTCCCGCCATCGCGAAGTCGGGCAGGAGATCACTCCCGGTGATCCTTCCGCGCCGCATCGGCTCGTTGATCAGCGCCACGCCATGGGGCAGTTCACCGGTGTAGCGCGCGCCGGGGTCGACGATTCCGTGCGGCACCACCCGGGTGGGCGCGCGTCCGCTGTCCCACATCAAGTCGTTGAAATGCGTGACGTGCACGAGCGGGATGTCGGCGCGATCCGCCAGCGGATGCCTGCTGGTGGCAGCGCTGGGCCGCGGCGCGTTGTGCTCGACGAAGACCGCGGGAATATCGGGCCCGGGACGACGACCGAGCCATCGTTCGGTGAGCTCGATTTCCTCCGGGCGCTGGAGCACGACCACGTCCGGCTCGGTTTCGCGCAAGTGGTCAGCGGGCACCTCCGCGGCGGACGGCCAGTCGCGGCCGCACCGTCCACGGCCCCACGGCCCGCCGCCTTCCACCACGGGCAGCAGATAACGGTGCCGCCCTCGGACGAACGACGTCGTCCACGAGCCGTGCACGTGCCACAGCAGCACCGTGAGCCGCTCGATCTTTCCGGCCATGCCGGTAGCTCTTGCCTATTGCCGCCGGATCAAACCTGGTCGGCGCGGCCCGATAGCAAACTTGTGGCTATGTCGATGTCCTGGGACTGCCGCGCGGCGGTACCGATGCGGCCGACGCGCGACCGGTTTGAACCATGGATGCCAGGCAATGGCCGCGATATGAGCGCACCCCATGCTGCCCCGTCGGCCACTGAACTCCGCGCGACCGAAACAATCGAGATCTTCGATCCCGCCAGCGGCGCCACCGTCGGCAAGGTGCCCATGTCGGATGCCGCCGAGATCGATCGGCAGGTTGGTCTGGCGAATCGCGCGCAAACCAGCTGGGCGCGAACAACGGCGGCCGAGCGGGCCGTCGCGGTCCGCGCCGGTGCTGCCCTGCTCCGCGAGCATGCCGATGAACTGGCCGAACTCAATCGGATCGAAACCGGACGTCCACGGTCGGAGAGCAAGGAGGGGGTGCTGGCCGGTGCCGCGACGCTCGAGCAATATGCCGAACTGGGACCGTTGCACCGAGGCCGAAGTCTGCAAGGAGCTTTCGAGGCGACCGACCTCATGGTCTGGGAGCCCCGCGGCGTCGTCGTCGCGCTGACGCCGTGGAACGATCCCGTCGCGGTGTCCTGCGGTTTGCTCGGCGCGGCGTTGGTCACGGGAAACACGGTCGTGTACAAGCCGAGCGAACGCGCACCGCACACCGGAGCTCTGCTCGGCGAGTTGCTTTCCCGAGCGCTTCCCGGCGGCGTTCTGCAGACGGTGCAAGGCGACGGCCGGGTCGGCGCGCTGCTCGCCGCACGTCTCGATGTGGACGTCATCGCGCATGTCGGCAGCACCGCCACGGGACGGTCGATCGCGCGCAGCGTCGCCGACACCGGTGCGAAGGCACTGCTGGAGAACGGTGGCAACGACGCGCTCGTCGTCGACGCCGGTGTGGATCCCGTCTGGGCGGCCGGGCAGGCGGCGCTCGGCGCGTTCGCGAACTCCGGCCAGATCTGCGTGTCCGTCGAGCGGATCTTCGTGCACCGGGACGTCGCGGAGGCCTTCCTGGCGGCGCTGGTGGCCGAAGCCGAGTCCTGGAACCCGGCGCCGCTGGTCGACCGTCATCATCGCGAGCAGGTCCACGCGCACGTCCGCGACGCGGTGGAGCGCGGCGCCGAACTGCTGACGGGCGGTGTGCTGCCGGACGGCGCCGGTGCGCACTATCCGGCCACCGTGCTGGCACAGTGCGATCCGGCCATGCGGATCATGCGGGAGGAGACCTTCGGTCCGATCGCGCCGGTACGGGTGGTGGATACGTTCGAGCAGGGCATCGCCGAGGCCGCGACCGACGACTACGGGCTCGCGGCCACCGTGCTCACGCCGTCGATGGCCAACGCGCAGCACGCTTGGCGGGAACTGCCGGTGGGGACGGTGAAGATCAACTCGGTGTTCGGCGGCGCGCCCGGGGGAGCGGCGCACCCGCGGCGGGCCAGCGGGTCCGGTTTCGGTTACGGGCCGGAATTGCTGGACGAGATGACCCAGACGAAGGTCGTGCACCTGCGCCCGGCCCCGAGCTAGGACGCCGCACCCCGGTCTTCGCGGTCACCGAGCGGAGAGGTCGCCGTCGCGGCTGATTGACCTGGAACGCAGCGGGTATGGGCAGAGACATGCGGGTACTTGTCACCGGGTGGCCCAGCTTCCTGCACGGGGAAGCGACGGCCGGGGACGTGTTGAGCATGAGCCGAGTGTGTGACGCGCTGGTCTCCGCCGCGATACCCCACGACACGGCGTGGAGCCCGGGGTTTCGTTCCGACGGGATGAATCTGGACGACGCGGACTCCGGGCGATATTCGCACCTGGTGTTCGTGTGTGGGCCCGCGCACGGTGAACAGGTCCGATTCCTGCACGAACGGTACGCCAACTGCCGACGCATCGCGGTGGGCGTCTCCATCCTCGATCCGGCCGATGCCGCGGTCACCGGGTTCCACCGCATCTTGCCGCGCGACGGTCCGTCCATCGCGCGACCGGACATGGCGGTCGGGGCGTCCACGGTGAGCGTCCCCGTGGTGGGAGTCGTCTTCGCCCCTGGCCAGGCCGAGTACGGCGTGGCCAGGCGGCATCGGTCGGTGCATCGCGCGTTGCTGCGGTGGCTGCGCGAACTCGACTGCGCGCGACTACCGCTCGACACCAGATTGACGTCCGACGATTGGCGCCTGTGCCGCACACCCGACCAGCTCGCGTCGGTGTTCGCTCGCCTGGACGCGGTGATCACCACTCGACTGCACGGCTTGGTGCTGGGACTGCGAGCCGGGATCCCGGTCCTCGCGGTGGATCCCATCGCGGGCGGAGGGAAGGTCACCGCGCAGGCGAGGGCGCTGGACTGGCCTGCGCTGGTGTCTGCCGAGCAGACCGCCGACGCGGGCGCGTTCGACCCGTGGTGGCGCTGGTGCCTGGCACCGGCGGGGCGCGAACGCGCGCGGCGGCGGGAGTTCCCCTCGGCCGACGCCTTGACCAGCGACCTGCTCGACGAACTGCTCGCGGGACGGCCTGCGTGAGCGCGCCGACGGTGGCGAAGACCACCGTCGTCATCGCCACCCGCAACCGCGCGGCCGAACTGGCCCGCACCTTGACCGAATTGCGCGCACTGCGCCCGGCTCCCGCGATCGTGGTACTGGACAACGCTTCGGTCGACGGCACGGTCGGCGCGGCGGAGGCATTCCCGGATGTGCGCGTCGTCCGGCTGCCCCGCAATCTCGGCGCGGCGGCGCGCAACCTCGGCGTCGCACTGGCCCGCACGCCCTACGTCGCGTTCAGCGACGACGACTCGTGGTGGGCCGAGGACGCGCTGCGCGAAGCCGAGCGGGTGCTTGATGCCCATCCGCGACTCGGCCTGATCGCAGGACGCACGCTTGTCGGCGCCGACCACCGTGACGATCCCGTCAACGAACTGATGGCGAGCAGCCCGCTCGGGCATCCCCCCGGTCTGCCGGGCCCGTTGGTTCTCGGCTTCCTCGCCTGCGCGGCGATCGTCCGGAGAGAGGCGTATCTGCAGGCCGCCGGGTTCAGCCCGCTGTTGCATTTCGGCGCCGAGGAACGCCTGCTGTCACTCGATATGGCGGCGTGCGGCTGGGACCTCTGTTACGTGGCGCGAGTGCGCGCCCATCACCACCCCTCGGCGCGGCGACCGCCGCACGCGTGGCGCAGACGGACCGAACAGCGCAACAACGCGTTGATCGCTTGGATGCGACGGCCGTTGCGGCGGTCCGCTGCCGAGTCCGCGGGCCTGTTGCGCCGAGCGGCGCGGGACCCCCGAATGTTGCTGGCGTTCGCGGGGGTCGTTCGCCGCCTGCCGAGGGCGCTGGCGCAGCGGCGCACGCTGCCGCCGGAGGTCGAGCGCCGTGCCAGGACGCTGGAACTCGCCCATGGAAGGAAGTGACGGATGGTCACGGAACGAATGACGGTCGTCATCATGACCCGCAACCGGCGCGAACAATTGCTGCGCACCCTGGCGCACATGACCACGCTGCCCGACGCGGCGCCGATCATCCTCGTCGACAACGGGTCCACGGACGGCACCGCCGACGCGGTCGCCGCGGCGTTCCCCTCGGTAATACTCATCCGCTCGGCGGAGAACCTCGGCGCGGTGGCCAGGAATATCGCGGTCGAGCGGACGGCAACGCCGTATGTCGCGTTCTGCGACGACGACACCCGATGGCAGCCGGGCGCCTTGACCCGCGCCGCCGATGTGCTCGACCGATACCCCGGCCTCGGCTCGGTGACCGGACGATGCCTGGTCGCACCCGATCTCCGAGAAGACCCGATCACGCCGGAACTGCGCGACTCACCGGTCGTCGGGCCCGACTGGCTGCCCGGTCCCGCTCTGCTCGGCGTGATGGCCGCGCTGTCCGCCTTCCGGGTCAGCGCGTTCCGGGAGGTCGGCGGCTTCTCCCGGCGTCTGTGGTTCGCGGGCGAAGAGGAACTGCTCGCCCTCGACCTCGCGGCGCACGGCTGGTGGATGTGCTGGATGGAGGACATCCTGATCCACCACGAGCCGTCCACCACCCGTGATCCGACGCACCGTCGCAGGCTCGGCATCCGGAACACGTTGTGGACGCTGTGGTTGCGCCGCCCGGCCCGCAGCGCCGCCCGGCGGACCGCCGTCGTACTCGGATCGGCCCCGGCCGACCTGACGACCGCCGCGGCCGTCCTGGACACACTGCGTGGGATGCCGTGGGTGCTGCGCGAACGAAAAGTCCTGCCACCGCCAGTGGAGGCGGGCCTCGTGCTGCTGGAAGAATCGCAGCGCCGTTCCCCCGCGCGTCGCTATGTGGGCTGACGGTCGTCTCGGCGGGGAGGACCTACCCGGTCGTACTATCCCGCAGCGGCGCCGACACCCCGGCGTGCTTCCCGAGCGAGGGCACGGTCGCGTTGTTCCTCGAATCGGGGAATGCGCACTTCCGTAAGGTCGTCCAAGAAGGCGGCGAGTCGTTCGCGGGCTTGCTCGCCGCGTGGCCCGAAGTCGTCGCGGTCGAGGATGTTCCACTGCCGGATGACGGGTTGGAGCACTTCTTCCAAGTGCTGGCGCAGATCGTAGATGCCGTGTTTGGCCATGAGGACGCCGTTGCGCCGGAAGTTGGGCATGCCGGTGCCCGGCATCCGGAAGTAGCGCACGATCAGGTCGATCGCTTCGATGGCCTGATCGGGCACCAGATCCAAGGCGGCCCCGCACATGCCGCGGTAGAAGATCATGTGCAGGTTCTCGTCGGCGGCGATGCGTTGCAGCATGCGGTCGGCGACCGGGTCGTCACAGACCGCCGCCGTGTTGCGATGGCTGATGCGGGTGGCCAACTCCTGGAAGGACACGTACGCCACCGAGTACAGGAACCCGCCGTCGAAGTCGGTGTCCGCTCGCTCCACCGGCGCACCGAAGCCGGTGGACATGTGCGTCATACGGTCGTTCTCCAACGCGACCGGGTCGACGCCCCGTGTGACGACCAGGTAGTCACGCAGGGCGATGCTGTGGCGGGCCTCCTCGGCGGTCCATCGTCCCACCCACGACCCCCACGCGCCGTCTCGGGAAAAGCTGGCACTGATCTCGCGGTGATAGGACGGAAGGTTGTCCTCGGTGAGCAGATTCGTGATCAAGGCCGCCTTCGCCACCTCGGAGAGCCGTGATTGCCTTGGCTCCCAATCGATCCCGCCGAGCATCGCGAAGTTGCGTCCTTCGTCCCAGGGCACGTAGTCGTGGGGATGCCACTCCTTGACCATGGACAGGTGCCGGTTCAACGCGGCACCCGCGAAAGGTTCGAGCTCGGTGAGGATCTCCAGCTGTGTCAGATCACGCGCCAACGTCGTGTCCGCCTTTCTTTGCGCATTGCTTCGGAAGGGAGAGATGATCGGCCCGGCCCGGTCGCGATCAGCGACGACCGAGGCCGGACGGATAACGCCGGGGAAGTGACGACTTTCAGGCGGTCGCCGTGTCGATGGCGCCGGTGCGGGGTGCGACGAGCGTCAGGCCGCCGTCGTAGCGGCGATACATCAGATGGCCGCGTCCCGACGGTGGGTCGGTGTAGAACAGGAACGGGAATCCGTATTCGCATACCCGTTCCACTGCTCGTGTTTCGGTGAGCGCCGGTGCCGGTCGGGGGTTGATGGTGAACAGTCCCGAACTGCCGACGATCGAGTGTGGCGTATGGACACTGTGCTGGCGCGCCATCCGCAGCCCGAACGGTCCGGCGCGGTAGACGACGGCGTCCTCCCCGGTCTCGGCATCGGTGAACAGATGCGCGTCGTAATCCATCGCGTCCAAGAGCGCCGTCGCCGCGGGCAGCGAGCCCGTTGTCAGCGCAACCGCCTTGCGGCGGACCAGTTCTCCCGGGCCGGGTGCGTCCAGCGGCCGACGGTCCGGATCCGGCCACGGCCGCGGCTCCCACGGCTTCTGCAACGCCTTGATCTGCCGTTGCAACCGGATCACCGTCGGCAACGCGTCACCACGACGATGCGCCAACGTCTGGATTCGCGCGAAGGTGTCACCGACGGACAGATTCACCTGGATGACCATCGGGCCGTCGTCGCTGTCCGGGGCCGTGATCCGCAGGCGGGCGGCGCCCGCGACAGGGAATCGCCGCAGCAGGCGGCCGACCGTACCGGCGAAGCGTTCCCGCTCGAGGGCCGGTACCCGGCCGGTGGCGAACACGGCGACTTCCGGGAACGACGTCGACGACCACACCTCCGACACCAGCGACATCTCATCCTCCACTGCTCTCGCCCCACCGACTCACCTGGCAAGACTGTGCCCGCAGCGTGGGTTGTGCCCGTAGGGCCGAAAGTCCGCTACGCCGATTACTTTCAGCATCGTGAAGTCCCTCGGCGATCGGCCGTCCCGTCGCGTGGGATCGTGAAGGCCGCCGATGCGACGGCCGGCCACGTGTGCCGACCGGCGGCAGATCGAGGCGTCAGCGGAGCGTGAGGTGGCCCGCGGGCCTGCTCACTCGACGCGTCCGGCCGGTTCGCCGGAACGCGCACCGGCAGTACGCAGTGGCAGGCGCAGCGCCGTGGCCGGACGGTTGTAGGCCCATTGGGCGACGGCGATGACGGCCGAGCCCAGCGAAGTGATACCTGCGAGCAGAGCCCAGTGGGTGAGACCCGCGGTGTTGTAGGAGACCTGCCGGACTCCCGGCGCGATCAGGCTGCCGTTGCCGAACGCCCAACTCGTCACCATGCCGACCTGCCCGCCGAAGTCCGTGGAGCGGGCGAGCATGGCGCGCAGCTCGGGAGCCTTGCTGTTGACGTAGAGCACGGTGAGCAGGACCAGCGCCGCGGTCGTCACCGCGCACGCCGTCGCCGTGCGTGACAGGACCTCGGTGCGAAGCCGGAGATTCACCACCACCACGCAGACGGTGAGGACGATCGCGCCCGCGGACAGCAGTGCCAGGGCGCCGCTGATCCGCGCGGTGGGCGGCTGCGACGACGACCAGACGTTCAGGTAGGAAGTGGTCGCGGTGATCCGGCCGAAGGCATCGGCACTGGCTTTGCCGTCGGCGCCCACAGCCCTGAGCCACGGCTGGAACAGCAGGATCAGCGTGACGATACTGCCGGCCACGGCGCACAGGTAGCCCCAGTGGCCCCGCAACGCCGACAGGGATGCACGGAATTCGCCGTGCCGTCCCGGCGCCGCGCTCGGTTCTCGCTCGAGTCGAGTGTCCTTTGCTGACCACGGCGTTGGCTGCACTTCGCTCCGAACTCGAGGACAAGGGTTCGCCGTCGGGAACCCGGGTGGACAGGGCGGTCCCGACTGCGGTCGGCCTCACGCACGGTAGGCAGCAGGGTTATCCGGACGTTAAGAGCTGCCGAACGCTCGGAGAATGGTTGCGATCAACGCGATTTTGAAATCTCGGTGGGGCGCCTGGGCGCAGGTGCGGAAATGGAGATCGGCTCACCCGGCCACCCCACCCTTCGCCCGGCACTTCGGCTTCCAGGTCTGTGTGAACATTCGAGCAGACGGACTACCGCGTTCGGGAAGAGTTCGGTGCATTCTGCCGACGTCGGACAGCGGTCGGTGCAGCGCCGTTCGTCCGCATCGCAGGCGGGCGTCGAAAGATCTGTAGCACAGTCCGATTCGGTGCCGTTGCAATCTTTCCGGCAGCGGTGCCGGAATTGACCGGCGACTTACCTGGAGGCCACGTGTCGTCCGAATCCGTTACTAAGTCGCAACTTTCGTCGATCCACGCATCGCAACACCTCGGCGCGGTCGACGCGGAATCAGTCCACGATCTAGCCGCGAGCTGAAAAACCTTGCCGCACAAGATGAAACGGTGCATCCGGCGGTGCCGATCGGACGTGCCGAGTAGGGTTGCCGACGCCGCTCCGGCCGCCTGGCAAACGGCCGAAAGGTGATTCTGGAGCCGTAGGCGAGATACAGTACGGGCCGTGACAGAGCACCGATCGCCCATCGGCGGGGATCGCTCGCAGGATCTCGGAGTACCGCGTTCGCTGGACCTCCGCTCCGCCGACTGGTCGAGTTCCGATGAGACCCTTGCCCGGCTGTTCCAACGTGTCGAGGCGTACGCCATGGACGCGCGCGAGTGGTATTCGCGGGACGGTCTAACGAAGCGGCGGGCGAGCCTAGCCCTCACCGCGGCGATGATCGTGCTCGGCTTACTCGGAATCCTGGTGCCCCTGCTGACCACCGCCGGAGTCCACGCCATCGACCCGAGCTGGGGATACATCCTGCTCGCCTGCGCCGCCGGAAGCGCGGCATGCGACCGTTTCTTCGGTGTCTCGACGGCGTGGGCGCGCGACATCCGCAGCGCGCAGTCGATCAACGCGATGCTGTGCGACTTCCAACTCGAGTGGGCTTCGGTCTCCCGCGCGCCCGCCAATTCGAATGGGGAGATCGACCGCAGGATGGGACTGCTGCGGGATTTCTCCTACCGGGTCAACGAGGTGATCGCACACGAAACCGACAGCTGGACCGGGCAATTGCAGCTGTCGGCGCAACCGCGGATGAGCAGGCTGGATCGGAGGTAGTGCCGGCTGCCGGTGTCGTAGGCGCGTTCGTTACTGGTTCGTCGGCGCCGAGACGGGCATCGACGAGCAGTCCGGCCGCTCCGATCGCGGCGCAGGCCACGGTGGTCGCGAGCAAGGCCGGGCTGGTGTGCCCGGTCAGAGCGTCGCCGAGCGCGACGACCGCGATCGTTCCTGGCAGCACGCCGACGACGGTGGCGACCAGGTAGGGCGCGAGCCGGACCGAGGACAGGCCGGCGCAATAGTTGATCAGCGCGAACGGCACCGGGCCGATCAGCCGCAGCGACCCCACCGCCAGCCAGCCGCGGCGGGCCAGGCGCCGGTCGACCGCGGCGACCGCCGGATGGGTCAGCAGCCGGGCCGCGACGGCTTCGCGGCCGACCACGCGCACGAGCTGGAACGCCACGACCGCGCTGACCGTGGTCGCGGCGATCGCGACGGCGACGCCGGTGACCGGACCGAACAGCAGTCCGGCGCTGAGAGTGAACGCGATCCGTGGCAGGACGATGGTCGCCGCGGCGTGCGCGGTGAAGAACACCAGCGGCAGCCACGGACCGGTTTCTTGTGCCCAACTGCGGATCTGGTCGGCACCCAGGTGCGGAACGAGTACCGCGCCGGCCACGAACACGACCGGCGGCAGCACGACGGCGATCAGCCGCGGATCACGCCACCGCGGCCCGCGGTGACCATCGGTGGCCGCTACACCAGCGGCGAGCTTGTCGACCGGCATGAGTCGATGCTCTCAGCGTGCTGTCGGGCGGGGCGCGGGCTGAAACAGTTCGACAAAGTTGCCGGAGGGGTCCTCGAGGAGCACCTGTTGCCCGCCGGGGCCGTCGACGATGTCGTTGCGGAAGGTGACGCCCGCGGCTCGCAGCCGTGTGGCCTCGGCGGCGATATCGTCGACGACCAGCTGGAGACGATTCCAGCCGCCGGGTTCCGGGGTAGCGCCATCGGGCATCGGGCGTGCCGCCGAACTCTTCGGCCCCGCCAGCAGCAACTGCAGTGGGCCGCGCACCACTGCGGCGAAGGCCGGGGAGGCGTCGAAGTCGACGGTGAACCCGAGGTGGGTGGTGTAGAACTCGACCGCCGCGGCCACATCGTCGATGAGGTAGCGGACTCGGGCGAGTTCGATCGGTGCGGTCGTGGTCATGACTGGATCTCCTAGTTGTTGTGTGCCGAGGACATGGCGGTGGGCATGGGTGGGAACCCGATGCGGGTGTCGAGTTCGGCGGCGAGACGACGGAACTCCGGATATGTGGCGCGGTCGGTGTCGCCGGTCGTGGCCGGATCGGGCAGGCTCCAATGCGTCGCGACGGCGCGGCCGTGGTCGCGGGGTACCTCGCGGATCTTGTCGCACAACGTGATCACGTAATCGAAGCGGCGGTCGGCGACCGCATCGAGCGCCTGCGGTCGCTGTGCACCCAGGTCGATCCCGTAGTCCTCCCGGAGCGCCCGCGCCGCGTTCGGATGGATCCGCGGTTTGGGATGGCTGCCCGCGCTGGCGACCCGGACGCCGGTCACGCGGTGCCGCAGCAGTGCCTCGGCCATCGGCGACCGGGCACTGTTACCGGTGCACAGGAACAACACCGAACAGTCCTTCGGCCATGGGCGGCCGGACGGAGCCAGCGCCGGATGCAAAGCAACCGCGGCGTCACCGAATGCGGCCGCGCACCGGGACAGGTCGAGATGGTAGTAGCTGTCGCGGCCGTCGAAACTGCTGCGGCGCGCGTCGACCAACCCGGCCGACCGCAGCAGCCGTAGGTGATACGACACCAGATTCTGCGGCTCCCCGACCGCTTGCACCAGCTCCCGCACCCGGCGATCACTCGCCGCCAGCTCGGTCATCAACGCCCACCGCAGCGGATGTGCTGTCATGCGCATCAGCAGCGGAACCGGCACTCGATCCGTGGTACCCACCTCGCCCACATTACATCAAACCAATTTGATGTATATACCGATCTCTGCTCGGTCCGTAGTTCGGCTTCATTGAACCAAATAGTGTGACAAGCAGTACTGTGAAGATGACTTATTTGAACTGGTCGGTTAATTTTGTGTCATGAAATATGTTGTGGTCGTTGGTGGTACCGATGGGATCGGCCGGGCTGTCGCCCTGAAGCGGCTTGCCGTTGGAGACGCCGTCGTGGTCGTCGGGCGAGACGCCGAGAAAGGCAAGAGCCTTCTCGCGGCAGCCGAGGAGCTCGGGGCGGGCGACCGTGCGCATTTCGTGCCCGCGGATCTCAGTTCGATCGGTGCGACCCGCACCGCCGTCGACGCCATCCGAACCCGTTTCACCACGGTGGATGCCCTGGTGCTCTGTGCCAGGCACTACCGGTCCGATCGGCTGGTGACCGCGGAAGGGTTCGAATACACCTTCGCGCTGTTCTACCTGAGCCGATTCGTGCTCAGCTACGAACTGATCGACCTGCTGAACACCGCCCCGAACCCGGTCATCGTCAATGTGGCCGGTCCGGGCAGCGGAACCGGCGAGATCCGCTGGGACGACCTGGGTCTCGAGCGCGATTACCACGGCCTGCACGCGCTCGCGCAGGGCGGTCAGCTCAACGATCTGCTCGGCATCGAGTTCGCGCGCAGGCCGGTGTCGGCGCGAGTGCGATACGTGCTGGTGCATCCGGGGGTGGTGAACACCGCCCTGTCCGGCGACTACGACGCCGAGATGGCGGCCAGGATCGAAACGATGCGCCGCACCGCACGACCGATCGACGAGGCCATCCGCCCGATCCTCGCGGTACTGGATGATCCGCCGGTCGAGGCGCTGACCGCGATCGCGCAGGGACAGCCGTTGGACGTGCACGGACCCGAGTTCGACACCGCCGCGGCCGCGCGGCTGTACGGCGAGACGACGAAGCTGCTCGGACGGTTGCAGTCGGCGGCGTCGGGCATTTCCCCGGCCAGGTTGCGGCAGGTCCTCGACTCGCCCGTATTCGGTGTCGTTGCCACGATCCAGCCCGACGGCAGCACACATCAATCGGTGGTGTGGATACTGCGAGACGGGGACGATGTCCTCTTCGTCGTGGGGGAGGGCAGTCGCAAAGAGCGCAACCTGCGCCGTGACGCCCGAGTCGGAGTGCTGGTCAACCCACCTGAGCAGCCCTACACCTACGCCGCGATCCACGGTACCGCGACCCTGTCCACCGAAGGCGGTCTCGAAATACGGGATCGTTTGGCGCTGAAGTACACCGGCAAGACCTATCGCGAGCACAATCCGGAAGCCGCGGCCACCTACGGGGATACTCCGATGGTCGTCGTCCGGGTCACGCCCGAACGAATCGTCGGCCGACTCTGAGCCGCGATCTTCTCTGAGCCCGGGCAGCAAGCACTGCCACGGCGCGCGCATGGCGTGGCCGGGTGTGTTACCGAGCGCGTTGTGCGGAAAATATCAGCGGTACTGCGCAGCTCGCTGTTCCCGACGGCCCGCGCCCGCTCGAGTACGTAGACTTCCGGCGTGACCGATCTCGCGGACTTCGCCCGGCTGATCGCCGGTGACCACGGACTTTGTGTCGTCTCCACCCTTCGAGCCGACAACACGATCCAGTCGTCGCTGGTCAACGCCGGCGTATTGCGACACCCGGCGACCGGTGCCGACGTGGTCGGCATGGTGGTACGCGGCGGCGTGCGCAAACTGGACAACCTGCGGGCCCGGGCGCGTGCCACGATCGTGGTCCGTGTCGGTTGGCAATGGTGCGCCGCCGAGGGGCCGGTGTGGATCGCCGGTCCGGACGACCCGGCCCCCGGGGTCGATGCCGAGCGGTTGCGGTTGCTGCTGCGTGAGGTGTTCACCGCGGCCGGTGGCGTGCACGAGGATTGGGACGAGTACGACAGAGTGATGGCCGCCGAGCGCCGGGCGGTGGTGTTGATCTCGCCGGATCGCGTCTACGGCAACGGCTGAGCTTCGCCGCGCCCCGGAAGAACCGGAAATGGACGCGGGGCAGCGCGTAGTTCCGATCATGTCGAGCGGGATCGGTTACCGGGATCGACAGGCTTGTTAGCGTCAGCCTGGTGAATCTCGATCTGGATGGAAAACGCGCGATCGTGACCGGCGGCAGCCGAGGGATCGGATTGGCTGTCGCTCGCGGGCTCGCCAACGAAGGTGTGGATGTGGTGATCGCGGCGCGTGCGGCCGAACCGCTCGCGGCCGCTGCCCGGACATTGGCCGAGGAGACGGGTCGGCGAGTGGTCGCGATACCGACCGACACCGGCGACGACGGCCAGGTCGAGGCGCTGGTGGAGCGCACCGTCGCCGAATTGGGCGGCGTCGACATCCTGGTGAACTCCGCCGCCACGCCGTGGAGTGCGGGCGCGAGCGCCGACCTGGCGGCCACCAGCGACGATGTGGTGCGGCGTGAAGTGGAGATCAAGGTGCTCGGATATCTGCGCACCGCCCGCGCGGTCGCCCCTCATCTGGTCGAGCAGGGCTGGGGCCGGATCATCAACATCAGTGGACTCGGTGCGCGCCAGGCGAATTCCATCGCCCAGACGATTCGAAACATCAGCGTCTCGGCATTGACCAAGAATTTGGCGGACGAGCTCGGTCCGAAGGGCATCAATGTGACGGTCGTGCATCCGGGGCTGACCAGGACCGAACGCCTGACCCAGCGGTTGACCGCGCAAGCCGAGGAGTCGGGGAATACGGTCACCGAACTCGAAGCCGAGCTGGCGAAGAATACGCTGCGCCGGGTCATCGACGCCGCGGAAGTCGCCGACGTGGTGACCTTCCTCGCGTCGCCCCGCAGTATCGCGATCACCGGCGACGCCATCGCGGTCGGCGGCGGCGTCCCGGGTCCGGTCTTCTACTGAGAGCGCCGCGCAGGGCGAACTTCGCCCGCGCGTAGCTCGCGCTCTGTCGCCTATCCGGCCGCCTGGAAGGGTTCCGCGACCATCCAGTGCTCGACGAGCCTGCCGTCGTGCACTCGGATCATGTCCATGCCCATCGTCTCGAATCGCTGACCGGTCGGCGGCAGGCCGAGAAAATCCCCGGTGTGCGTGCCGCGAACCGTGTACCGGTGCGCGACCCACTCTCCGCTTTCGATAGTCGCTTCCACGACGACCTGCAGATCCGGCGCGCCGGTCCACATCGATTGCCATTTCCGCCGCCAGTCTTCCCGGGTCATCGACTGTCCCTGGTCCCGTGATTCGGCGGCGATGTAGCTCAGCGCGGTGTCGAGATCACCGGTCGCCCTGGCGTCGATGATCGCCTCGCTCACTGCGGCCGGGCTCAGCGGATTGTTCATGTCACTCTCCTGAACCGATAAACGGGGACTATCCCCGCTATGGTGCCGTACGATACGGGGACTGTCCCCGGATAGACAAGAGTTCTCGTGCCGACCACCTCCGAGCCGTCCCCGGGCGCGCGGCCGCGCGCCGACGCCCGGCGCAACCGTGACCGGCTCCTCGCCGCCGCGGAGCGCGCGTTCAATCGTTTCGGCGCCGCCGCCTCGCTCGATGACATCGCTCGCGCCGCCGGTGTCGCCAATGCCACCCTGTACCGGCATTTCCCGACACGCGGGCACCTCATCACGGCCGTGTACCGCGAGCGGATCGACGCGCTGTGTGCCGCGGCCACCGATCTAGCGGGCGGCGATGCGGCCGGTGACGCCTTGCTCGGCTGGCTGAATGCGGTCATCGATCACATCGCGGTCAGCCGAGGCTTGCGCGAGGCGTTCGTCAACGCATATGGACTTCGCGACGGCGACGAAACCCCGGAAGTCGCAGCGTGGCATCGCATGACCGATGCCGCTGCCATGCCGCTGTTGCGGGATGCCCAAGCCGCCGGTCTCATTCGAGCCGATCTCGAGGTGACCGAATTGATGACCCTCGTCTCCGCGATCGCACACGCGGGCAACGGCGATGCCGACCATGCTCGCCGTCTGCTCACCCTGACCTTCGAGGGTCTGACGTCCGAGGGCTGAACGGGTCGCCACCCAGGCCTCCTGATGCGGTGGGCGGTGGTGGATAGTCGTCGACGGTCATAGCGTTGTAGACGCGTGTGCTTTTGGTGGCGAGGCGGAGGAAGGCGCGGCCGGGGCCTGCGGGCAGGGCGGATAACAGTCGGGTGGCCTGCACCAGTCCCGAGACACCGAGGCGGGATGTGGGGATCAGGGTCTTGGCTGCGCTGAGCGCGACCGCGTGGCCGCCGCGTATGTGTTCGGCCATCGCGTGTTCGTAGGCGGGGAAGGCGCGCTCGTGGTCGCCGCCCGCTCGTGCGAGTTCTCCGGCGAGGACGTACGCGCCGACGACGGCCAGCGTGGTGCTGCCGCCGACGGCCGGGCCGGGGCAGTAGCCCGCGTCGCCGACGAGCGTCACCCGGCCTCGGGACCAGGTGTCCATGCGGAGTTGGGTGATGGAGTCGAAGTAGAACGCCGGGGTGTGGTCGAGTTCGTCGAGCCAGCGGTCCACGTCGGTGTCGAAACCGTGGAATGCTTTACGCAGCAGCTCTTTCTGCCGTGACACGTCGTGGCGGTGGTAGTCGAGTTCGCGGTTGCTGCGGAACAGGAACAACGCACGCGCCTCGCCGAGGTGGCGTACACCGTAGATACCTGCGGTGCGGCCGACACCGACGTGGATGTGGAGTTCGCTGTCGCAGCCGTAGGCGCCGGGCAGGGTCATCACCCCGAGATAGGCCCCGGCGAAGGCGCTGAAGCGCGATTCCTCGCCGAAGACCAGGCGGCGCACAGTGGAGTGCAGCCCGTCCGCGCCGACGACGAGGTCGAAGCGGCGCTGCGCGGACTTCTCGAACCGTACCTCGCCCTCGAGTGAGATCGCGGTGATCGAGTCGCCGAAGAGATATTCGACGTCGTCGGAGGCGGCGTCATAGTAGATCTCGCTGAGGTCGTCGCGCATGATCTCGGCGTGTTGGTCGGAAGTGGCGCCGAAGATCTTGGCGAGATCCACGCTGGCGGGCCGCCGCGCGCCTTCGGGGTGGAGTGTCATCCGGTTCGTGCCGGTGGCCCGTTCCTGGATGCGCGCCAGCACGCCCATCTTCTGCGAGATGTCCATCGCGGGCCGGAACAGGTCGACCGCGTGGCCGCCGGTCTTGCGCAGGGTCGGCGCGCGTTCGACGACGGTGACGGAGAAGCCGTGCCTGGTGAGCCAGTACGCCAGCACCGGTCCGGCGATGCTTGCACCGGAGATGAGGATCCGCACGAGTATGCCTCCCTTTTTGCTGAAATCGCCGATCAGTTGGGCATCTTCGATCCGAAACTCCACTGCCACTTCGGATCTGGATCCGAACACCGACTCGACGCCGCAGCGGCGCTGGTCTCAGCCATTGGTTCTCCTTCGGACGGTCCGCACAGGGACTACCTTGCTGGGCGACCGAAGATTCGTCTTGAACAAATGTCAGCGTTCACGGTCGGCAGGAACCGCTCATACGATCGGCGTGCGGCCATGGGAAATCCGTGACGGCCCGGCGTGGCTACGTGCTGTTCCTATCCGGCCGTGACGGGTCGCCGTCGATCGGTTCCGCAGTTGGGCGCCTGCTGAGCAGCGCGCGGCCTCCCGCCTCGGCCGACTCCAACAGGTACCGCAGCCCGTCCCACGACCTGTCCAGGTAACCGCTCGGATCCGCACCGCTGTACAGATGGGCATGTCTCTGTTAGCAATAAGGGACGGGTCTGTCTTGAGGATGCAGGGTGGGCCGGTATCGAGCGCGCTAGGCGCGAAACGAATCGAGTGCCCTATGAGCACAGAATTGCACGGTCTCGGCGGCGCCGCCCAACCCTCGTCGGACGGGTGGAAAGACGCTCTCCTCGGACTGGACGCGACCATCGAACACCGCGGCAACGCGACCGTCGTCCACGTCCATGGTGAAGTCGATGCCTACACGCTGCCCGCGTGGCGGCGATTGCTATACGAGGCCGGAGCGACCACCGCGGCGCCGGGGTCGATCGTGATCGATGCGAGCGGTCTCGGCTTCATGTCCTGCCGTTCGCTGCTGATCTTGGCGGAAGAATCCGAGGCATGCCTGCGCCGGGGCGTCCGGCTGCGAGTGGTCGGTGACCGGCTGGTAGTGGCCCGCGTCGTGGCCGTCCTCGACCTCGACGCCCTGCGGCCCGTTCACTCCTCTGTCGAGGACGCGCTGGCCGACTCGCTGCGGAGCGGGCGATTCCACGGCATCGGGCCACGTGCGGCGTGGCGCGGTCACGCCGGAACACCGGAGCCGCGACCTCTCTGACGCTGTCTTCTCGGCACCGGGGCTCCGCTCGAATGCCCTGGTGCCGGGGTCGGCGGATCGAGCCTTGACAGGCGACGTGTCAGCAATCACATCGAACGAATCCTCTTCTTCTACGACCGGCTGTTCGGCCCCGGCAAGGATCCCGCCGTCGATCACGGCACGATCCATGCCACACCCGGTGACTGATGGACCGTGTTCGCTCAATCGCCGGACGTATTCCGGCACGCTGTGCGCGGTTTCGCCGTCTACCGCAACGCGATCCTCGATCCGGCCTCGCGCGAATTGGGTCAGAGCCGGGCCGGTCGTGGAAATCAGGGACCTGTCCGCGGATCTGTCCGGCGCCTGACCGAGTCGGCGCGGGGGTCTATGCCGGTTCGGCGGATCGGATCGCCGCCTCGAGTGTGCGCAGAGCCGCGGTGAGCACGGTGCGTTCGTCGGCGGCGAGTTGGTCGGTCAAGGCGGTTTCGTGCTCCAGTAGGGCGGGCACGACCTGTTCGATGTGGCGATGGCCGTCCGGCGTGAGCGAGACCAGGACGCCACGCCGGGTGGTCGAGGTCGGTTCGCGGGTGATCAGCCCGGCCGCTTCCGCACGGGCGAGGCGCTGGGAGACGGCGCCCGCGGTGACGAGGCTGCGGGCGGCGATCTGGCGGGTGGTCAGCTGGTAGGGCGGACCGGATCGGCGCAGGGTGCTGAGCAGGTCGAGGGTCGATTCGTCGATGCCGAGCCGCTGGAGGGTGCGCTGTCGCTCGTCGGTGAGGAGTTTGGCGACTCGCCACAGCGGCGTGAGGATCTCGATCGACTCGACTCGCGCGCCGGGCAGTTCGCGGCGCCATGCCGCGGCTATCCGGGCGGGCGACGGTATCTCGTCGTGTGCTTCGTGCGTCATTGCCGGAAGTCTCTCCCCTCGGTACATTTAGCGCTAAATATACCGAGAGGAGATGAGAATGCGCGGAACGGTCGTCGTCACCGGTGCGAGCGGGGGAATCGGACGCCGGGTGGCTCAGCGGTTCGCCGAAGGCGGGGCGGACGTGGTGATCACCGGGCGTTCGAAGGAACGGGTGGAGCGGGCGGCACAGGAACTCGGAGTGCGGGGAATCGTTTGTGATGCGTCGATTCCAACGGAGGTGGAGCGGTTCGCCGAATCGGTCGGGCCCGAAGTGGATGTGCTGGTGAACATGGCCGGGGGCAACACCGATCTCGTCGTCGGCAACGGTGCCGCGGTGTCGTTGGCGGAGTTGGCCGAGCAGTGGACGGCGAACCTGTCGACGAATCTCTTGAGTGCGGTCCTGACCACCTCGGCGCTGCGGGAGCGGCTGCGACCCGGTGGAGCGGTGATCAATGTCGGCTCGATCGGCGCGGAGTATGCCGCGGGGTCCTACGGCGCCGCGAAGGCGGCGCTGGCGGCGTGGTCGGCCGGCTTGTCGGCGCAACTGGCGCCGAAGGGTGTCACGGTGAACACGGTCGCGCCCGGTTACATCGAGAACACCGATTTCTTCCAAGGGCAACTCAGCGAGCAACGGCGTAGCTGGTTGATCGACTCCACGCACGACAAACGCGCGGGTGAGCCCGATGACGTCGCCGGGCTGATCGAGTTCCTGGCCTCCCCGCACGCCCGGCACATCACGGGCCAGACGATTCACGTCAACGGCGGTGCGCACACGACCAGATGAATGCTCCGTGAGCGGCGATTGGGTTCGGGCTGATCGCAATTCTGTTCGCGCACGGGCGCGTGCGGTTGAATCCGGTATCACCTCCGTTCGTCGTCCGGAGCGGTGTCGCACGTCTCGGCTCGAATCGTCGCGACGGCACCGAACCGGGGCGGACACGGCTTCAGACGAGGAGCACCACATGACAGCGCAGGCCGCCGCGGCAACTCCGACCGACGCCTTCGTCGCCGACTGGCAGGACTGGCAGCGCGGACAAGAGACGCGACTGGCCGACCCGCACGGATTCCTGGCCATCACCGATCTGCACTGGCTGGCCGAGACGCCGCAGCGATTCTCCGACGCGCCGGGTGCCTGGTCCACCGGCGCCGACGGTGTGACGGTGGTGCTCGACGACGGTGAGGAGCTGGTGGTCGACGGGACACCCGTGCGCGGCAGGCATGTGTTCGGGGTCATCCCCGAACGCGGCGGCGTGAACGCTGTCTGGGGTGACGCGGTGATCGAGGTCGCCAAGCGCGGCGGGCACGACATCGTTCGGCCACGGCACCCGGACAACCCGCTGCGCACGGCATTTCGCGGCACGCCCGCCTACGCGCCGCACCCGAAGTGGGTGGTCTCCGGGCGATATGTCGCCTTCCCGGAGCCGCAGCCGACCACGGTCGGCGCCGCTGTCGAAGGACTGGAACACGTCTACGACGCGCCGGGGCAGGTCGAGTTCGAGTTGGACGGACGGCCGCTGCGCCTGACCGCTTTCCCCGGCAAGGACCCCGGCGCCCTGACCGTGCTCTTCACCGACGAAACCTCCGGGGTCACCACATACGCCGCCAACCGGGTGCTGCAGCTGTCGCCGCCGGATGCCGACGGGTCGGTGGAGCTGGACTTCAATCGGGCCGCGAATCTGCCCTGCGCCTACACCGACCTGGCGACCTGCCCGTTGCCGCCCGCGGAGAACCGGCTCCCGGTCGCGATCGAAGCCGGTGAGAAGCTGCCGTACGAGCGCGGCTGAACCGATGAGCGACACGACACCTCGGATCAGGACGTTGTCGTTCCTGACGCCGGGCAACTATCCCGACGACGATCCGTACTCCGGGCTCGAGGACACGCTACGGCTGTTCGAGTACGGCGAAAGCCTCGGTTTCGACGGTGCGTGGATCCGGCAGCGTCATCTCGAGCACGGCGTCGGGTCGGCAGCGGTGTTCCTGGCCGCCGCCGGTCAGCGCACCAGTCGAATCCAATTGGGCACGGCCGTGATTCCCATCGGCTACGAAAGCCCGTTCCGGCTGGCCGAGGATCTGTCGCTGGCGGATGTGCTGTCGCGGGGCCGGTTGCAAGCCGGTTTCAGTGCGGGCACGCCGCCGCATGCCGACTTGCTCGGCGGCCTGGTCTTCGACGGGGACTGGCGCACCTACGACCTTTCCTACGGACGGATCGCCCGGCTGATCGAGAACCTGCGGGGCGACTATCTCGGTGACGCCGACACGGTGATCCACTCCCCGGGCAACACCCAGCGGCCGCGGTTACAGCCGCACAATCCCGGTTTGATCGACCGGCTGTGGTACGGCGGGGCCAGCACCCGTTCGGTGCGCTGGGCAGGGGAGAACGGGCTGAACCTCCTGACGGGGAACATCGTGTTCGGCGAGCACAGCGACGATTTCACCACCACCCAGTCGAGCCTGATCGGCGAGTACCGCGGACTGGTGGATCCGGCTCGGCCCGCCCGGGTCGCGGTGGGACGGGTGATCGTTCCGTTCGACAGTGCCGACCGCGCGACTCGCGAGCGGTACCGGCAGTACGCGGAGAGCAGGCGCGAGCGCACCCTCGGGCCGCAGGGGCCGCGGCGCGTCCTGTTCGCCCCGGACCTGGTCGGGCCCGCCGAGGAGATCATCGATCGGCTGCGGGCCGATCCGGTGCTCGCGCAGACTTCGGAACTGCGACTGGAGCTTCCGTACGAGTTCCACCGCGCCGACTACGAGCAGATCCTGCACGACACCGTGGAGTTGATCGCGCCGGCGCTGGGTCGTCGGACCGCGACCGGTACAGAGCACGAGACCGGTGAGGTGGCCGCCCCCGCGTGATCCTTGATGCCCGATCGACTCCGGGTGCCGGTCGACGTGTCAGTGGTTCGTGATCCAGGTATCGGTGAATTCCGCTTCCGCGGCGAGCATGTCGACCAGCCGTGCGACGACGGCCGCTTCGATCTTCTTGCCGAACAACGGGATCCCCACCTCGGCCGCGCCGTCCACGACCGCCACCGCGGCGGCATCCTGCTCGGTGAGCCGGACGGTGCCGCTCACCCGCGCGGGCACACCCTCGACGTCGGCGTCGAAACTGCCGCCCTCCTGGGTGTAGGTCTCGGTGCGGGTGACGACCAGGCCCTCGGGGCGCACCGCGGTGACGGCGCCGGGCAACTCGGCCGCCGCTATGGTCTGCACCATTCGCACGTGCAAACGGTCCTCGGCGGCATCGAACTCCACGAGAACTCCGCCGACCTCCTCGACGCGGTCTTTCCAGTACCGCTCGTCGGCCAGCGCCGCGCGAAGCGCGTCGGCCGGATGGGAGTAGGTGGCCGTGTACGCCAAGGGGGTCGCCATATCGGCACACGCTACCTGCCGCGCCGCCTGCCCGAGCCGGTGAATCGCCGAGTCGTGTAGCCGAATCCGCTGAATCACCTTGGCAAGCACCAGCTTCGACACCTGCATACCCAGTCCGGTATGTCTTCCAGTGCGGTGCGGCGTGCCTTGCCCCGGCGAGGAGTGGCCGTCTCAGACCGGGCAACCGCCCGTCGAGCCCGGGGGCGGCGCGAAGGAGTCCAGTGCGTACTCGCGGTGGTAGCGGACGAGCTTCTCGTATTGCAGGCGGTTGTAGGCCAGCGGGAGCAGCAGCAACCGATCCGGCAGCAGACGCCATGCCGCTTGCAGCACACGGACGTACGGCGAACTCGAGGTGGTGGCGCCGCTTCAGCTCGAACCCGGCCATGCGGCGGACGTCGGGGGTGTATGACCTCGGCCGAGCACACTTGGATCACGTGACCGGTGAAAGGGCGCAGCAGCAGCCACAACGGCGGGCCGACCTTGCCGCGCTGGACGCCCGATCGCGCCGCATCGTCGAGGCCGCCCGCGACTGCTTCGCCGAGATGGGTTTCGAGGAGACGACCATGGTCCGCATCGCCGAGCATGCCGGTGTCGGCGTCGCCACGGTCTATCGCCGTTTCGGCACCAAGTCCGCGCTGGTCCGCTACGCCCTCATGGCCGAGTCGCAACGGGTCGGGATCATTGTGGCCGAGGCGGTGCAGCGCGCGGCGGGTCCGGTCAGCGCGCTGGCGGAGATGTTCTCGGCGTTCGTGAGCGAGGCGAAGGCCCCCCGGTTGCTGACGCGCAGCCTTCGCGTCTCGTCCGCGGCAGGGGAACTCACCCGATTCCTCACCGGTGACGAATTCATCGAGCAGGGACGGGCATTGGTCGCGCGCTTCATCGTGCACTGGCAGAAGCGGGGCGAGCTGGGCGTCTTCGACGCCGAGGTGGTCGCCGAGCTGTTCGTCCGCCTGACGATGTCGTTCATCTCGAATCCGCGCGGCGCGCTCCCGCTCGCCGACGCCGCGGCGGCGAAGGAGTTCGCCCGGCGTTTTCTCGCACCGTTGTTGTTCCCGCATCCCGGCGGGGTTAGCCGCTCCCGATAGCGGCTACTGTTCGGCCGCACGCGATAAGCCGGGGATCTCAGTTCTCGCTGACGATCGATAGCGCCGCAGTGGTTTTCGACCGGTGCACGTGCCCAGAGCTTGTCGGTGCCATGTCCTACTGTCCGGGAGATGCGCAACAGGATTGCTGGATTCGCCTACGATCGCGTGACGGTCGGCGATGTCGGTCTCCACGTCGCCATGGCCGGAGCAGGCGCCCCGATCGTGCTCTTGCACGGCTTTCCGCAGACCCATTTCGCTTGGCGGCACGTCGCGACGGACCTCACTCGCGACCATCTGGTGATCTGCCCGGATCTGCGCGGCTACGGCGACAGCGACAAGCCCGTCGGTGAGCCGGATGGCAGCACCTACGCGAAACGGACGATGGCCGCCGACATCATCGGGCTCATGCGGGCGCTTGGCCATGAGCGATTCGCGCTCGCCGGACACGATCGAGGAGGATTGGTCGCGTTCCGCGCCGGTTTGGACCACCCGGACGCGATCAGCCATCTCGCGATTCTGGACGTGCTGCCCGCCGCGGACATGTGGTCCACCCTGCACGGGACATCCGGCATCTTCGCCTTCCATCTGTACCTGCTCGCACAACCTTCCGACGTGGCCGAGCGCATGATCGGAGCCGACCCCGATCTGTTCTTCGGGCACTTCCTCGACGACTGGTGCCGGATACCCGGCGCGATTCCCGGGGAAGCCCGCGCCGCATACCTCGCGGCTGCCCGCGCGCCCGGCGCCGTTCGCGCGGTGTGCGCCGACTATCGGGCCAGCGCCTCCATCGACAACGTCCACGACGAAGCCGATCGTCGTGCGGGCCGCCGGTTGACCATGCCCGTCGCCGCGCTCTGGCAGGATCCGGGCGAGGTCGTGCTTCCGTTCGATCCCCTATCGATCTGGTCGGGATGGGCGAACGATCTTCGCGCCGGGACCGTGCGGTGCGGACACTTCCTGCCGGAGGAGATGCCCGGCCCCGTCATCGAAGCCATACGAAACCTGATCGACCGACCCGCGGCGACGGCCGTCAGGGCAGATGCATGAGTTGCCGGGAGAGGGTGAACAGGCGGCGGGCGAGTTTGGTGACCGGCAGACCGAGCGGAAGCAGGATCACCGTCACGCATAGGATCGCGCCGACGAGCCACAGCACGGCCGCGACCAGCCCCAGTACCGTGCCGAGCACGGCCGTGAGGATCCCCAGCACGACGCCGAGCAGGCCCTGTAGCGCTCGCATGATGACCTTCCGGTGTCCATTCTGCGCTTCTTCGGCGCGACGCGCATGTGCCGATCGCGGTCGGCGCTTTCACCGCGTCCGGCTCCGCGACGACTCCGTGTACGGGCACGGGATCGGCCGGTAGCGTCCCAGGTATGAGCCGAGCGATCGTGGAGCTGTCGCATCCGGTCTCGGACGGCATGCTCACCTATCCGGGCCTACCCGCACCACGCGTCACCACGGCCGTGGCGCGCGACCGATCGCCGCTGATCGACATGGCCTACGACATCGCACGCGTGGATATGGTCGGCCACACCGGGACCTACATCGACGCGCCTTACCATTTCCACGCCGAAGGCGCCGACATCGCCGAGTTGCCGTTGGAACGGCTGTTCAACGTGCCGATCGTCCTTATCCGCGCGCGGGGACTGCGCGCGGTGGGCCCCGACCTGCTCGGTGATCCCGCGCTCCTGTGGGGCAAGGCGGTGCTGGTGCACACCGGTTGGTCGGCCGAGTGGGGTTCGGCCGCGTACCGGGAGCCCGGGCATCCGTTCCTGATCGGTGAGGTCGCCGATGCGCTGGTCGCCGCCAATGTGGCGTTGGTGGGCATCGACTCGCTCGACGTCGACGACACGTCGTTGCCGACACGTCCGTGCCATCACACGCTGCTGGGCGCGGGAATCCCGATCATCGAGCAGATGACGAACCTGGACGCGCTCCCCGGCACCGGCGCCAGACTCGTCGCACTGCCTGCGCCGGTGCGCGGGATGGGCTCGTTTCCGCTGCGCGTCGTGGCGTGGTGGTGACATAGACGCTTTCGATCCCACGATCGGGGGCTCTTGCTCTGCCGAAGTTCCTCTCGCCGGCGGGGTTACGGTCGAGCGGTCCCGCCGGCGAGATCGGGCCCCTGGACCTACGAGGTGTAGTCGAGTGATTGCCGAAGACAGTGATCCGAACGGCGAGAAGCCGGAACCCCGCAGGAAGACGATCAACAGTCCTTACATTCATCGGCTGCAACGTCGGCACTTCCTGCTATTCGATATTCTGCCGATTCTCGGCACGGCTGGTGCGTTCGCCTTTCTCCGGGTGCATCCGTTCGGCCTGACCGAATTCCTGCTGCTGTTCTCGATGTGGCTGGCCACCGGTCTCGGCGTGACCGTCGGCTACCACCGGCTGTTCACCCATCGCACGTTCACGGCGGCGCCGTGGGTCGCCGCGGTGCTGGCGGTGCTCGGCTCGATGGCCGGACAGGGCGGCGTGGTGTCCTGGGTGGCCCTGCATCGGCGGCATCACGAATACAGCGATCGCGAAGGAGATCCGCACTCGCCGAACCTTTCCGGCGGTGGTCTGCGCGGAACGCTGCGCGGCCTGGCGCATTCGCATTTCCTGTGGATGCGTCGCCACGAGTACCCGAACGTCGTGCACTACGCACCCGACCTCATCAAGGATCGCGGCCTGGTACGGGTAGCCCGCCTCTACTACTACTGGGTGGCGTTGGGACTGCTGCTTCCCGCGGTGGTCGGTGGGGTGGTGTCGCTCGGTTGGACCGGGGCGGTCAGCGGCCTGCTGTGGGGCGGCCTGGTGCGGATCTTCGTTCTCGAGCACATCGTCTGGGCGATCAATTCGTTCCTGCACATGTTCGGCACCCGCCGTTATGTCTCGCGGGAGAACAGCCATAACGGCGGCGTCTTCGCTCTGGTGACGCTGGGGGAGTCGTGGCACAACAACCATCACGCGTTTCCCGAGTCGCCGTCCTTCGGTTTGGACTGGTATCGGCTCGATCCCGGATTCTGGGTCATCAAAATGCTCGAGAGCTGCGGGCTGGCCTGGGATCTGAAAGTACCGTCCGCGAAACGAATGGCGGCCAAACGTCTTTCCGGAAATGCCGAACCCGTCGGCAACGCAGCGTGAGGAATACGCAACATGGATACGAGTAGAGAAGCCATCGTCCGCTGGTGCAGGGAGTACCTCGGAAACTTGCTCGAGATTCCGGCGGAAGCGGTGGACCCCGCCGCCGATTTCGACCGGCTGGGTGTGGATTCCGCCCTCGCGGTCGCGCTGCTGATCGAGGTGGAGCAGCGGTACGGCGTCGATCTCGCGCCGGAGGACCTGTTCGAGAACCCCAATATCGACGCGGTGGCCGGTTATCTGCACGAGCAGAGCCGCCGGAGCGTGACGTAGCCGTGCCCACATCCATCGGCGCCGATCGGGCGGACGCGGCGGCGGCCGCGATCCGGCACCACTACGACGCGGGCAACGACTTCTATCGGCTCTGGCTCGATTCGTCGTTGACCTACTCCTGCGCGCTGCGCGCGACCGGCGAGGACACCTTGGAGGTGGCCCAGGACCGCAAGCTGCGGTTCCACCTCGACGCGATCGGCGCCGACGATGCCGCGGCGGTGCTGGACATCGGCTGCGGGTGGGGTGCGATCCTGGAGCGTCTTTCCCGGCGGCATGGGGTCGCTCGGTCGGTCGGGCTGACCCTCAGCGCCGAGCAGGCCGAGTTCGTGCGGTCTCGCGACCTGGCGGGTGTCGAAGTGCTGCTGGAGAACTGGGCGCACTACGAACCGGACATCCGGTTCGACGGCATCATCTCGATCGGCGCCTTCGAGCACTTCGCCCGGCCGGATGACGCGCCTGCCGAGAAGATCCGGGTCTATCGGGAGTTCTTCACCCGCTGCCGCGACTGGCTGAACGACGACGGTGTGCTGTCGTTGCAGACGATCGTCTACGCCAATATGGATCGTGCGCAGGCGAGCGGGTTCATGCAGCGGGAGATCTTCCCGGACGCGGACCTGCCGACGTTCGCGGAGATAGCGGCCGCGGCCGACGGCGTCTTCGAGATCCGCTCCGTCGCGAACGGCCGTCTGGATTACGCGTGGACCTGCGCGGAATGGGCACGCCGACTGCGGGCGAACCGCGCGGAAGCCGTCGAGGTCGTCGGCCCGGAAGTGGTCGCCCGCTACGAGCGGTATCTCAAGCTGTCCGCGCTCGGTTTCCGGATGGGCAAGATCGGGCTGCTGCGGCTGGTGCTCGCGCCCTACCGCGATCGCTTCTTCTCCGGCCGGGAAGTGCGGACCGGATGAAAGTACGGGCACACGACCAGGTCCAGGCGAGCCGTGCACGAGTCCGGTTCAACCCCTTCGGCGCCGAGTTCCGGCGCGACCCCTATCCGCTCTACCGGCAGCTTCGCGAGGCACAGCCGGTGCACAAGACGCTGGGTATGTGGGTGCTCACCCGCCATGCCGATGTCCGCGGCGTGCTGCGTGACCGCTCCTTCAGCGCCGGGCTGATTCCCCGGCTGGTCGGCGAGCAGGCCGAGCGATTCGGGCAGCGCGATGTCGCGCGCATCCAGCGGCTGGGCCGCAAATCACTGGTGTTCACCGACAATCCGGACCACGCGCGACTGCGTGGACTGGTGAACCGGGTGTTCACCGCCTCGGCGATCGCCGAGCTGCGCCCCGTGGTCGTGCGGGCGACGGAGGAGCTTCTGCGGCGAGCGCGGGACGCGGGCGGGTTGGACGTGATCACCGAACTCGCGGCGCCCTTGCCGGTGGCGGTGCTGTGCGAGTGGATGGACCTACCGCGTGATCTGCGTGAACGGGTCGGCCCCTGGACCCACGACATCCGGTTCCTGCTGGAGCCGGGCCTGATGAAGGCCAGGGTCTTCGCGCGCGTATCCGCGGTCGTGGAGGAGTTCGCCGCGGCCTTGGACGCGGTGCTCGCCGAGCGGCGTTCCCGGCCCGGCGACGATCTGATCAGCCGGTTGCTCGCCGCGCGCACCGCGGGCGGCGACACGCTGAGCGACGAGGAACTCGTCTTCGTCTGCATCATGTGCTTCGTCGCGGGCAACGAGACCACGAAATCCCTGATCGGCAACGGAGTTCTGGCCCTGCTGCGCCATCCGGACCAAGCCGCGCTGCTGCGGGACCGGCCGGAGTGCGTGCGGGCCGCGGTCATCGAGGCGCTGCGCTACGACTGTCCGCTCCAGCTCACCAAGCGCCTGGCCACCCGCGATGCCGACATCGACGGACATCGCATCTCGGCCGGTGACCAGGTGCTGGTCTGTCTGGGCGCTGCCAACCGCGACCCCGCCGCGTTCGACCGTCCCGACGAGTTCGACCTGACGCGCACCGCCGTCGACCATCTGGCGTTCGGGCACGGCATGCACGGGTGCCTGGGCGGGCAGCTGGCCGCACTGCAAGCGGAGGTCGCCTTCGACCGCCTGTACCGGCACTCGGGCGATGTGGAGTTGCGTGACGGCGAGCTCGACCGGCAGGACCACAGTTTCATCATCCGGGGGCTGAAAAGCCTTCCGGTCACGCTCCGGAACGTCCGATGACGGCTCCCGGATCGACGAAATCGTGGCTGCGGTGGACGTCCACCGACGCGCCCGTGCGGCTGATCTGCATTCCGCACGCGGGTGCGGGCGCGTCCTCGTTCAACCGCTGGCCGGACTTGTTCCCGGCGGACATCGCCACGGTGCGGGTGCAGTTGCCCGGACGAGAAGATCTCGCGGGCGAGTCGCCGCTGCGCCGCGTCGGCGACGCGGTGGACGGGTTGCTGCCGCAGCTCGTGCAGTGGGGTGCGATGCGCGTCGCCCTCTACGGGCACAGCATGGGTGCGCTGGTCGCGTTCGAACTGGCCCGCGCGCTCGCCGCGCTGAACGCATCACCGATTCCCTGGCGACCACCTCTTCCACCATCGGCATCGCGCCGCCGTCGCCGCGGCGATGACCGCCGCATTGCAGTGAGGACCCGACATGCCGGACACCATTCTGCTTCCCGATATCCTCGAGCGCCGCGCCGCGGGCGAGCCGGACCGGACCGCCTACGTGTTCTTGGACGAGAACGGTTCGGAGGCAGCGGCTCTGACCTATCTCGAACTGCACCAGCGCGCGCTGGCCGTGGCCCAGGAACTCGGTTCGCGGTGCATGCCGGGTGACCGCGCGTTGCTGGTGTTCCCGCAGATCCTCGACTTCATCGTCGCCTACTTCGGCTGCCTTTACGCAGGGATCATCGCGGTGCCGGTGAATCCACCGCGCCGCGACCGAGTGCAGGACGCGACACGTTCGATCGTGTTCGATTGCAGGCCCGCCGCGGTGCTGACGGTCGGCGCGATGATCGAGACGGTGCGGCCGGTGCTGGAGCCGATCTGCCCGGTCGGGCACTGGCTCGCCGTGGACGACCTGCCCCCGGCGCACGCCGATCGCACGGCCATCGCCGCCGGACTCGACTCCGTCGCCTTCCTGCAGTACACGTCCGGTTCCACCGCGACTCCCAAAGGCGTCATGGTCACGCATCGCAATCTGCTGGCCAACGAGGAGATGATCCGGCAGGCCTTCGGCCACGATCGGGACTCGACGGTGGTCGGCTGGGCGCCGTTCTTCCACGACCAGGGTCTGATCGGCAATGTGCTGCAGCCGCTGTATGTCGGGGCGACCAGCATCCTCATGTCACCGGCGACATTCGTTCGTAGACCGCTGCTATGGCTGGAAGCCATCTCCCGCTATCGCGCGCACACCAGCGGCGGTCCCAATTTCGCTTTCGACGCCTGCGTCGCGCGCGCGGGCACGGGGGAGGCGCCGCGGATGGATTTGAGCAGCTGGAAGGTGGCGTTCAATGGCGCAGAGCCGATCCGCGCGGAGACGTTGACGCGATTCGCCGAGACATTCGCGCCATACGGATTCGACGCGCGGGCGCTGTATCCCTGCTACGGCCTCGCTGAGGCCACGCTTTTGGTCACGGGCAGCCGGAAGGGGCGTGGACCGACAAAGCTCGACCTGGACATCGAAGCGCTCGGGCGCGGGCGTTACGCCGATGGCGATGCGGACCGTATTCGCGCCGTCGCCGGTTCGGGCCGGGTGCTGCCGAAGGAAGCACTCCGCATCGTGGATCCCGGCACCGGACGAATCTGCCCGCCGGATCGGATCGGCGAGATCTGGGTCTCGGGAGATCATGTCGCACAGGGCTATTGGGAGAAACCCGAGGCGACCGCGCAGACCTTTCGGGCACGTTGCGCCGATGATCCCGCACGGATCTACCTGCGCACCGGCGACCTCGGTGTGCTGGTGGACGGCGAGCTGTACGTGGTGGGTCGGCTAAAAGATGTCATTATCGTTCGCGGCCGCAACTATTACCCGCACGACATCGAACACACCGTCCAGGCGGCGCATCCCGCGCTGCGGATCGGCGGCGGCGCGGCCTTCTCGGCGCCCGGACGCGACGGCGAACAGATCGTCGTGGTGCAAGAAGTCAAGCGTGCCTACGCGCCGGAGGACGACGTCACCGACATCGTGGGCGCGATCCGGGCGGCGGTCGTGCGGGAGCACGAATTGACCGTCGGCGAGGTGGTGCTGACCTACTCCGGTCAGGTGCAGAAGACGAGCAGCGGGAAGATCATGCGGGCAGCGGCCAGGAAGCGCTACTTGGCGGGCGGTTTCGAGGTCTGGTCGCCGCGCGTGGAAGAACCGGCGCAACTGCGGACGAGGAGCTGAATACATGCGGGCATGGCAAGCGGCGAACCCCGACTTCGAAGCGGTCGTGACGGGCGCGGTGCTTAGTATGCCCGCCGCCCGGCACCTGGGTTTCACCTTCGGCCGGGTGGCCCCCGGCGAGGCCGAGATCATCCAGCCGCATCGCGCGGAACTTACCCAGCACGACGGGTTCTTCCAGGGTGGAGTGCTCGGCTCCCTAGCGGATTTCGCTGCGGGCTCCGCGGCGGGAACCCTGCTCCAGCCGGGATGGGCGAACATGACGATTGATTACACGGTGAAGATCCTCGCCCCGGCCAAAGGGCCGAAGGTCGTCGCCCGAGGCCGGGTGATCAAGCCCGGCGTGCTCATCACCATCGCGGCCGCGGACGTCTTCTCGGTCGGCCACGAGGACGAAACATTGTGCGCCACCGCACTTGTCACCATGCGCAACGTGAAACTGGTCAACTCGTGAACCAGGAGGAGTGGCCGTGACCACCGACAGCTTCGTGTTCGATCCGTTCGCCGCGGGCTTCGCCGAGAATCCCTATCCGCACTACGACCGGCTGCGGGCCGCCGCACCCGTGCACGAGCACCCGCTCGGATTCTGGATCGTGTCGAAGTACGAGGATGCCGCCGCGCTGCAGCGGTCGGCGCAGTCGGTCGACGAACAGGATCTGACCCGTCTGCCGACCTGGAAAAGCGACAGCGGCGAGCTCGGCAAGGAAAACCGCATGATGCGCGGACTGTCCATGCTGGACCGGAATCCGCCCGATCACACCCGCCTGCGCCGCCTCGTCGCCAAGGCGTTCACACCCCGCGCGATCGAGGCGTTGCGGCCCAGGGCCGAGGCACTCGTCGATGCCGCCCTGGACCGCATCGCCGAGGCGGGCACCGCGGATGTGGTCGCGGGACTGGCGTTCCCGGTGCCCTTCGCGATCATCTCCGAGATGTTGGGCGTCCCGGTGGTCGAGCACACCAGGCTGCGCGAACTCACCGCGATACTCGTGCTGGCGCTGGAACCACTGCCCGATCCCGCCTTGCAGGCCGAGGTCCGGTCCGCCAACCAGGAACTGTTCGCCATGGTCGGCGACCTGGTCCGCTGGAAACGCGCCGCACCCGGCGACGACCTGCTGAGCAGGCTCATCACCGCCGAACACGATGGCGATGTGCTGAGCGAGGACGAGCTGGTCGCCCAGGTCATGCTGCTCTACATCGCGGGCCACGAGACGACCGTGAACCACCTCGCGAACGGCGTCCTCGCCCTGCTGCGCCACCCCGGCCAGGCACGACGACTCCGGGAAGACCCCGCACTCGCCGAGAACGCCGTCGCCGAACTGCTCCGATACGACACCCCCGTGCAACTGATGCGCCGGATCACCGTGGAGTCCATGCCGATCGGCGGCTCGGTGATTCCGCCGGGCAGCCTGGTGCTCGCCTGCGTCGGCGCCGCCAATCGCGATCCCGAGTTCTGGGGCGTCGACGGCGACGAGCTGCGCCTCGACCGGCCGAACGCGCAGCAGCACCTTTCGTTCGGCGCGGGCATCCATCACTGCCTGGGCGCGGCGCTGGTCCGGCTAGAGGCCCGGGCCGTCTTCACTCGCTTCGTGCGGCGGTTCCCCGAGGCGACCATCGACGAATTGCGCTGGAACGGACGGATCAACGTGCGTGGACCCGCGGAACTGTCCATTTCGGTGTAGCGCGATTTTTCGGAGCAGGACGAACTCATGCCCACGATAACGGTCGATGGCGTGCCGATCGCCTATGCCGACACCGGAACGCCGCGCAACCGCCCGGAGGCGGCCACCGTGGTGTTCGGTCACGGACTGCTGTTCGGCGGCTGGATGTTCCAGCCGCAAATCGAGGTGCTGCGCGAGCACTATCGCTGCGTCGCGATCGACTGGCGAGGCCAGGGCGCGACCCCGGCGACGGCTCACGGCTACGACATGGACACCCTCGCCGGTGACGCCGTCGCGGTGATCCGGCGACTCGGGATCGCTCCGGTGCACTGGGTCGGTCTGTCCATGGGCGGCTTCGTCGGGCAGCGGATCGCGGCGCGGCACGGCCCGCTGCTGCGCTCACTGACGTTGCTGGACAGCAGCGCCGAGCCGGAGGACCCCGGCAAGATCGGGGAGTACAAGCGGCTCGCGCTCGCGTTGCGCTTGTTCGGCGCGAAACCGGTGCTGGGCAGGATCGAACCGCACCTTTTCGGGCCGAGTTTCCGCGCCGACCCCGCGAATCGGCCCGTCATCGATGCGTGGGCCGCACGCCTGCGGCGCTGTGATCGTGCCGCCGTTCGCAGGGCAGTCCTCGGCGTGGCCGACCGGGCTTCGGTGGAACACGAGATCGCGGCCATCACGATGCCGACGCTCGTCGCTGTCGGCACCGACGACAGCGCGACGCCGCTCGCGCGATCCGAGCGCATCGCCGCGTCGATCCCGGGCGCGCGCCTGCACACCATCGCGGATTGCGGTCACACCAGCAGCTTGGAACAACCCGCGGCGATCACCGCGTTGCTGCGGGAGTTCCTCGCCACCGTCGACGGATCCTGACGCACCGACAGGTCGGTGATCAGCGCCGAGAGACTCACGGCCGGAACGGCGGGACCGCGAGATCGTCGCCGAAAAGGTCCGGGAGGTCGCGATCGACGCTGTCGGGGAAGCGCGCGGGGCGCTTCTCCAGGAAGGCGGTCACGCCTTCCCTGGCGTCGGCGCTCGCGCCTCGGTGGTAGATGCCGCGGGACTCGATGCGGTGCGCGATCATCGGATGCTCGGCGCCCAGGTTGCGCCACAGCATCTGCCGGGACAGGGCTACCGAGACCGGCGCGGAATGCTCGGTGACGCGGCGCGCGAGCGCACGCGCCTCGTCGAGCAGGGTGTCCGCCGGATGCAGCGCGGAGAACAATCCCGCTTCGTGGGCCTCGCTCGCGTCGACGAGGCGGCCCGAGTACACCCAGTCCAGTGCGGTCTGCATGGGGACCAGCCGGGGCAGGAACCAGCTGGAGCAGGACTCGGGAACGATGCCACGTCGATTGAAGACGAACCCGATGCGGGCGGTGTCGACGGCGATGCGGAAGTCCGCCGCGAGCGTCATGGTGATGCCGACGCCGACGGCGGGGCCGTTGACGGCGGCGATGATGGGCTTGCGAGATTCGAACAGGCGCAGGACGACCTCGCCGCCGCTGTCGCGGAAGGACTCCGCGGCGTCCTGGTCGCCCGCGACGAAGGTCTCCGCACCCGCTGACAGGTCCGCGCCCGCGCAGAAGGCGCGTCCGGCGCCCGTGATGATCACGGCGCGAATTCGATCGTCCCGGTCGCAGGTATCGAAGGCATCGATCAGCTCCGCGCCCATCGCGGTGGTGAACGCGTTGAGCTGCCGCGGGCGGTCGAGTGTGATGGTGGCGATGGCGTCGGAGACGTCCAGGCGAATATCGGCCATAACCAACAGCTTGCCATCACGACGATTTCCGCACTCTTGCAGGGGGTTCGGGTGACATTGGACGACCGGCGTATTGATTCGAAGAAGAATGACTGTTTACTTAGTGCTGCCCGTACGGTTAGCCTGTCGCCGTGTCTCGATTGGTCACGGCGCCTGGCTCCCCGTGTCGGGGTGACAGCGCGGACCAGTCGGACGGCGTTTCGCGCTGTCGTTCGACAACCCGGAGAAGAGGAGTGGGATGGAGATCAGCAACTCGGTCGCGGCCGTGACCGGTGGTGCGTCGGGACTGGGCTTGGCGACCGTGCGCGAGCTGCACGGCAAGGGAGCGAAGGTCGTGATCATCGACCTGCCGTCGTCCTCCGGCGAGGCCGTCGCCAAAGAACTCGGCGACGGCGTGGTCTTCGCGGCGGCGGACGTCACGAACGAGGAGCAGGTCACGGCGGCCCTCGACGCCGCGCAGGAGCTGGGCGATCTGCGGATCGCGGTCAACTGCGCGGGTATCGGCAACGCCATCAAGACCGTGGGCAAGAACGGGGCGTTCCCGCTGGCGGACTTCACCAAGGTCGTCAACGTCAACCTGATCGGCACCTTCAACGTGATCCGGCTGGCCGCCGAACGGATCGCGAAGACCGATCCGGTGGGTGAGGAGCGCGGTGTCATCATCAACACCGCGTCCGTGGCGGCCTTCGACGGCCAGATCGGGCAAGCGGCGTACTCGGCGTCCAAAGGTGGAATCGTCGGCCTGACCCTGCCGGTGGCGCGTGACCTCGCGGCCATCAAGATCCGGGTCGTGACCATCGCGCCGGGGTTGTTCCACACTCCGCTGTTCGCCACGCTGCCGGACGAGGCCATCGCGTCCCTCGGCGCGCAGGTCCCGCACCCCTCGCGCCTGGGCGACCCCAGCGAATACGCCGCGCTCGCGCGCCACATCGTGGAGAACCCGATGCTCAACGGCGAGACCATCCGTCTCGACGGCGCCATCCGGATGGCGCCCCGCTGAGGTGTGCCGGAGGGACTCCGAGTAGTGAGGACGGTGCGGGTGCCGGTTGTTTCGGCACCCGCACCATCCTTGCGCGGATCGGAGATCTAACGGGTTCGTCTGGGGCCGGGTGCGAGGCGGATACCGACGACGGTGATGACGGTGACCACCAGCACTGTCATCAGCCTCATGAGGTTCCAGACGGCCGGGTCGGGGGCCGGTTCGGCGGGTTGGATGTCCCGTCCGCGTGGCCGGTTCTGTGGGGCAGGGCGCGGCTCGGGTAGGGGACGTTCGGCCTGCGGCGGTATCGGTGTAGGGGCAGCTGCGGGAGCCGGAACGATAGGGAGTTCCGGGGCAGGCGGACCGAGTTGGAGGGGGCTCATAGGCGGGGGCGGGGTGGTGGGAAGCAGCAGAAGACACGTCAGCACTGCGCTGCCGGTAGCGGCACTGCCTGCGGCGGCGCTGCCCACGCCCGATCCACTCGATCCGGGGCCGATGAGACCAGGTACGAGGGAGCCGAAACCGCTGCCGGTCACGAGCCCGAGCAGGAGCAACGCGCTGCCCGTCACGGCGCTGCCGGTGCACGCCAGCTGGACGCTGCCGGTGTCGACTCCCGGCGTCGCGGCCGGTCGTTCCGCCGTGACGTCCGAGTGGGGCGCCGGGCGTGCCGCGCCGCCGGTTTCCGCATCGCCGGTGGCGAGCGGACCGCCGCGAGCGCCGGCGGTCCCGGCGCTGCCGGTGGCGACGAGGCCGGCGCTGCCGGAAGGCAGCCGAATCGGGCCGAGACTCAGGGACCCACCGGACGTCTCACCTTCGGCAGCGGCGCTACCGGACGATGTGGCGCGGCCGCCGCTGGAACCACCGCCCGCGAAGGCGCCCACCGGCTCGGATCCGGTCCCCGCACTCCCGGTGGCGAGGTCGCCGAGCGGCGGCCACGGCGGTGCCTCCGCCGAGGCTTCCAGCGGCTGGGCCACGAGTGCCGCTATGGTCAGGGGCAGCATCGCAGCGGCCAATCCCTTGGCCATTCTCGGTGTTCGAGATGTGTTTCGCTCGCGTCGCATGTGCAGTCGCCTCGTCGTAGTCGGAACCGGCCGGAAGATCACGTCGTGTGCTGGTACCGGGACAGTGCGAGTTCGAAGGCCTCCTTCGGGACCACGTTCCCACCGGAGAACGGCTCGTCGAGGTTGTAGATCGCCCGGATCACCACGCCGACGATGGCGCCGAGCAGCGCGGTTGTCACGACGGTGCGCTTGGTGACCTGGACGCCGGAGAGGACCACGCTGAACAGCAGCAGTACCGTGCAGATCCACATGGCCAGGTAGAGGAAGCCGGGAACGCGGTAACCGGCGTCCAGCGCGCGATCGGCACGTGCCTGCGCCACCGCGTCGAGGCTGGTCAGCGCACTGGTGCGAAGTGTGTCGACCTCGGGATCGGCCGGATTCACCGCGGCAACGGCGTCGCGCAGGGTATCGAGGGTGTCCTGGGTGGATTGACTGAGATGACCGTCGTCGGCCATCACGGCCCATTCCGCGGTGAGAACCTGCTCGGTGTAATCGCGCACCAGTCCTTGGATGCGCGTGTGGTCGGGTTCGGGCATCCCGTGCGCGGCCCAGTAGGTGTCGATGAGCGATTTGGCTTCGGCGATGGTGTGATTGCGCGCGTTGTCGTACTGCTGCCAGGCGATCACGACGATGAACGCCACCACCGCCATGAAGATCGTGTTGATCAAGTTGAGCACCAGGGCGCCGACGGTGTCGTCGTCGGTGTGCCGCCATGCCTTCGGATGTAGGCGATCCCCCGCCACGAAGACGACCACCGCGACCAGTGCGGTGAGAGCGGGCACGAGAAACTCGAAGGCCATGCGGGGACTCCATTCTGTCTGAGTGGTTCTCGCGACCGCCGCGTCGGCGAAGTACCGCAGCGCTTGTCGCACTACGGGTTCGATGAATTCCGGGCATCGCCGCGTCCGAGGTCGATCGATGCGGCTGCCCTCAGCGGTACTGCGGCGACCTGGTCATCCCGAGCGAATCATGCTCGGATCGGGAAGCTCTCAGCGCTGCCGACGGGACATCACGCGATCCCGCGAGCCGGTCGAGACGCTCAGCGGGTCGCGGCTACCAGGCGAGCCGGAATTGTCGCGGACAGGCATTTCGATGGTCATGCGTGGCCCTCACCCCCGAGATGGATACCGAGACGATCGACGAGCACGCTGTCGATGGTCTGCGTCTGTTCGGATCTGATCAGTGGTGCACAGCAAAGCGATAACACGACACGACGCCGATACGGACCAGGCGCCGCCGAATTGTCCTATCCAGCAGATCGGTTCGGACGACACCGATGGTAGACCGCGAATACGCCTGCGCGTGGGAAATTTTCGGAATGCCTCGCCGCAATTCGTCCAGGACGCGGCGCGGACTGCTGCGGTCGGTCGCCCCGGACTACGGTGACCGGTGCCGACCCCGGGTCAGTGTTGTGCGAGGAAGTTGCTGCTGCGCAGCCGAAGGGTGCGTGATGCGCGACTTTGCCGATCACCGAACGATGCCGGCAAGCACCCCGTATCGGCTGCACGCCTGCTGGAGTCAGCGCAATAGTGACCGCTGTGCCGGGTCTGGTGGGCGTTGGGTTCGTCCGGTGCTTTTGTCGCGGTAGTCGCCGCCGTTCGGGGCTCGCATCGAAGCATGGGGTTAAGCCATTGGCACACAACAGGTCCCGGTCCGCAGTGGCTGGCCGACTCGGCCGCCGCAGCACCTGCCGCGACGGCGGAACGGCTTCGGAAACGTTCATCCGCTGGTCGATAGCGTGGGAACATCAGGGGGTGCGGGATTCCGGCGTGTCCGTGTACGCTTGCACAGCTACCGATCGGCGTAACGGGAATGCTCCCGGGTCGCGGATCGCGCGTCCAGACAACAGAAGAGCCACAGATGACCAGATACGCGCATTATGTCGGCAGCCTGCCTGCCGAGCTGATGACGGGTGATCGTGCCGTCATGCAATGGTTTGCCGACCACAGCGAGGGACGGCCGGTGACCGCCGTGCCTTGCGATCTCGATCCGGACTGGATTCTCGACTATCTGCGCACGCGCAAGCAGCATGCCGACGTCTTCGAGATCGTCCGCCCCGGCGAGTACGCCGACTACAGCGACTTCCCCAGTTACGGCCTGAGATCCGGGCGCACGTTGGAGCCGCGGCACGTCTCGATGGACCGGGTCGAGCGGATCGGCCAGGTCGTGGACACGTTCGAATCGCTGCGGAGCGACCGTCCGGAGCTGGCCGGAACGAAAGTCCAGATCAGCCAACCCAGTCCGCTGGATCTGGCGATGTTCGTCTTCGCGGGCGCTGCGGTCTCCGGTGGGCTTCCCGTCTGGCCCGCCGTGCGGCGCTCCGGGCTCGTGGTCGGCGCGCTTCGGCAGCTGCCGGTGTTCACCGAAGCGGTGATTCAGGAGATGACCGAGGTCGTCGAACGGTACGGTGACCGCGTGGTCTGGCAGCTGGAGTCGCCGATCGCACTGCTGAGCATGGTCAAGGCCGAACGACTACGTTCGCAGTGGGTCCTGGCACCGCTCGTCGCGCGGCAACTCGCTGGTTTCCTCGGCCGGATGCACCGAATCGGCGCGGAAGCGATCGTGCACCTGTGCTACGGCGACTATCAGCACAAGAGCCTGCTCACCCCGCGCACCCTCACTCCGGCGGTGAAGCTGCTCGGCCGCACGGCACGGCTGCTGCGTGAACAGGGCACACCACTGCCGCCGGTGCACATCCCGTGCGCCTACGGCGCCGAGCCGGCGCCGCTGGACCCGCGGTTCTACGCACCACTGCGCAAACTCGATCCCGACTGGAAAGTGATCGCCGGTGTCGTCTCCCCGGACTCCGAAGAGGACAGCGCCCGCGCGCTCGCTCTCTTCGAGCAAGCCGCCGGACGCGAGGCCTACGGTGTCGCCACCGCCTGCGGACTCGGCCGATGCACGGTCGACGACGCGCGGCAGGCGGCCGCGACGACGGTTGGCCTGGCCGGCGGTGGGGGACCCGAACAGTGATCTGCCGTGCGGTAGCCGACCGCGCGTGACCGCAGGGGAGCGGCGACGCCCCCCAGGTGCGGAACACGACCCGGAGCCGATGCGCGGCGACCGGATCGTGCGCTCCCGACCAGCGCCTACAGCGTGCTTTCGTGCCGAAATTCGGCGAATTGCCTTGTCCCGACGTGCCTCTCGGCCGGATGTCGGCGCCGCCTTCGTCAGCGGAGGGATCGGAGCGTTGCTATGTTGCTAGCGTATGCGGGTCGCCGAGCTCTGGACGACAGGTCCCGGCAGGCACGTGTACCCGCTCACAGATCACTTTCGTCGAATTGCAGTTCCATTACCTGGAGTCACGTTCTTGACCACACCACAGTCCCCGATGGCCGCGCCGCACACCACTGGAACCGGAGCGTGCCCCGTCCAGCACGGACCCTTGACGGAAGCGGACGCCCCGCGCGTCCAGATGTATACGAAAGAGTTCGTCACCGACCCGCACCATGCCTACCGCGAGATGCGGAGCAAGCACGGCTCGCTGGTTCCGATCGAGCTGGCGCCCGGCGTTCCTGCCACCCTGGTGATCGGCTACCAGACCGCGGTGCGCATCCTCAGCGATCCCGACCATTTCCCGGCCGATCCGCGCACCTGGCAGAAGACCATTCCCGACGATTCTCCGGTGCGGCCGATGATGGAGTGGTATCCGGCGGCACGGTACAACACCGGACTCGCCCATGATCGCTACCGGCATGCTTCCGTCGACGCCATCGACGGGATCGATTTGTTCGACGTGCCTACCACGGTCGAACAGATCGCCGTCCCGTTGATCAATGCGTTCTGCGCGGACGGATCCGCCGATCTGGTCACCCAGTACGCGTTTCCGCTGGTCCTGGAAGTCCTCAACCAGATGGTCGGCTGCCCGGCCGAGATCGGCGAGCGAGTCGCCACCGGTATGGCCGCGCGCTTCGACACGGTGCGGGGGCCCGAGGGCATGAAGATGCTCAAGGATGCGCTGATGCAGCTGATCCGGCTCAAGCGCCAACATCCCGGCGACGACGTCACCTCGCGGCTGGCTCACCACTCGACCGAACTCGACGACATCGAGATCTTCGCCCAGCTGATGAGCTTCTACGGGGCCGGATTCGAGGCGCAGCGCAATCTGATCACCAACGCCGTGCTGCTGATGATCACCGACGACCGGTTCCGCTTCGGTGACGTCCTCGGACGGAACCTGTCCACCACCGACGCGCTCGACGAGGTCTTGTTCAACGATCCGCCGATGGCGAACTTCTGCACGACGTACCCGCGGCAGCCGATCATGGTCGACGGGGTCTGGTTGCCCGCGGACCAGCCGGTGGTCATCAGCCTCGCCGGGTGCAACAACGATCCTCAGATCCGTGGGACCGACGAGCCCGGTGGCAGTCGTATCGGCAATCGTTCCCATCTGGCGTGGAGTGCGGGTCCGCACGCGTGCCCGGCGAAATCCGTCGCCTACATGACGGTGCAGAACGCCATCGACCAGCTGTTCGACGCTCTGCCGGAAATCCAGTTGGGCAAGGCCGAACTGCAATGGCGGCCGGGACCGTTCCACCGGGCACTGATGGCCTTGCCGGTCGTCTTCCCGAAATCCGCGCCGGTCCGCGTCATATAGGCCCGGCCGATAACGAATGTGTCTTCACCGGCTCGGGTCCATACTGGTGCTCGCCGGTGAAAGCGGCTGACATGCCCGGCGATATCGCCGGCGCGACAGGCGCAGCCATCGGTATACGGATGTTCGTCGGCACAGGGGCGGGACGGTACGCCAGCGGTGGTCAGCGGAATGAGCGGCGGCGAGTTGTACGCTCGCGTCCGGGGCGAGGAGACCGCGTCGCTGCGGTCGGCGGCTGGAAACGCCGTTCGATTCGTGGCGGCCGTGGCGGCTGTTGTCGTGGTCTGGGCTCGCGGGCCGCAGCTGCTGGCGGCCTGGGTGCCCGCGGTGGACCTGTCGACGTGGCGGCAGCTGGTGCTGTTTCCGCTGGCCGTGCTGGGGGTGGGGGCGTTCGCCGCCGGTGCGGAGGCCGTCGCCGACGCATCGCAGGGGTTGCGGGCGCGATCGCTGCGGCGACGCGTGGACCGTGATCCCGATCAGATCGCCATGCTGGTGCCGCCGCTGGACACGCACATGGCCACGGTGCAGGAGGTCCGAAGTCACGGCGCGGCCGCGAGCCGACAGCTGCTCTGGGGCGTGGTGCCGGTCGCGCTGTTCGTCTTGGTCCTGGTCTACGGGGTGACCGTGGAGGAACCCGACGGAACGCAACGTCCGGCGCCGGAACTGGAGCCTGCCGTCCTCGGCCTGATGGTCCTGTCGGCGGCGGTATTGCTGGCATCGGTCGCGCTGCGGTGGCGGCGTTGGAATGCGAGCCGGACGGTCGAGAAGTGGTCGAAAGACCCCGCCTACAGCGCCAGGATCAGCCCGATCGGCCCGGACCCGAATTGGTCTCGCGCGAGCGAGATTCCGGCGCTCACCGTGCGGTTCACCACCCCGCCGCGGGGCAGGGGAGACCTTCGCGAGGTCTCGTCGCGGTCGAATGTGATCGGCGCGAAGCCGGTACAGATCGCCTATCTGCGCCTGTTCGACAATCGGGCGCGCGCCCGGGAATTCCTGCGCGGCGCGTGGCGCGAGTTCGGGTATGTGCATCTCCTGCGCAGCGCCGCGTCGGTGAGTCCGGAGGAGGTGCGAGACGTGCGCAGGCGCAATGCCTTCCGCACCATGTTCGTGGCGTCACCGCGCATGTTGCGCGAAGAACTGGCGAAACACTCGGACGAACCGTTGCCACCCGGACGCAGGCGGCTGCTCGGGGTGACCGATCTGGCGGTCAAGGTCCGCGACCCCGCGGGCAGCTATCCCGTTCGCTCGATCCTCTGCCACGTCAGCTTCTGGCAGGCGGCGGTGGACACACTGCTGTCCCGGGTCGACTACGTCGTGCTCGACCTCGCCGGATACGTGCCGGCGAACGCGGGAACACGATTCGAGTTGCAACGTGTGATCGACCGCTTTCCCATTGCCGAAGTCATCTTCCTCTGCGACAAGCGGAGTGACCGGGCGTTCCTGAAAGCGCAAGTGCTCTATCACTGGTCGCGAATGGACAGCCGCTCACCGAATTCCGGCACCACCCCGCGGACGGCCCGGATCGCCGTGACCGACGGTCATCGGGCCGCCACCCGGTATCTGATGGCGGATCTGCAAGTCCGTGGTTGATGTCGCGAATGCGTGGTCGGGAATGGCGATCGGCGATGGTCGACTCGTAATTCGAAAGCAGCGCAAAAGGATTCGATACGGACCTGTCGCCTGTTACGCTTCGGCCATGTCGGTTCGAACGCGTCCCGCGGCCCGTGCGGCAGGCTGACGACTACCCCGGGCTGTTCCAGTCCGCGGACACGGCGTCGCTGTACGGCCAGAAGTTCTATCTTCGCGCCTACGGAGCTCGGCTTTGGCTGGCCGTGGTGGCGGCGGCGTGCGCGGCATTCACCATACGCGTGGGCGCTTCGGGCACCGATATCGCGGCCATCCTCACGGCGATGGCCTTCGTCGGAATCCTCGCGGTCGATGTGGGCGTTCTGCGCGGACGTCCGGGTAAGTCCTGGTACGAGGGTCGCGCGCTCGCCGAATCGGTGAAGACCTTGACCTGGAAGTACGCGGTACAGGGTGCGCCGTTCGTCGGGACGCTGTCTCCGGGCGAGGCCGATCGGATGTTGATCGAGCGACTGATGCTGCTGCGTCAGGATATCTCGGCGCTGGCGTTGCGGCCGACCACCGCCCCGGCCATCACCGATCGCATGCGGCGGCTGCGCTCCGCACCGTTCGACGAACGGCGCCGCGTCTACTTGAACGACCGCATCCGGGAACAGCAACGGTGGTATGCGGGAAAATCCGGATACCACCAGCGCAGGTCTCAGTTGTTCGGCACGCTGGCACTCGTTTTCGAGGTCGCGGGTGTCGCGGGAGCGCTGGCGAAGGCGTTCAACGCGGTGAACTTCGATCTCGCAGGCATTTTCGCGGCGGGGGTGGCGGGCCTGGCCGCCTGGTCGTCGGCCCGTCAGCACAGTACCGGCGCCGCCGCCTATGCCGTCGCCTCGAATGAATTGAGCATCGTCGCCGAGGTCTTGGAACAGAACGACACCGAAGCCGCTTGGGCCGACGCCGTATCCGATGCCGAGGAAGCGATCAGCCGTGAGCACACGCTCTGGCGAGCCTCGCACGGCGAATGACCTGCGTGCACGACGGTGCCGCATCGATCGGACATCGGATGATCCGGCGTGGCTGCCGGATATGCCAGGCGTGGGCGCTTACCATGATCAAGCTGTGTGACGTGGCGGCGTCGCATGGCGAACGGGGAAGCGGCCCGTCCGGCGTGTTTCGTAGCGCCGGGCGGGCCGTTGCGTTCGGTCCGGCCTGCCTTCGGCCCGTGTGATCCGTCGCAGCGGCGACGGGTGCGGGGCTCGGATGTACCGCCCGCGTTTGCCACCGAGCGGTGCGGGTAGGCAACGACGAATGGCATAGGTCTGGAGGTCGGAATATGGCATCGAACAATGGGGTCGGACAGTTGCGCAGCGTCGTGCTGGATTGCCCTCAGCCGCGCAAACTCGCCAGGTTCTATCAAGAGTTGCTCGGGGGAGATCTGCTCGAGGACGATGACGACGACTGGGTGGTGCTGGTCGAGGCATCAGGTCGGCGCATCGCGTTCCAAACGGCGCCCGACTACCAGCCCCCGCGCTTCCCGGATCCCGAGGGGTCACAGCAAGTACATTTCGACGTCCTGGTGGACGATATCGAGCAAGCCGAGCCCGCTGTGCTCGCGTTGGGCGCGACACTCGTGCAGGACGAAACCGATGGTGCCTTCCGTGTTTATGCCGACCCGGTGGGGCATACGTTCTGTCTGGTGTTGCTCCCGGACGAGTAGAACTCCATCCGCGCCCGGTCCTGCCGCGCCGGAAGCGATCGCGCCATATGCGGCGGATGTCTTATCCGGGTGGCGGGCCGGGCCACGGCGGTACCGATCAGGCGGGCATGCTCCAGTTCATTCGGGCGGGGCCGGGTGCCGGATGTCATCGGCCACCGAACCGCCCGCGACATCGGCCGCCACACCGATTTCCTCCTCGTAGCGGTGCGCGGCGAGGACCTGGTCGCGGTCGTCGGTGATGTCCTGGAGCTTTCGGTCGTCCTCGGTGCCGGTGGCCTGGGTCTCCAGGACTCCGGCATCGGTGTCGGGCTCCTCTTCGGCGAGCCGGTCGCCGAGCGGTCGAGGATGAGATTGCTCCCACTGCGTCACGCCGTACTTCGTGACGCCGCTCCAGTGCTCCGGTGGGTCCATTCCGGCCTCGAGCGGGTCGGAACGCAGCCGATCCTCGTCGAGATCCTCGGCGCTGCTGAGGGCCGCCGCATCGGTCTCGACCGCGTCGGGCGCGCCGGTGTCCTGCGGCGGGTCGTATGTCTCGTTCGGTTCGGTCATCGCTGCCTCCTTTCCTGCATTCAGCGACTTCCCGCAACGGTGGTCGGCAAACCCCCGGGAAACGGATGGACGGCGTCCGCGACCGGCTGCGGGCCGTGCGCCGGAGCCCGGGGTCGCGGTCGGGGTGGGCGCGACCGTCACCGTCGGGTGAACACGCCGAGGTGTTCGGTGTCGTAGTACTCGAGGGTGAGTTTGTCGCCGTCGAACCTCGCCTGGGAGACCGATCCGTGCGGGGCGTTCTCGCCGGGAGGCGTGAAGACGAAGGTGTCGCCGTTCCAGTGCTTCAAGGGGAAGGTCATGTTGTTCGGGCCCAGGGTGAGCGTGAGGAATTGATCGGTGGCGCTGATCGTCGCCGGCCCGTAGTAGGCGTTGTCGTAGGTACCCGCGTATGCCGCCGCCGGTCGCGCGGGGGCGGGGTCGGCGGGCGGCTGTTTGCCCGCCAGCGCCCCGGCCGGTGCTCCGAGCGGCTGGAACGCCGTTCGATACAGAGTGCGCCAGTCCTGCTGGACCTCCCCGAACTGCACCAGGTCGGCGAACTCCGCGTTCAGCGTCTCCGGCACGCCGATCGGGGCCGCGTTGGTGAGCGTCACGATGCCGACGTCGGCCGAGGGGATCAGGGTGAACGCGGTGGCCGCGCCGAGGCCGAACGCTCCCGAGTGACCGAGCACGACGCGGCCTGCGGCGGAATCACTCACATTGAAGCCGAATCCGTAGAACCCGGCCCGCGCGTCCGGCGTTTTCGGTGGCGCCGACATGGCTTGCGGAGAGATTGCGGGCAGCAGATCCTCCGATGGCACCAGGACCGAGCCTCCGGCGGAGCCGTCGGCGAGCACCATCGTCATCCATTTGGCCATGTCGGTCACCGAGGAGCTGACGCCTCCCGCCGGGGACTGCGCGTCCGGTTGGCGCTGTGGGTTCGCCGGCTCGTACTTCCCCTCGATCAGCACGTGCCCCTCCGCGCGGTTCGCGCGGGACACGAAGTCGGTGTAGCGGGAACTGGTCGAATTCATGCCGAGGGGACCGTAGATGGTCTGTGCGGACAACGTCTCCCAATCGGTTCCCGCCGTGGTGGCCACGGCGACGGCGGCCGCGGTCAGCCCGAAATTGGTGTACTCGTAGGAATCGCGGAACGTGCCCAGCGGCAACAGCCGAAGCCGGTCGAGAATTTGACCGCGGTCGTAGCCGAGATCCTCCAGCAGGTCGCCCGCGTGATCGGGCAGTCCGGAGCGATGCGCGTACAGATCCCCGATCGTGACGTGCTCGGTGACGTAGGGATCGGCGAGGGCGAAGGACGGCAGCAGCCGGTGCACCGGAGTGTCCCATTCGACGCCTCCCGCGGCGATCCGGCGGGCGACGACCGTGGCCCCGACCGGCTTGGACAACGACGCCAGCTGGAAGACCGTATCCGGGTCGACCTTCTCGTCGGTGACGACGTTGCGAACGCCGAATCCCTTGCTGTATACGACCTTTCCGCCGTGAACGACGGCGACCGCCATGCCGGGAACCCCGGAGGAGGCGAACAGGTCTTCCGCGAGCCGGTCCAGCTCGCCCAGGGCATCGTCGATCCGGCCGTCCGGTATCGGCACACCGGCGATCCGGTTGGGCAGCACCGCGGAACTGGACGGTGCTCCCGCTCGCGTGGAGTCCGCTCCGTCGCCGCCGCACCCCGCTATCGCGAGGATGAGGACCGTCGCCATCGCCACGGGGCCGAGCAACATGCGCCGCAGTGTGCTCACGGATCGCCTCCTGGCTGTCGCAGCGACAAAAGACCAGATAAAGGCTAGTTGAGGCGAGATTGCTGCGCGGTCGGTTCGGGTTTTCGCGGCGACGGGCCCCGCACTCGCCCGCCGCCGTCGAATTCCGGCAGATCAGACCGGCGGCGGAGCTATCCGGCGGCGGGCGTCTCCCGGATCTCCACGATCGGAAGCACCAGCGCCGCGGGCGAAGTCGCCGGAACCGCCGGATTCACCGGTGCGATGGGAGCGATACGCCGGTATCCCGTGCCCACCGGTGGGCGGGCGTCCACCTGGCCCTTGTTCGGCCAGTACGCCGCCGCCCGCTCGGCCTGCGCGGTGATCGTCAGCGACGGGTTGACGCCCAGGTTCGCCGAGACCGCCGCCCCGTCGACGACGCTGAGCGTCGGGTAGCCGTACACGCGGTGGTAGCCGTCGATCACACCGTGCTCGGCATCGGCCCCGATCGCCGCGCCGCCCAGGAAATGGGCCGTGAGCGGGATGTTGAAGATTTCCCCCCAGCTACCGCCCGCGATGCCGCCGATCTTCTCCGCGACCCGCCTGGTGACGTCGTTGCCCACCGGAATCCAGGTCGGATTGGGTTCGCCGTGGCCCTGTTTGCTGGTCAGCTTGCGGCCGAACAGGCCGCGTTTGGTGTAGGTGGTGATCGAATTGTCCAAGTGCTGCATGACCAGCGAGATGATGGTCCGCTCACTCCAGTTCTTCGTGCTCAAGAAGCTGAGCAGGTTCATCGGGTGCCGCAGCACCAGGCCGAGGAAGCGCAGCCAGCGCGGGATCCGGCCACCACCGTCGACCATGAGCGTCTGCAGCAGCCCCATCGAGTTGGAGCCCTTGCCGTAGCGGACCGGCTCGATGTGCGTGTCGGGAGTGGGATGAATGGACGAGGTGATCGCGACGCCCTTGGTGAAGTCGGTGCCGGGGCGCACCTGCTTGGTCGCGGCGCCGACGATCGACTCCGAGTTGGTGCGCGTGAGCACGCCGAGCCGATCGGACAGGTCCGGCAGCACACCCTTGTCGCGCATGGCGAACAGTAATTTCTGGGTACCGCGCGTGCCCGCCGCGAGCACGACGTGCGCGGCGGTGAGCGTGCGAGGTTGCTTGCGAATCCAGGCGCCGGTACGAGCGGTGGACACGTCCCACGTGCCGTCCGGGTGCGGACGCAGTTCGGTGACCGTCGTCATCGGGATGACTTCGGCGCCCGCCTGCTCGGCCAGGTACAGGTAGTTCTTCACGAGCGTGTTCTTCGCGCCGTACTTGCAGCCCACCATGCAGTCGCCGCATTCGACGCACCCGGTGCGCTCCGGCCCGACGCCGCCGAAGTAGGGGTCGGGCACGGTCTTGCCCGGCTCGCCGAAGAACACGCCGACCGGCGTCTGCACGAAGGTGTCGCCGACACCCATGTCGTCGGCGACGGCCTTGAAGACCTCGTCGGCGGGCGTCATGTGCGGGTTCCGCACCACGCCGAGCATCTGCTGCGCCCGCTCGTAGTACGGGGTGAGTTCGTCGCGCCAGTCGGTGATGTCACGCCACTGCGGGTCGCGGAAGAACGGCTCCGGCGGCACGTACAAAGTGTTCGCGTAATTCAGCGATCCACCCCCGACGCCAGCGCCGCCGAGGATGAGGACGTTGCGCAGCGGATGGATGCGCTGGATTCCGTAGCAGCCGAGTGCGGGCGCCCAGAGGAACTTCTTCAGCTCCCAGCTGGTCTTGGGCAGTTCGTCGTCGGCGAAGCGCCGGCCCGCCTCCAGTACGCCGACCTTGTACCCCTTTTCCACCAGTCGAAGCGCGGTGACGCTGCCGCCGAACCCGGAACCGACGATCAGCACGTCGAAATCCGTCGTCCGCTGGTCCATGTGGAACTCCTCGATCGTGTCGCCAGTGACTCGGCTAACACTACTCCCGGGTAAGTAACGGTTCGCAAGTCGGCTCGAACCAGCCGATCACTCCGGTGATCAGCGGTGCCGGTGGTCGCCCGCCCCGGTTAAAGAGCGATGCTCTCAATAGTTGACAACGCTCTCGGATGCGCGCATCGTTTCTGTTATGCCGACGACACCCCGCGCCCGCGCCAGGGCCCAGACCATGAACGACATCGTCCGGATCGGGCGCGAACACCTGGCGACCGAAGGCGCCGCCGCCTTGTCCCTGCGCGCGGTCGCGCGTGACCTCGGCGTGGTCTCCTCGGCTGTCTACCGGTATGTCCGCAGTCGCGACGAGCTGCTGACCCTGCTCGTCGTGGACGGCTACAACGCCCTCGGCGACGCGGTCGACGAGGCGCTGGCCGAGGCCGGGGACGATCCGATCGACGGGCTGCGGGTTCTGGGTCGCACGGTGCGGCGTTGGGCACTGGCCGAACCCGCTCGCTACGGGTTGTTGTTCGGTACGCCGGTTCCCGGCTACGACGCACCCGCCACCGAGACCACCGCGCCGGGCACCCGGGTGATCGCCGCACTGCTGACCCTGTTCGCTCAGGCCCATCGTGCCGGCCGACTGGCCGCGCCCGGTAAGGAGCCGCGGATCTCCGCGCCTCTCGCGGGCAGCTTCGCGGTGATCCGCGACGAGTTCCCGCTCGAGGTGCCCGACTGGCTGGTCGTCCGCGGCGTAACGTTCTGGGTCGGCCTGTTCGGGGCGGTGAGCGCGGACGTCTTCGACATGTACGGCACCAACACTTTCGCCGACCGCGACGAATTGTTCGAACTCCAGCTCGACGGACTGCTGGACATGCTCGGTTACCGCGGGTGACCACCCGCGGTGACCGGGCGGCCCGGCACTGTTCATGGCACGGTGTGCTGCGATGGAACTCGTGACGACGCCCGGCGAACAGTTCCCCGCACACGACGCGATCGCATGGGCGCACCGGATGGGTGCGCGCATTCCACTGGTCAATGCGCCGATGGGGGGTGTGGCGGGCGGACGGCTCGCCGCGGCGGTGACCGCGGCCGGCGGGCTCGGGATGATCGGGATGGGCAGTGCCGGATCGGTCCGGGCGCTGCAGCGGGAATTGCCGCACCTGCGCGGCATCGACGGCCCGTTCGGCATCGGCCTGGTCGATTGGGTGGTCGCCGGGGAGCCGCGACTGCTCGAGGTCGCGATCGAGGCGCGTCCCGCACTGATCTCGGTGAGCTTCGGGGAAGACTTGGGCTGGGCCGCCCGAGTCGCGGACGCCGGGATCGTCCCGGCCACTCAGGTGTACAGCGGGCAGGACGCGCGGCGTGCGCAAGCCGCCGGTGTCGGCGTCCTCGTGGCCCGCGGCGTGGAGGGTGGTGGGCACGGCGCCGTGAACGCGTCGCTGCTGCCGCTGCTGGAAGAGGTGCTGGACGCGGTAATGGTCCCGGTGCTCGCGGCGGGCGGCATCGGCGCACCGGGGGATCTCGCCGCCGTGCTGCGCGCCGGGGCCAGTGGCGCATGGCTCGGCACCTGCCTGGCGGCCTCCTCGGAATCGCTGCTGTCGGATGCGGGCCGTCGTGCTCTGGTCGAGGCACGCGGCGACGACACGGTGCTCACCCGCGCGTACGACGTGGGGATGGAATTGCCTTGGCCCGCCAAGTTTCCCGCGCGGGTGCTGCGCACCGGGTTCACCGACCGGTGGACCGGGCGAGAAGAAGAACTCGCCATGGACGCGGCGGCCAAGCGCGCTCTCACCGCGGCGCTCGCCGCTGACGATCCCGCCGTCGCGCCGATCGACGCGGGGCAGGGGGTCGGCTCGATCACCTCCGTGGAACCGGCCGCGCGCGTGCTGGAGCGGCTGTGGGCGGGGGCGACCGGATCGGTCGTGAGCTGAGCGGTTCAGTCCTCGCTGCTGGTTCGCTCACCGAGATAGCGGATCAACTCGGGATCGGAAGAGACCAGGCGGTCGACCTCCTCTCCGCCCGTGCACTGGTAGAGGGCGACGGTGACCGAACCGGGCCGGCGTCCGGTGACCCGCCAGATTCCGCCGGAATCGGCCCAGCGCCGCAGCACCGCCACGGGATCGTCGGTCATCGTCCACCTCCACTCGATGGTGTGCCCCGAAGTGTCACCGCGGGACGGTGACCGGGTCGGAACAGCTGGCGGGCGCGTCGACGAAGGAACAATCCTTCGGCGCACGGGTCGGCCGGTAACCGGGCGCGACGCCGCCGGTCCGGGTGATGTCGGTGTATGCGGCCACCGCGTCCGTCGGCTTGCGCGTAAGGGCTGGATCGGTGAGGACGTCGACGGTGTAGAGGCCGAAACGTGGTGTGTAGGAGCCCCACTCGTAATTGTCGGTCAAACTCCAATAGTTGTAACCGATCAAGTTCATGCCGTCGGCCTTGGCTCGCTGGAGCCAGTAGACGGTGTCGCGGAGTGAATCGGCGCGGCTGTATCCGTCCGCGCGGGGCAGGCCGTTCTCGGTGGGCATCCCGTTCTCGACTATGTAGAGCGGCTTACCGGGGAACTGACGCGCATAGTGTTGCAGCGCGTAGTAGATGCCTTCCGGCTGCAGCGGGTTCTTCCACAACTCCGTGAAACTCGCCGTGGCGCTGAGGCTGTCGAGGGAGAGGCCGTAGTAGTAGTCGATGCCGATGTAGTCGAGCTTTGTGTCGAGCCTGTCCACCAGTGGTTTGTTCACCACATCCTCACCGCCGGGGATGTAGGCGACATTGCTGGTCACCATGGCGCCCGGCTGTACCCGGTGGATGTAGTCGTAAATGCTGTTGTGCGCCTGGGCGATCCGGTCTTGCATCGCGGGCGCGGCCGCGGGCGAAAGTCCGCCATGGCGCAGTTCGTTCAGCAGGTAGAAGGTCGGCTCGTTGAACGTCACCCACAACGGCTGGAACGGGGCGTAGCGATCGACGACCGCTCGTGCGTTGGCCAGCCAGTCCTCGACGAGGCCCGGGTTGTTCCAGCCCCCGCGGTCGACGGCCCAGCCCGGGTAGACCCAGTGGTCGATGGTGATCATGGGACGCATGCCGGCAGCTGTGATCGCGGCGACGACATCGTCGTAGAATTTCAGCCCCTCGGGGTCCCACTTGCCCGGTTCGGGCTGGACGCGTGCCCACTCGACGCCGATGCGGTACACCTTCACGCCCAGATCGGCCGCAAGGGCGATGTCGGAGCGGTAGCGCGCGTAGAAGTCGATCGAATCCCGGTAGGGGTCAGTCGTTTTCCCGGACGCGACGTAGCGGGACCAGTTGCTGTCCGGGGCATGGCCTTCCGATTGATATCCCGACGAGGCGACGCCCCAGAGGAAATCCGGGCCCATCGGGGTGACCGCGGCGGGCGGCTCGGGGCGGGCGGCTGCTGGGGCGGCGCCTCCGAGCAGTACCGCGGCGACGGCCGCCAAGGCGGCAGAGACATGGCGGCGGTGTGAACGCATCGAACTCCTGTTCCGAAAGGGGCTGGTCCTCGTCGTCCTTCGGGTGCTCGAACCAGGGTGGGGGGAGGACGGCACGGGGGACAGGGTAACTGGTCGCTTGTCCGTTTTCTCGAAAGTCGGGGAGTGGGCTGCGCTTCGAGGACTTGCGCGGAACGGAACTGCGTGGAGGGTGATGTGGCGGAGCCTCAACAACTAACATCGCAACAACTTGCATGTTAATACGTAGATATTCGCATTGAAATATGTATTTCCTCGTCTTCAAAACCACGGAACACCCCCAGAACCACCATGCGATCGTGCACGCACAACTCCGCTCAGGACGAGCCGATCCAAGATCGCGTTCGGCCTGGTCGGGCTCGAACCGGATCGGCGCAGCCAGGCCGGGCCGGGGGATCACCAGCGACCTCGTCCGGTGCGGTGACCAGCGGGATTGCGTAGAAACGGATGCAATACGAAACCTGCACCGCAACAGAAACTTCGCAATGGATATCGAAGACCGAGAGGCCGACTGTGCATAGATGTTGGTACGAGGTGTTAGATCTGTTGTAGAGCGCCTGCCAGCCTGCGAGTCGTACGGAGAGGTGTCCTGAAGTGGTGTCTAATCCGTTGCCGCGCGTGGCGAGACGGCTCGCTCAGCAGCGCTGGGTGATGCGGTCGGCGCCGGTCGTGCTCCGACTCGAGCGCGTGATCCGGCGGGTGAGCGGCGGGCGAAGGGGTGTCCTGGATCTGGCGGGGTTGCCGTCCATCGAGGTCACGGTGCCGGGTCGGAAGACGGGGATCCCGCGGACCACGTCGTTGCTGTATGTGCCGCATGGTGCGGACTTCATCGTCCTCGGCTCGAATTGGGGGAGTGCCGAACATCCGGCGTGGTCGGCGAATCTGCGTGCCGCGCAGACTGCCTCGGTCCGGCACGAGGGTGAGCAGTTCCTGGTCGCGGTGCGTGAGATCGACGGTGTGGAGCGCAAGCCCTTCTGGGATCTGGCGGTCGAGTTCTGGCCAGGTTATGCCATGGAGTACGAGCTCTCCGGCGGCCGTGTGTTCCGGATCTTCGAGCTGCGCCGTAAATCCGGCTGAGGTGGCGTTGGCGGGGGGACGGGCGGCGCCGCGATGTCGGTGGGGCCGATTACGGTGGGGCGGTGACCACGCATCTGACCCACTGGGGCGCGTTCGAGGCGGACAGCGACGGTGAACGACTGACGGAGGTCCGGCCGTGGCGTGGTGATCCGGAGCCGATGCCGTTGATCGGGAACGTCGCTTCTGCGCAGCACCACCCCACTCGGATTGATCGGCCGTATGTCCGCCGGGGTTGGCTGGAGAACGGGCCGGGGCCGGGGCCGCGCGGTTCGGAGGCTTTCGTTCCGGTGTCGTGGGAGCGGGCGTTGGACCTGCTGGCCGGTGAGCTGGGCCGGGTGTACCGGCGGTTTGGGGCGGAGGCGGTGTATGGCGGTTCGTACGGCTGGGCGAGCGCGGGGCGGTTCCATCACGCGCAGAGTCAATTGCACCGCTTCCTGAACTGTCTCGGCGGCTACGTCCGGCACGTGAACAGTTACAGTCTGGGCACTTCGACGGTTTTCCTGCCGCACGTCATCGGCGACATCGGCTGGTTGACGCAGCAGGCGACGGCGAAGGCGGTACTGGCCGAGCACTCCGAACTCGTGGTGGCCTTCGGCGGTCTGTCACCGAAGAACGCGGCGGTGTCGCCTGGTGGCGTCTCCCGGCACAACGTGCGGGGCTGGATCACGGCGGCGCGGGAGCGGGGCTGCCGGTTCGTGTCGATCAGTCCGTTGCGCGACGACACCCCGCCGGAGAGCGAAGCCGAGTGGATCGCGCCGCTGCCTGGCACCGACGTGGCGATGATGCTTGCGCTGGCTCAGGTGCTGGACGCGGAAGGTTTGGCGGACACGACGTTTCTGCGTGAGTACACGGTCGGCTTCGAGCGTTTCGCGGCGTATCTTCGTGGCGCGGTGGATGGAGTCGTCAAGGATCCGGAGTGGGCCGCGGCGATCACCGGGGTGGGGGCGGAGCGTATCCGGATGCTGGCGCGCGAGATGGCCGCCGCTCGAACTCTGGTGACGGTGAGTTGGTCGTTGCAGCGGGCGCGACATGGTGAGCAGCCGTTGTGGGCGGGTGTGGTGCTGGCGGCGATGCTGGGGCAGATCGGCCTTCCCGGCGGCGGGTTCGGGCATGGTTACGGCTCGGCCGCGGGCGTCGGGGAACCGGCGCGCGGGCCGGTTCCGCGACTTCCGCAGGGGCGCAACGGTGTCGATGCCTTCATTCCGGTCGCGCGGATCGCGGACATGCTGCTGAATCCGGGTGCGCCCTATCGGTACAACGGTCGGGATCTGGTGTATCCGGATGTGCGGTTGGTGTATTGGTGTGGCGGCAATCCGTTCCATCACCATCAGGATCTGGCCCGTTTGCGAATGGCGTTCGAACGGCCGGACACGGTGGTGGTGCACGATGCGTTCTGGACGGCTACCGCGCGGCACGCGGACATCGTGTTGCCGTCGACGATGTCCATCGAGCGCGATGACTACGGCGCGGGGGAAGGTGACCGGTCGTTCTTTCCGATGCGAGCGCTGACCCGCCCGCTTGCCGAGGCGCGCGACGATTATCGGATCTTCGCCGAGATGGCGGATCGGCTCGGGGTCGGCAAGGAGTTCACCGAAGGACGTTCGGTCGCGGAGTGGCTGCGGCATCTGTACGAGCGGTGGCGCGTAGAGCAGTCGCGTGCGGGACAGGAGTTTCCGGATTTCGACGCGTTCTGGTCCGGCGAGGCCCTCGAGCTTCCGGTGCCGGACCCACGGCAGGTGCTTGCCGCGGACTTTCGCGCAGACCCGGACCGGTACCCGCTGAGCACGCCCAGCGGGAAGATCGAGATCTTTTCGTCGACGATCGATGGCTTCGGGTACGCCGATTGCCCGCCGCATCCGGTGTGGCTGGAGCCGGAGGAGTGGCTCGGTGGCGCGGCGGCGGAGCGGTTCCCCGTGCAGTTGGTGGCGAACCAGCCGCGGACGAAGTTGCACAGTCAGCTGGACGTGGGCGCCTATAGCCAGTCGGTGAAGATCTCCGGGCGGGAACCGATCCGGATGCATCCCTCGGACGCCGAGGCTCGTGGTCTGCGTGCCGGTGAAATCGTGCGGGTGTTCAACGATCGGGGTAGTTGCCTGGCGGGGTTGGTCGTGGACGAGGGGGTGCGAGCCGGTGTCGCGCAGCTGTCCACCGGCGCGTGGTACGACCCCGACCCGGCGGATCCGACGTTCTGCCGTCACGGTAATCCGAACGTGCTGATCGCCGACCGTCCGTCCTCGACGCTCAGCCAAGGGTGCGCCGGGCAGCTCACTTTGGTGGAGATCGAGCGTTATGCGGGCCCGCTCACGGAGGTGGAGGTGGTCCGCCCGCCGGAGCGGACGGGCGCGGAAGCGTTGTGAGGTCGCCGAGCAAGGCGGAGGTTGCCTGGTCGATGGAGGTGATGGTGGATCTGGATCTGGCGGCGTTGCGGGCGTTCGTCGCGGTGGTGGAGGAGGAGCAGTTCGGTCACGCCGCCGCTGTGCTGGGTATCAGCCAGCAGGCGGTGTCCAAGCGCATCGCGAAACTCGAATCGCAGTTGGGTGCGGAGCTTTTCGAGCGTGGACGCGGCGGCAGCACGCCGACCGCAGCGGGTCTTCGGCTGTTGCCGCATGCGCGTTCACTGCTCGTGGGCGCCGAGGCGGCGGTGCGGTCCGTGCGCGAGCGGGTGCGGCCGTTGCGGGTGGCGGTTCTGGGTAAGCGTATGGCCGCGACGGAGTTGATGGAGTTCTATCTCGCGCGTCATCCGCGCTGTGAGACCGAGATCGTCATGTCGAACATGATCACGACGTCGCGGGAGGCGCTGCGCAGCGGTCTGGTCGACGTGGCCTTGGCCCGCGCGCACGGCGGCCCGGTGGCGTTGCCCGGTGACATCGTCGCGGCTCCGGCGTATCTGGAGCCGCTGTATCTGCTCGTGGGTAAGGACCATCCGTTCGCGGGCCGGTCGACGATCGGGTTGCGGGAGGTCGCGGGGCATCCGGTGTGGGTACCCGGTGCGGCCGTGCCGTCGGAGTGGGCCGATTTCTATCGAGAACTCAGCGCGTTCAGCGGGATTCCGATCGATACCGGGGGTCCGCTGGAGAATATGGCGGGAATCGTCGAACGTATCGCGGATTCGTCGTCGTTGGCGACCTTCGCCGGTGACGGCGGGCAGACGCCGTGGCATCCGAACGTGCGGCGGCTGATGATCGTGGATCCCACTCCGGCCTATCCGCTGGCGCTGCTGTGGTCGGCGGGTGACCGGCATCCGGGATTGCGGCATTTGATCGAGCATGTCGCGGAGAGCTACAACCGGGATACCGCCGCCGCCTGCTGGGTTCCCGAACCCGATCAGGAGTTGTTCGGCGTGCCCGGTGTGGTGGCCGGTCCGTAGTGTCGGCCCGTGCCTCTACCATTCCCCGGGTGACCGGATATGACCCGCTCGACGCGTTCGAGCACCTCGACACCTCGACGTTGCCGCCGCGCCAGCAGCGGATTCTCGCCACGATTCGGGACTGGGTTCTGCGGTACGGGTATCCGCCGAATACGCGCGAGATCGGTGACGCGGTGGGTCTGCGGTCGGCGTCGTCGGTGTCCAAGCATCTGAAGAGCTTGGAGGAGCGTGGTTTTCTGCGCCGCGGCCGGACGGTGTCGCGTCCGATCGACGTGCGGATGTTCCTGCGGGCTCCGGTGCGGCGGGAGACGGCGGAGGATTCGGTGGCGGTGCCGGTGGTCGGCGATATCGCGGCGGGTGCTCCGATCCTGGCCGAGGAGCATGCCGACGACACGATGACGTTGCCGCGCGAGTTGGTCGGCCGTGGCACGGTGTTCGGGTTGCGGGTGCGTGGTGATTCGATGATCGACGCGGCGATCTGTGACGGCGACATCGTGGTGGTGCGACAGCAGCACGAGGCGCATTCCGGTGAGATCGTGGCGGCGATGATCGACGGAGAAGCGACGGTGAAGGTGTACCGGCGGCGTAGCGGTCATGTGTATCTCGAGCCGCGCAATCCGGCCTACGAGGTGATCGACGGTGACGAAGCGGTGGTGCTCGGCAAGGTCGTGTCGGTGATGCGGCGGGTCTGAGCTCGGTGCGCTTGCTCGGTGGGCGTCGCGTTGACCGGTGCAGGGGTCTGGACCGACAGGGGATCGCGGTGGTCGAGCAGGTCGGGGCCTTGCTTGTCCCAGTAGCCGCCCAGGTCGACGCGACGCGCGCTGCGATCAATGTTCGGGGGAGTTCGGGCCGTTCCCGCCGCGTGGCACTGCGGATCGATGCCTCGGTGGGGCGGCGAATTCTCGCAGGGCCGCGACCGCGGCGTTGTATCCGCTCATCCCGTGCGCTCCCGGCCCTGGCGGGACGGCGGCCGAGCAGATGAACATCCGGTTCGCCACATGATAGGGGCGCCTGGTGATGCGTGGTCCGCCGAAGACCAGCTGGCGGATGCTCTTGTCGCCGGTCAGGATGTCTCCGGCCACATAGTTGGGATTGTAGGCCTGCATGTCGATGGGGCCTACGACGGTGGTGGCGAGGATGCGGTCTCGGAACCCCGGTGCGAACCGCTCGACCGCGTCGAGCATTACTTCGGTGATGTCCTCCGAATACCCTTGTGGCACATGGGCATACATGTCGACCGGGTGCATGTTTCCTTGTGAGCGTGTTGGGTCGGCGAGGTACTGCTGTCCGACGATGATGAACGGTCGGTCGGAAAGCCGACCTCGATGCACAGCGCGTTCGGCGCGGACCACGTCAGCTGCGCTGCCGCAGATGTGCAGGCTTCCCGACTTCCTGGCGTGCGGGCTGGTCCAGGGAATGCCGCCCGCTATGGCGAGGCTTATCTTGTATGCGGCGGGCCCGTGCCGGAAGCGTCGGTACGCCCGGGCGACCCGTGACGGCAGCCGGTCACCGGCGATGTCGGCGATAGCGGCCGGGGCAAGATCGAACATCACGAGGTCGGCCGGCGGCAGTCGGTCCAGCGACTCGACCCAGAACCCGGTCTCGATCTTTCCGCCCAGATCTCTCAGCGCCGCCGCCATGGCTTCGGTGATGGCGCGTGAGCCGCCCACCGCAACGGGCCACCCGTAGCGATGGCCCGCGGTGGTGATGCCGAGACCGATCGCCGCGGACAGGATCCGGTGCTGTGGTTGCCAGCCGTGCGCCATGTTCCCGGCGAACAACGCCCGTCCCCGCTCGGTCCGGAACAGCCGTCCGAGTGCGGCGGCGGGGATCAGGGTCGGGATGCCGAATCGGGCCAGCCGCAGCGGATGTGACGGTATCCGTAGGAGCGGTTGCATGACGTCCTTCGCCAGCAGTTCGTATCCAGCGGCGGGGCCGGCGAACAGGCGGCGCCAGATCGGCCCGTCCGGCCCGAGGCCCGCCGCGGTCTCCTCGACGGATTGATACAGCACTGCCGCTGTTCCGTCGTCGAGCGGGTGAACGCAGTCGATTTCCGGCCATGCCCATTTCAATCCGTAGCGGGCCATGTCGATTCCGGCGAAGAACGGTGAGCCGACGGCCATGGGGTGGGCCATGGCGCAGTGGTCGTGCAGCAGACCGGGGAGGGTCAGTTCGCCGGAGCGGGTGCCGCCGCCGATGGTGGCGGCACCTTCCAGCACGGTGACGTCGACCCCGTGCCGGGCCAGCGTCACGGCGGCAGCCAGTCCGTTCGGGCCGGAGCCGACCACGATCGCCGTGGTCATCGCGCACGCGCCGAGGGCAGATCCTGGGTGTCGTCGTGGTGGAGAGGATGAACCGGGAACAGATCGTCCGGCTCCGGCCATGGCTGGCGGGCAAGCATGTCCTCGACCAGTACGTAGCCCTCCTCGATGACTCCGGTTCTGGCATCGATGATGCGGTATGCCTGGCGTTGCCGGTGGATGGGCTGAGATTCGAGGACGACGACGCGAAGCTCGCCCTCCTCGAACTGGCAGCGCCGCTGCAGCGCTGTCAGCAGCTGTTCGTTGTGCAAGTGCCCTTCACCGAAGTTCCAGCCCAGCAGCGGGCCTGCGACAATCTCTCCGTCGCGGACGGCGTAGTCCTCCGGGTTGTCGACGGCGCGTGCGATGAGGCCGTTGAGTGCCCGGCCGTGGGTGTGCATCGATCGCCAGCCGAGCCCGGTCTGGATGAGGATGTCGGCGGTCTCGGGGCCGTACAGCTTGGTCAGCTGGGTGACCGGCAGCGCGGCGCTCATGGTGACGTGCTGCTCGAGTTTCAGCTCGGCGTCCCCGCGGAAACACCAGGCGCTTGTGGCCCAGTTGCCTGCGTAGTAGCGCATCGATGTCAGGAAGGAAACCCATTGCGGCCGAATATGTCCCACGACCGCGACAAGTGCGGAGAAGAGGATCATCGCGAGCACCAGCGGTGATCGAAGCTGCTGGACGTGGATGTAGCCGTAGTGTCCGAACAGGTAGAACAGGCTGAAGATGAAGAAGATGTTCCATTCCAGCGGCACGCCCATCGGGACGGTGGAGATGATGTGCAGGTGGAAAACGGCCATGAAGATGATCGCCGCCCAGGTCAGTGGGCCGCCGTGGCCGAGGAACACGAGGTAGGCGGGAACCAGGTATTCCACGACGGTGCCGCCGTGAGCCAGCAGAGCCGGGATACGTGACGGCCGCAGGTCCTGCGGTGGGTTGCGGTACATCTTGCGCTCGAGCCATCCGAGTCGCATGACGGGGCTGTTGCTCATCATGACGGCGACCACGTGCCCGAAGTGATGGTTGAGCTTGGACGTGGCCGCACCCCACCACAGCGCCAGCATGACCAGCTTGAATCCGATCACCATGTCGGCGAAGGGGACGAAGAACATCAGCAGCATCAACAGGTAGTGCTCGGGGCGTGCGGCCAGAAACACCGTCTTGTCTCGCAGCCCGAGCACGCAGAGGGCGATGACCAGAGCGACGACGACCATGGGATCGAGCAGGCCTACATGGCCGCCGTCCACCGGCGGAACGCCGCGGCCGGAGGCGAGCAACGCCTGGATTCCGGATCCGAGGACGACCGCGTACAAGGCGACATCGATGAGCCCGCGCTCGTCACCACGGGTGAACGGCACCTTGCCCGGCCATGGCGGCAGCCGCAGGGTGCCGGGGCGCAGGAAGTACAGCAGCCCGCCGAGCGGCGGCAGGAACCGCATGGTGAGCGGTCCGAACCCGCATCCGAGCCCGAGTATTTCGAACAGCAGAGTCCAGACGACGAGTTTCTGGTAGACGATCGGTTCGGTCCACCACGAGCTGATGTCGGTGAGCGCCCCGAGCCCGGGGGTCAGGGAGATCACCGCGGCCGCGCCGAGGACGTACAAGGCGCATTTGACGAGGTAGAGCAGGTAGACGGCAAGAGGCGTGCCGAAGCCGTGCTCGACCCAGTGCTCGGCGACGGTGCGCAGCCGTTCACCGCGCGGGCGGGTCTTCCATTCGGCGTAGTCGATGTCCGGAAGATCGGGTTTCGTGAATCCCATGGCAGGTGTCTTTCGAGAGGGAGAGGAGGGGGTCAGAGGGTGGCATCGACCGAGCGGCGGCGCAGAATCCGCTTGTCGATCTTCCCGACGGGGTTCTTCGGGATCTCGTCTACGGTCACGATCAGCTCGGGAAGCTTGTAGGCGGCCAAAGACTTCCGCAGTAGCTCGAGAATCTGTTCCGGCTCGACCGCGGCACCGTCGCGATAGGACACGAAGGCGATGGGCACTTCGCCGTAGACCGGGTGCGGTCGACCGATCACGGCGGCCTCGAGCACCTGTGGGTGGGTGTAGATCGCGGACTCGATCTCCTTGGGATAGATGTTCTCTCCGCCGCGGATGATCATGTCCTTGATGCGGTCGACCAGGGTGAGGTAGCCGTCGGCGTCCATGCGACCGATGTCTCCGGTGTGCAGCCAGCCATCGACGATCACCTTGGCCGTTTCCTCCGGCCGGCCCAGATATCCCCGCATCACGGTCGGGCCTTTGACCACGACCTCGCCCACCGATCCGGCGCTGAGGAAATTGCCGTCGCTGTCGACGATGGCGATCTCTTGGCCCGGCAGCGCGAGACCGACGGTGCCGGGTTTGCGGACACCGTCGAGTGGATTGCCCGTGCTCGCGCACGTCCCCTCCGACAGGCCATAGCCTTCGTAGATCGGGATCGCGTAGCGCTCCTCGAATCGGGTGAGCAGTTCGACCGGCATCGGAGCCGCACCGCAGAGCGCGAACCGGACCGAGGAGGTGTCGGGCCGGATCTCCGCCGGCAGCGCCGACAGCATGGCGTAGATGGCGGGTACCGCGGAGAAATAGGTCGGCCGCGCCGCCTCGACCCTGTCGAAAAAGGTCCGCGGCGAGAACCGGCCCGCGACTGTGGCCCGGCCGCCGGCGAGCAGCGGCGACAGCACGCTGACCACGATGCCGTTGACGTGGAACAGCGGCAGGATCAGCAGACTGTGGTCCTCGGCGGTCAACCGCATACCCGCGACCATCGTCTCGGCCATCACCATGATGTTCGCGTGCGTCAACTCGACGCCCTTGGGACGTCCGGTGGTGCCGCTGGTGTAGATGATCAACGCGAGCGCGTCGTTGGAGAACTCGGTCGCTTCCGCGGCGCCGCCGCGGCCTTCGTGCCGATTCAGCTCCGCCAGCGCGATTCGCTGCGGTTGATCGGCCTGGCCGGCCTCGCGTTCGTCAGCGCAGACAAGGACGCGCGCGCGGGAATCGGCCAGCTGATAGTCGGACTCGGCCGCGGTCGACGACGGGTCGATCGGCGTCGCCGCGGCGCCCAGCCGCCAAGCCGCGAACAATGTCACGATCAATTCGAGCCGGTTCGGCAACATCACGGCCACGACATCGCCGACACCGATCCCCGCCTCCGACAACCGATCGGCGTACTTCCGCACGAAGTCGAGGAACTCGGCGTTGGTGATACTTCCCGAATTGTCGTCGGCAAGACACGGGTTGGTGGGGAAGCCTCCGGCACGTATATCGGGCAGGGCAGCGAAGTGCATGTCGATCTCCTTGCTAACTCGGCAGCTCACTTGCGTGAACGCCACGTTAGGAAGGTGATGTGACCTGGACCATATTGTGAGCGCATGAAGATAGCGGGAGGGATCGTGCGCCGCGCACGACGGATGTCTCGGTCACCCCACGGGCTGCAGCACGGTCGACCCCAGCCATCGGCAGGCCAGCAGGGCGACCTCGACCTCCAGTCGTCGCTCCCGAAGCGAATGTCCCAGTACCGCCTCCGCCTTACGGATCCGGTACTGGACGGTGTTGCGGTGCAGCACCAGCCGCTCTGCCGTTGTCTGGAAGCTGCCGTTCGTCTCCAGGAAGACACGCGCGGTCTCGCGGAGTTGCGCCGTGGCATCGTCATCACGCGCAAGCGACCCGAGAATTTCGCTGATCCATGCCCGGGTGGCGGTCAGGTCCGAGCACATCAGCGCGATCGGGCCGAGCTGAGCCGAACAAGACATCGACGCGCGCTGCGGTGCCGGTGCGGACATCGCGACGACCTGCGCTTGTGCCGCCTGGCGATGGGTCAGTCGGAAGCCTTCCAGTCCGGTGGCAGGTCTGCCCACCGCTGCCCATGTCTGCTCCGGAGTGCGCACCGCGGCGGGATCGACATCCAGTTCCGGTTGTGGGAGCCACGCCCACAGGGTTGATTCGTCGGCCGGGATCAGCAGCGGTGGTCCTTGGCAGGACAACTGATCGGCGATGGCCGTCGCCACTTGTTTGGCCGCGCGCAGTTGGTCGGCGCCCGCGTCGGACCAAATGACCATGCCGAGGTGGGTTCGGTCGAGCCGATATCCCAGTGTGCGCTCGCTGTCATCCGGGTCGACGCGCTGTCCGGACAGGATCGAGCGCACCCTCGCGGTACGGACGGCCATCTGGTTCTGTAGCCACCGGTCCCGCTCGTCCTGGTAGGCGGTCACGACTTGTTGGGAGACCCGATCGATATAGGCGAACGAGCGGTCGGTCATCTCGGCCACTGCGGAGGTGATCAGGGCGACGTCGTTGGTCGCCGCGGTGAGCTCGCCGAGCATGTGGTCGTTGAACAGTCGCTGCCCGATGCGGTAGGCCCGCAGCAGGGCGGCGATCGAAGTGCCGCGCTGGGCCATGCGCCGGGCGTATTCCAATGCCTCCGTGGGAGCTTCGAGTTCGTCGATGTCGAGCCCCAGCTCGTAGATATGCAACGCGATCACGACGTTGCCGGTGACGCTGGCCCGCAGTAGTGACTCCACGCGGCTGTCGCCGCGCAGCTCCGGCTCGATGTGGAGCATCTGCTCCGTCAAACGTTCGGACAAGCCGAGCGCATGTCGGCTCAGTTCTCCCGCGATCCTCGCGAGCAGTTCCGCGGCGTCGCTCCGCATGATCATCCTGACCGCTTCACGATCGAGCGGACTCCGGGGGGCTCGACCTTCGACCGCCCACGATCCGCAGCGCGAGGTCCGCGTAATAGTCGCCGATGTCCTCCGGTGACCAGGAGCCACCCTCGTGGTACCAGCGCGCGATATCTATTCCCAGCGAAAGCAGTGCGGCCGCGGCCATATGGGTATTCGAGTTCTCGAACACCCCCGCGGCCGCCCCGCGCTCGATCAAGCACCGGACCTCGCCCTCGATCGCACGCCGGATTGCCTTGATCTCCTGTTGATGTTCTGGGCTCAGTGCGGCGAGCTCATAATTGATGATTCGGGCGACGGTGTGGGAGCGGGCGTGATGGATCGTGAACTCCCGCATCACGGCGATCAGTTGCTCGGCGGGGTCTTGTGCCGAAGCGATGGCAGTGCGGACGCGCTCCAGGGTCTCCAGGTGACCGGCGCGTGAGATCTGGTGGAGCAACTCTTCCTTGGAACGGTGATACACGTAGATCGTCCCCGTGCTCACCCCGGCGATCGATGTGATGTCGCGGGTGGTCGACCCGTGGAAGCCGCGTTCAGCGAAGGCCACCACCGCGGCGTCGAGCAGCCGCGCTCGGGTCTGGTCCGCGCGCGATAGGTCCTCTGTATCGGTCACCTGGACAGTATGGCTCTACACAACGAGCACGAGTTTGCCGGTATCGGCACCTGTGAGCAGCATGTTCAGTGCATTCAGCTTTCTCACGCGGGCAGCCCGACGAGGTCTGCCAGCAATCTCCGATGGTGGCCGGGACTTCCCAGTCCTATCTGGTCGGCCTTCGCGCGTTTGAGGTACAGGTGTGCCGGGTGCTCCCAGGTCATGCCGATCCCGCCGTGCAATTGGATGGCCTCCTCGGCGGCCCGCACCGCGATATCGCTGCAATAGGACGCCGCGACGGCGGTGGCGATCACGCTGTCGGGGTCGTCGGCCGCGTATGTTCCCGCCGCATACCGCGCGGCGGCCGAGGCCGACTCGACCTCGACGTACAGGTCGGCGAGGCGGTGCTTGATCGCCTGGAATCCGCCGACCACCCGGCCGAATTGGCGTCGCAGCTTCAGATACTCGACGGTTGTCTCCAGGCACCAGGCGGCGATTCCGGCTTGCTCGGACGCGAGGAGTGCGGCGCCGAGTGTCAAGCCGGATTGGATAGCTGCCCAACCGGATTCGGCGGCGACGACGACCCGGCCCGGCACGGAGTCGACAGCGACGTCAGCCAGCGGGCGGGTCATATCCAGGGAGACCACCGGCTTGATCTGCGCCGCGGCGGCCGTCAACGCGTGCACCTCCGTGCCGTCGGCCGTCTCGACGGCGGCCAGCAGCACATCGGTGTCGAGCGCGCCGGCGACGCTGGTAACCAGTCCGGACAGCCGGCCCTGCGCATCAGCCGTCAAGGTCGGGATGTGCGTCGCGAGCGCGGTGGAGAACGGCGTCAGCAGCGCTGCGCTGCAACTACCGTCGCCGAGTCGACCGACCAGCGTGGAGTCGCCCGCGAGCAGGACGGTCGCGGCAACGACGCTGCTGGTCAGAAATGGGACCGGTGCGACGAACCGTCCGAACTCCTCGAGGACGACGGCGGCGTCACGGGCCGTACCGCCCGCTCCGCCGCGGTCCTCGGGGATGAGGAGACCAGCGAGCCCGAGGTCGTCGGTGATCGATGTCCACAGCGTCCGGGTCAGTGTCCGATCGCCGTCGTAGGCCCGCGCGACCGCGGACGGGTCGCATCGGGTGGTGAGCAGGTCACGCACCGCGCTGCGCAAGGAGGTCTCGACATCGGTATCGAGCAGCAGGATGTCGCTCATCGGCTCAGGTCCTTCCAGGCGATGTCCTTGTCCGCACGGGGTTCACCCGGCAGCCCGAGGACCCGTTCGGCGATGATGTTGCGCAGGATTTCGGAGGTTCCGCCCTCGATCGAATTGCCTTTGGCCCGCAGGAAGCGGTAACCGGCGCCACGACCGGCGAAATCGACCCGGTCGGGGCGCACCATCGTCCAATCGTCGTATCGCAGGCCGTCCTCGCCGTGCAGTTCGACCTCCAATCCGGCAACCTGCTGGTTGACTCGGGCGAACGACAGCTTGACGGCGGAGGTTTCCGGCCCGGGCTGGCCGCCGGCCACCTGCTGACGCAGCCGGGTCGCCGCCAGCCGGGAGACCTCGGCATCCACCCACAATCGCAACAGCCGGTGGTGCAATTCGGGGGTGCGCTTTTCCGGGAATTCGCGCCAGAGGCCGGCGGCGGCGCGCAGCACTCCGCTCTCGCGGGGGAGCGCGCGCCCCCCGATCGAGACGCGCTCGTTGTTCAAAGTGGTGGTTGCGACTCGCCAGCCTTCTCCTTCCTTGCCGAGGCGGTGCGTGTCGGGGATCCGAACGTCGGTCAGGAAGACTTCGTTGAATTCCGCTTCGCCGGTGATCTGCCGCAGCGGCCGCACCTCGACTCCGGGTGCGGTCATATCGCAGATGAAGTAGGTCAGCCCCGCATGCTTGGGCCGGCTGGGATCGGTGCGTGCCACGAGGATCGCCAATTGCGCTTTATGCGCGACCGAAGTCCACACTTTCTGCCCGTTGACGACCCAGTCACCGCCGTCACGCACTGCTCTGGTGGCGATCGCGGCCAGGTCCGAGCCTGCCCCCGGTTCACTGAACAGCTGGCACCAGATCTCCTCCCCGCTCCACAGCGGACGCAGGAAGCGCTGCCGTTGTTCCGTCGTGCCGTGGGCGAGGATCGTCGGCGCGGCCATACCCAGACCGATACCGTTGATCGCCGCGTTGTTGTCCGGAGATCCGGCCTGCTCGAACAGGGCGTCGACGAACGGTTGCAGTTCCCGGTCGACGGCCCGGCCACCGAGCCCGATCGGAAAGTGAACCCAGGCCAGGCCCGCGTCGAACCTGGCGCGGTGAAAGGTCACGGCATCGGTGGTGGCCGGATCGTGCTTTTCGAGTACGGCTTCCACCCCGCGCCGCAGATCGTCGCGGACCGCGTCGGGTCGAGTCATCTGTCATCCTTCTGATCGGCCGTCACGGCACCAGCACCGCGACCGTCTCGGCCACACACGCGGGCTTGTCCGAGCCGTCGAGTTCCACGGTCACTCGGAGCACTGCTTGCGACCCGATCGTGCCCGGCACGAGCGAGACCAGTTCGACACCGGCTCGGACCCGGGATCCGGCTGGGACCGGAGTGGGGAATCGGACCTTGTTGGTGCCGTAGTTGACACCCATGGACAGGCCCCGCACGGCGTATACCTGACCGGCCAGCATCGGCACCATCGAGAGGGTGAGAAACCCGTGTGCGACGGTGGTGCCGAACGGTCCGGCGGCGGCTTTCGCGGGATCCACATGGATCCATTGGTGATCCCCGGTAGCTTCGGCGAAGCGATCGATCTGTTCCTGGGTCACCGTGTGCCAATCGCTGTATCCGAGGTGGGCGCCGACCGCGGCCTCCAGCTCGGACAGGCCCTGGAATATCTGCACAGCTCTCCTTCCTCCGTTCAGTTCCGTGGGCCGCCGGCCACGTAGATCACCTGGCCGGACACGAAGCCGGCCCCCTCGCTCACCAGGAACGACACGGTGTGCGCGATGTCAGCGGGAGTGCCGGTACGGGCAACCGGAATCTGGGCGGCCATCGCCGCCTTGAGCTCCTCGAAGGAGATGTTCATCCGGGCGGCCGTGGCCGCGGTCATCTCCGTCTCGATGAAACCCGGGGCGACCGCGTTCGCGGTGACGCCGAACTTGCCGAGTTCGAGTGCGAGCGTCTTGGTGAATCCCTGCAGCCCGGCCTTGGCGGCCGCGTAGTTGGCCTGGCCACGGTTGCCGAGCGCCGAGGTGCTGGACAGGTTGACGATGCGACCCCACTTCTGCTCGATCATGTGCGCCTGCGCTGCCCGGGCCAGCAGGAACGAACCGCGCAGGTGCACGTTCATGACGGCATCCCAGTCGTCGGCACTCATCTTGAACAGCAGATTGTCACGCAGGATCCCGGCGTTGTTGACCAGCACCGTCGGTGCGCCGAGCGCGGCGGCCACGCGATCGACCGCCTGGGTAACCGCGGCCTCGTCGGAAACATCGACACCGACCGCGAGCGCGCGTCCACCGGCTGCCTCGATGTCGTCGACGACCGTCTTGCAGGCGGCCTCGTCCAAGTCGAGCACGGCTACTGCCATACCGTCGGCGGCCAGCCGCCGGGCGACAGCGGCGCCGATTCCGCGAGCCGCGCCGGTGACGATGGCGGTCCGCTGTGTCGGATCGGTCATGAATACTCCTCGAAGATGTGATTGCGGGGGAAATGCTGAGTTCAGGGGGTGTAGACCACGCGACCGACGGTCTTGCCGTCCGCGAGTCGCTGCACGGCGTCGGCGACCTCCGCCAGTCCCAGCCGCGCGCCGACCAGAGGACGGATCGCGCCGTCGGCGGCAAGTGCGGTCAGCGCGCGATGGCATTCGGCGACGGCGCCCGGGTCCTGGGTGTTGTACAAACCCCAGTGCAGGCCGAGGATCGAATAGTTCTTGACCAGCGCATGATTCAATGCCGGTGCTTGGATCTCGCCGCCGGCGAATCCGACGACCACGATGCGGCCCTCGAAGGCGACGCATTTCGTGGACCGTTGGTACACCTCGCCGCCGACCGGGTCGTAGATCACGTCGGCGCCACGACCGCCGGTTACGTCCTTCACAACGTCGACGAAGTCCAGCTGATGCCGATCGATGACCACGTCGGCGCCCAGATCCTCGGCGTAGGAGGCTTTGTCGGCGCCACCGACAACTCCGATCACCCGGGCGCCCGCGGCCTTGCCGAGCTGGATCGCGGCGCTGCCCACGCCACCTGCCGCGGCATGCACCAGGAGGGTCTCGCCCGCGGTCAATCCGGCGCGCCGATGCAACCCGAACCAGCCGGTCTGGTAGCCGATGAAGAGCGAGGCCGCCTCCGCGTCATCCAGCGACGGCGGCGCTGGGAAGGTCTGGGCGGCTTCCAGCACGGCGAATTCCGCGAAACCACCGTGCGGCAGCGCCGCGCCTCCGAGCACCCGGTCACCGGCAGCGATCCCGGCCACCTCGGCGCCGACCGCCACCACTTCGCCACACAACTCGACGCCGGGCGTGAACGGCAGCGGCGGCCGGACCTGATAGAGGCCGCGGCACATCAGTACATCGGGAAAGTTCGCCGCGGCGCCGCGGACCCGCACGACGACCTGGCTCGGGCCGGGCTCGGGAACTTCCACCTCCTCCAGCCGCAGCACCGTGCCCGGTTCGCCCAGCTCATGGACTCGCCACGCTTTCATCCGCGCCATGTCAGATTCCGCCTGTCAGCGTGACGCCGCCGTCCACGACCAGCAATTGCCCCGTCAGCCAGCTCGCGTCGTCGGAGAGCAGAAACGCCACCACACTGCCGATGTCCTCGGGCACGCCGAGCCGCTTCAGCGGGTACGCCGCGGCGACCTCGTCCTCCCTGCCGTCGTAGAGAGCAGTGGCGAACTTCGTCTTCACCACCGCAGGGGCGACGGCGTTGACCCGTAGGTTCGGGCCGAGTTCGACCGCGAGTTCCTGAGTGATGTGCGTGAGCATCGCCTTGCTCGAACCGTAGAAGCCGATGCCCGGCGCCGGCTTGAGACCGGCGACCGACGACACGTTCACGATCGCGCCGCCGAAGTCCTTCATCCAGGCCCGATACGCCTGCTGCACCCACGACAGCGCGGCCAGGCAGTTGACCTCGACTATCTTGCGGGCCACGTCCAACGGCAGATCGACCATCGGCCCGAACGCCGGGTTGATGCCGGTGTTGTTGACGAGGAGGTCGGCGCTACCGAACGTGTCGATCGCGCGAGCGACGGTCTCCGCCTGGTGCTCGACGTCATCGGCACGGCCCGCGACGGCCAGCGCGCGGTCCGGCCCGCCCAGTGCTTCCACCGCTTCGTCGAGCGCGTCCTGTTTGCGGGCGGTGATCACGACTCGCGCCCCCTCGTCCACCAAACGCTGCGCGATGCCGAGCCCGATGCCCCGGCTCGCACCGGTGACTATCGCTGTCTTGCCTTCGAATCTGTTCATCATTGAATCCCTTTCGCGGAGTCAGCGGTTACGACAGGCGCTCCAGCACCATCGCCATGCCCTGACCGCCGCCGACGCACATCGTTTCCAAACCGATCTGCTTGTCGTGGAACTGCAGGGAGTTGATCAGGGTGCTGGTGATGCGGGCGCCGGTCATGCCGAATGGGTGACCCACCGCGATCGAGCCGCCGTTGATGTTGAGCTTGTCGAAGTCGACGCCCAGCTCCCGCGCCGAGGGGATGACCTGGGCGGCGAAGGCTTCGTTGATTTCGACCAGGTCGATGTCATCGATGGTCATCCCGGCCCGGGCCAGCGCCTGCTTCGACGCCTCCACCGGCCCCAAGCCCATGATCTCCGGCGACAGCGCGCTGACTCCGGTCGCGACGATCCGAGCCAGTGGCGTCAGGCCGAGTTCGGCGGCCTTGGTGTCCGACATGATGACGACCGCGGCGGCGCCGTCGTTGAGCGGGCAGCAGTTTGCGGCCGTCACCGTCCCGTCTGGCCGGAACACCGGCTTCAGTTCGGCGACCTTCTCCAGGGTGACTCCAGGCCGCGGGCCATCATCGTGCGAGACGACACTGCCGTCGGGCAGGGTGATCGCGGTGATGTCGCGCTCCCAGAATCCGTTGGCGAGGGCGGCCTCGGCGAGGTTCTGGCTGCGGACACCGAAAGCGTCCTGTTCGGCACGGCTCACACCGCACAGTTGCGCCACGTTCTCCGCGGTCTGCCCCATCGCGATATAGACGTCCGGCAGTAGATCCTCGGTGCGCGGGTCGGTCCAGGCCTCGCCGCCCGCAGCGAATTTCGCCGTACGGCGCACCGCGTCGGCGAATACGGGGTTCTCGGTGCCGGGCAGGCCGTCGGCACTGCCCGTGACGTAGCGGCTCACGGTCTCCACGCCGGCGGAGATGAAGACGTCTCCCTCGCCGGCCCGGATGGCGTGTAGCGCCATGCGGGTCGTCTGCAAACTGGACGAGCAGTACCGGTTGACCGTTGTGCCGGGCACCCGATCCAGGCCCGCCAGAATCGCCACGACTCGAGCGAGGTTGAAGCCCGACTCACCGGCGGGCTGGCCACACCCGAGCATCAAGTCGTCGATGCCGTTCGGACTGAGGGCCGGCACCTTCGCCAGCGCGGCCCGGACGATCTGCGCCCCCAAGTCGTCGGGCCGGAGATCCCGCAACGAGCCCTTGCCTGCGCGACCGATCGGCGAGCGGGCGACAGAGACGATGACGGCTTCGGGCATGACTGTGAACCTTCCAGCAAGTAACTGAGCGCTTGTTAACCTATCGACACCATGCTGGACGGACCGTCGATGGTCAATACGTCACAGTGAATTGGGACTGTGACACAGGGCACAGGCCGACGCGGTCGCTCAGCAGACGGCTTGCGTCCGACACAGCAGCCATCATTGGATGAGTACAGCGACGATCGAATGGATAGCCTTGTGGGGCAACGAATCCCCAGCCCTGTGCGGCAGCGGATCCGGCGGGACCTTCACCACACGATTCTGAGGTGCGCCGCCCCCGAGCGCGGCGGTACCGCCGCGCTCGGTGCGGTTGTGACTCTGCTGGTCACCACCATCGATGAGGGTCGGGACCTGTCGTCGATGTGCGGGATACCGGCCGACAGCTCCTATCGTCTGCTGCCGGCCTGACGGCTCCGCCTCACTTCAGGTGCCGGGCGAAGAATCGGATCCCTTCGTCCGCCCGAGCGGCCGCACCGCGAAAGAGGGCCTGGACCGGACACGCGTGCCGGCCAGGGCCGAATCAGCTGGACGCGCGTAGCGTCGATTCGCTCACTCGGCAGAGCGCTCGGGGAACTGCGTTTTCACCGTGTGGAGGTCTCCGGCCCGAGCCCGGACGGCCGCTGGGTTCGCGTCGCTTCCGCTCGAGGTGCTGGGCCGGTGAGTCCCCCGGTCCTGCGCATTCCGAGGAACATCGAGGCCAGGCCGAGCAGCACGGCGACGGCGCCGGTGACGACGTTGTTCCAGATCGTCGAGGTGGTATCGACGTTGCCGCTGACGATCCAGGGGGCGACGATCGTCCAGAGGCCGATCAGGGGAGCGGCCCAGACGATGCCGTGCGTCCGGCCGTACACCGAGGCGAACCCGAGTGCGAGCATGGCCAGAGCGATGCCGACGACGAGGTTGTTGACGGTCAATGTGGAGAGTCCGTTGAACCCGACGACCCAGGGGGAAATCGCGAGGTAGAGCCCGGTCAGGAACATCAGGCCGGTGACCGCTTGGGCGTCGGGTGCCTCGGAGGCGCGCTCGTACTTCTCCCGCAATTCCACGATGTCGGGATGCCGGCTCATCATGGTTTCACTACTCATGTTTCCACCACCCTTCGGACGTAGTGGCGTATCGAAGCTCTCCCGAGCCGGGCGGCTCACGATCGGTTCAGGAACGCGACCCGTCCTGATCGCCGCTCACTTATATCATCCTGTGATAATATCACTCCATGATGGAAGGGTCGATGTCCTCATCGGGCCACCTCACCGACCAGGAATACACGCGGCTGCTGGCGTTTCGTACCGTGCTGCGCCAGCTGCTGCGCTGGAGTGAGCGTGGGGCGGCCGAAGTGGGACTCACCGACACCCAGCACCAACTCCTGCTGGCGATCCGAGGGCACTCCCACCCCGGCGGGCCGAGCATCGGGGAGGTCGCCGGTTACCTGTCCGCCCGCCACCACAGCGTGGTGCAGCTGATCGATCGCACCGAGCAACTCGGCCTCGTCACTCGGAAACGAGGGCAGGGCACCGACCGTCGCGTCGTACACCTCACGCTGACCGAGGCAGGCAAGGAAACGTTGGCCTTGCTCAGCGCCACACATCGGGAAGAACTAGAGCGACTGACTCCCCTCATCGGCGCGCTGGACGATCTCCCCGCCGTAGGGTGAGCGTTGCTCGGTTCGGGTAGGGCCACTTGAGCCGGGATCACCTCGCGATCCGCTCCGGTGGGCCGGGTGTGCCGAGAAAGGTGCGCCCCTCAGCGGCCGAGCAAAGCGCTTGCCCCGTGCGGATTTCGCCCGTCCATGCCCGCATCGTGCCTGACGGGGGTGGTGCGGCAGGAGTGGGAGGACCCGCGCGCGGGTTCAGGATCGCGCTGATCGCAATCATTCTGTGAACCGTCTGCGCACCTTACTGTTCCGGACAGTACTTCTCGTGTGAGGACCGCGTCAGATGACATTGCAGTTGGATCCGACCACATCCGCGCCGCCTTCCGCCCCGGCCGAGGCGGTCGTCGAAAGCCCGGCCCCGTTCATCCGGAAGCTGATCGGCCTGGCCAGAGCGTCTTCCGGGCTGATTTTGGCGGTGATCGTCTGGCAGCTGGGCGCCCGATCCTGGCTCGGCACGACCACTCCGGCGCCGACGGAGGTGCTCGAGGCCGGGTGGGAGCTGATCAGGTCGGGCGAGCTGTGGCAACATCTGGCCGCCTCCGGGCGTCGGGTGGCGGTCGGGTTGGCGATCGGCATCGGCATCGGTCTGGTGTGCGGGGTGGCGGCCGGGTTGTTCCGCGTCGCCGAAGATCTGGTGAACGGCCCGCTACAGGCGTTGCGAATGTTGCCGACGCTGGCGCTGGTGCCGGTGTTCATCATCTGGTTCGGCATCGGCGATTCGTTCAAGATCGCGTTGATCATCGTCGCGCCGATCTTCCCGATCTATTTGAACGTGCTGGCCGGGATCCGGGGTGTGGACCGGCGGTTGGTAGAGGCGGCGGAGTCGCTGGGCCTCAACCGGTTCGAGTTGACCACCAAGATCATCCTGCCCGGTGCGTTGCCGCAGATCTTCGTCGGTTTGCGGCAGGCACTGGGCGTCGGCTGGCTCACCTTGGTGGTCGCGGAGATGCAGACCACGCCGGTCGGTCTCGGGTTCCTGATGAACGATGCCAAGGAGTTCCTGCGGACCGATCAGATCTTCTTGGTCCTGGTGATCTACGCGGTGCTGGGGTTGCTCACCGATCTGTTCGTGCGCGTGCTGGAACACCGGTTCCTGGCCTGGCGCACCGGATACGAGGGGAAGTAGATGACCGCCACCATCGGGACCGGTGTCCGTATCCGCGGGGCGGTGCGCGCTTTCGGCGGGCGCACGGTACTGCGCGGGGTCGACTTGGACATCGCGCCGGGGGAGTTCGTCGCCCTGCTCGGCGCCAGCGGGTCCGGTAAGAGCACGCTGCTGCGCGGCATCGGTGGGCTGGACCGCGGCTTCAGTGGGTCGTTCGACGTGCCGGGATCGAAGGCGATCGTGTTCCAGGAGCACCGGTTGATTCCGTGGATCACCGTGTGGCGCAACGTCGTTCTCGGCGTCGACCGGGCCGGCAAGGCGCGTGCGTTGACGGCGCTGGAGGAAGTGGGGCTCGTCGCGAAAGCGGATGCGTGGCCCGCGACCTTGTCGGGCGGGGAAGCGCAGCGGGTGGCGCTGGCCAGGGCGCTGGTCCGCAATCCGGAACTGCTGCTGCTCGACGAGCCGTTCGGTGCCCTCGACGCGCTGACCCGGTTGAAAGTGCAGGCTCTGGTGGCGCGCCTGTGGACGCTGCACCGCCAGTCGGTGCTGTTGGTGACCCACGACGTGGAGGAGGCGCTGCTGTTGGCCGACCGTGCGCTCGTGCTGCGCGAGGGCCGCATCGCCGAATCCTTCGACATCACCGTCGCCCGCCCGCGTTCGGTGGTCGACCCCGAATTCTCCGCACTCCGGCGCCGGTTGCTGCTCGCACTCGGCGTGAATCCCGAGGCACCGACAGGAGCAGACGTATGAGTGAACCGTTGCAGATCAGTACGGACGTCTTGGTGATCGGCGGCGGGCCCGCCGCCTGCTGGGCCGCGATCCATGCCCGCGAGGCCGGCGCCGAGGTGACGTTGGTGGACAAGGGCTACTGCGGGACCAGCGGCGCCACCGCCCCGTCCGGCACCGGCGTGTGGTACGTGGCGCCGGAGGCGACCGCGCGGGCCAACGCGAAGGCCAGCCGGGAAGCGCTGGGTGGGCATCTGGCCGATCACTATTGGATGGACCGGGTGCTGGATCAGACCTACGCGAACATGAATCGGCTCGCGGTGGAGGGACGGTATCCGTTCCCTGTGGATCCGGCCACCGGTGAGCAGATCCGTACCGGCGTGCAGGGCCCGGAGTACATGCGCCGGATGCGGGCGTGGGTGAAACGTGCCGGGGTGCGCATCCTGGACCATTCGCCCGCGCTGGAGTTGCTGGTCGACGACGACGGCGTGGTGCGCGGCGCGGCGGGCTACCAGCGTCAGGCCGACCGGGACTATCGCATCGCGGCCGGTGCGGTGGTGCTGGCCACCGGCGGTTGCGCGTTCCTGTCCCGGGCGCTGGGCACGAATGTCGACACCGGTGACGGCGCGCTGATGGCGGCCGAGGTGGGCGCCCGATTCTCGGGGATGGAGTTCTCCAACGCTTATGCGATCGTGCCGAAGGGGTCGACGATCACCAAGACCGCCTACTACGGTTACGCGACGTTCTTCCACGAGGACGGGCGGGTACTCGAGGGCGCGGGCTCGACCAAGGGCCGTTCGGTGATCGCGCGAACACTGTTGCGGGAGAAGGTGTTCGCGCAACTCGATCGTGCCGACGCGGCGGTGCAGGCGCAGATGCGGCTGGGGCAGCCCAATTTCTTCCTCCAGTTCGATCGGCGCGGTATCGACCCGTTCACCGACCGGTTCGAGGTGGATCTGCTCGCCGAGGGCACCGTGCGCGGCACCGGCGGCATCGATGTGGTCGACGACGACTGCGCCACCTCGGTCGCGGGCTTGTACGCGGCGGGTGACGCGGCGACCAGGGAGCGGATCTGTGGCGGTTTCACCGGTGGCGGCAGCCACAATTCGGCGTGGGCGATGTCGTCGGGCAGTTGGGCGGGCCGCGGCGCGGCGTTGTTCGCGCTGAGCTCCGGTGGGGCGCGCAGTGCCGATCTGCGCGGTGCCGGGCGCACCGGGTTGCGGCCGCAGAGCGCCGAGTCGGTCCGGGCGGCGGACGTGGTCGAAGCCGCGCAGCAAGAGCTGATCCCGTTCGAGAAGAACTACCTGCGCCACGGCGACCGGGTCGGGCCCGCGCTGGAGCGGCTGGACAACGTGTGGGAGCAGGCCACCCGCGGCTTGGGCGGCGGCACGGGGGACGAGCGGGTGCGCGCTCGGCAGGCCGCGGCCATCACCGCCGTGGGACGGTTGATGTACCGGTCGACGCTGGCACGGACGGAGACGCGCGGGATGAGCAAACGCGCCGATCATCCGGATCTGGACCCGAAGCAGCACCATCACATCCTGTCCGGCGGGCTGGACGAGGTGTGGACGGCGACGTCCGCGGCGGCGACCACTTCGGCGGTGGCGTGATGATCGAGATCTTGCGCGCTGGTGACTGCATCGGCTGCGACAAATGCGTGGACGTGTGCCCCACGAATGTCTTCGACCGCACCGACAGCGGAATCCCGGTCATCGCGCGGCAGTCCGATTGCCAGACCTGTTTCATGTGCGAGGCCTACTGCCCCACGGACGCGCTGTACGTCGACCCCGAGTCGACGCCGCTGGCCGATCACGACACCGTGCGCGGCGAGCACATCGGCCGCTACCGCAAAGAGCTGGGCTGGGGCCGCGGCCGCCAACCGGGCAGTCTGGTCGCGGTGGGGCCGCGTCTGCCGCACGGCACTCCGCCGCCGCGGTTGTCGGAACTCTGAACAACGAAAGCGAATCATGCGCATACTCCGGCTGATCGTGCCCGCTGTCGTGTCCGCCCTGCTGCTGGTTCTCACCGGCTGCGGGTCGGACGACGCGGGCTCGGCGACCCGCGCCGAGATCAAGACCCTCCGCATCGGCACCATCGGCACCGGCAACGTGCTGACCGGGCCGGTCGGCTTCGCCCATCAGCGCGGAGCCCTGTTGCCCGCGCTGAAGCCGCTGGGGGTGGACGCCATCGAGGTCTACAGCTTCCCCAACGGTCCCGACCTGAACCAGGCGCTGGTCGGCGGCCGCCTCGACGTCGCCACCTACGGTGACACGCCCGCTCTGGTCGCGCGTGGCAGCGGGTTGAAGACGCGGCTGCTGGCCATCGCGGCGGTGAATTACAACGCGGGCGTGGTGGCCAAGGATCCGGCGATCCGGACGCTGAAGGATCTGGCGGGCAAGAAGATCGGCGTGCAGTCGGGCTCCTACATCGATCGGTACCTGCAGGGTGCGTTGAAGGCCGAGGGCATCCAGGCCCAGCTGGTGCATCTGCTGGCCACCGACGCGGAGGCTCCGCTCAACGGCGGCGATATCGCGGCGGTCGCGCTGCCGGATGTGAACCCGTCGTCGTTCTTCCACGCGTTCCTGGCCAAGGGTTTCCACCAGGTCGACTCGATTCACGACAATCATCCCGATCTCGCGGGTACCAGTTCCTCGGTGAGCAGCCAGGACTTCCTCGACAGCCATCCGCAGTTCGGTGCCGCGTGGCAGTCGGTGATCGCCGAGGCCAACCGGTATGCGAAGGCGCATTGGGACGATTACGTGAACTACGAGGTGTCCCAGTCGAAATCGCCGGAAGCGGTGGTGCGCGCCACCGCGCGGGAGAGCTACATTCCCGACGAGATCTTCGCGCCGCTGGGCATCCAGTTGCTGACGGGAACCAAGCAGTTCCTCGTGGACCAGAAGAAGATTCGGGAGGATTTCGGTTTGGAGGAGTGGTTCTACCGGCCCGACCGGCCCAAGCAGGGCTGAGCCGAGCGTCGGTCGCCGAGTTCGCCGGGCCGGGCGGCGGGGACCCGTTCATGTGGGGCGAGTACGCGTTCGCCCAGGTCCAGCGGGGGACAGCGTCATTCGTGGCAGACCTCGGCAGTGTCGATCGGGAGGGGAGTTCGTGGCGGAGATCGCGGAGTGGGCGCGGCAGCGGCCGTGGGGGGTGCGGCTGGAGTGGGGGCTGACCGGTGCGCTGGCGCTGGGGCCCGGGAGCGCGTGTGTGGTGGTGGTCGACGTCCTGTCGTTCACGACGTCGGTGTCGGTCGCGGTCGAAGCCGGGACGCGAGTGCTGCCCTATCCGTGGCGGGACGGCGGTGCGGCGGAGTTCGCCGCGCGGCACGGCGCGGAGCTGGCGGTGGGGCGGCGGGCGGTATCGGAGCGGCAGCCGTGGTCGCTGTCTCCGGCGGCGTTGCGGTGCGCGCCGGTCGCCGAGCGGCTCGTGCTGCCCTCGCCCAATGGTTCGGCCATCTCCGCGGCCGTCAGCGGTGTGCCGGTGGTCGCGGCGTGCCTGCGCAACGCGAGCGCGGTCGCTCGCTGGATCGCCGGGCGAGGATGGGGAAGCGCGCGCCAGCCGGTCGCCGTGATCGCGGCAGGTGAGCATTGGCCCGGCCGCGACGGGCTGCGGCCAGCGGTGGAGGACTGGCTCGGTGCGGGGGCGGTCGCCGCGGCACTGGCGCGCAGCGCAGTCGGGCCGCTGTCTCCGGAAGCGCACGCCGCCGCGGTGGCGTACGGCGGGATCGCCGATGTGGCGGCGCTGATCCGGGACTGCGCCTCCGGCCGCGAACTCGCCGAGGGCGGGTTCGCGCAGGATGTCGCGGCGGCCACCGAACTCGACAGCAGCGGGGTGGTGCCGGTGCTGACCGATGGGGCGTTCGTCGACGCCGCGCGGTGAGCGCGGCCGGGCGCTAGCGGTGGGGGCCGATCAGCCCGATCGCGGATTCGACTGCCACGTCGATGATGTCCGCGATGTCGTCGCCGTCTTCCACGGTGGTGGCGATGAGTTCGCGGAAGCCGCCGAAGAGGATGGTCGCCACTTGGCGGGACGGCGGCTGTAGTCCGGCGGCCGCGAATTCGGGTGTGTCGGCGAGCTTCTGGATGAGCGCCACGAACGACTCGCCGACCTCGCGCTGCAACTGGCGCGTGTCGTCACCGAGGGCGGGAACGACACGGATCCAGCTGAGAGTGAGGGATGGCTCTTGCTGGGCGGTGCGTATCCACGCTTCGATGGCTTGGCGCACCTGGGTGCGCCAAGCCATGTGCGGGTCGACCGCGGCATCGATCCGCTGGATCATGTCCTTGTGGTGCTCGCTCAGCAGGGCGATGAAGCAGTCCTGTTTGCTGGTGAAGTGCTCGTAGAAGGTGCGGCGCGAGGTGCGGGCATAACGAACCACGTCGGCGACGGTCGAGTCCTGGTAGCCGCGTTCGCGCACGGCGGCGGCCATGGCGTCGAGCAGGCGGCGGCGGAACCCCGAATCCGTGCCGTTGTCGGCGGAGGTGCGGGGTACGGGCGCGGCGCGGGTCACGAGAATCAGGTTAGTTACTCCTTTCGGTTCGTCGCGTCCGGCCCGAGTCCGCGGCCGGATGTCAGGCCGTGGATTGCCCGGAATCGTGTGCCGATGCCATCGCCTGGTCGTCGTCGGAGGGTGTGCCGCCGCGGGTGAAGCGGATGGTGCCGTCATCGATGCGGCCGTAGCGGAGGGTGAGCACGTCGTGGGCGTAGCTCATGCCCAGCCGCCACGGAGCCCGCGAACCCGCTTTGGGGAATCGGTCGATGTCGCGCAATACGTAACCGGCCTGGAAGTCCAGCAGCGGTGTGGGTGTCACGGCGGGGTCGGGCCACGGGGTGGTCTGCCGGTAGCCGCCTGCGTCCATGTGCCGCAGCAGTCGGCAGACGAATTCGCTGACCAGATCGGCTTTCAGCGTCCAGGACGCGTTGGTGTAGCCGATGGTGAACGCGAAATTCGGCACTCCGCTGAGCATCATGCCCTTGTAGGCCATGGTGTGCTGCAGTGCGACCTCGTGTCCGTCCACCGTGAGGCGCAGGCCGCCGAGCGCGAGCAGTCGCAGCCCGGTCGCGGTCACCACCACATCGGCGTCGAGCTCGCGGCCGGATGCCAGGCGCAGCCCGGTCGCGGTGAACCGGTCGATGCGATCGGTGACCACCGTGGCGCGGCCGTCGCGGATGGCGCGGAACAGGTCGCCGTCCGGCACCAGGCACAGCCGCTGATCCCACGGCTGGTAGACGGGTTTGAAATGGGTGTCGACGTCGTAGCCTGCGGGCAGTTGCTTGACGGTCAGGTTGCGGATGAATCTGCGCATCTGCCGGGGCCGCCGTCGGCTCAGCTGGTAGATCAGTGTGCTGACCAGCACGTTCTTCCATCTGACCACGGTGTAGGCCCGTTTCGGTCCCAGGAGTGCGCGCAGCCGGTTGGCCAGGGCGTCGCGGGCGGGCACGGGCAGGATGTAGGTCGGGGAGCGTTGCAGCATCGTCACGTGCGCGGCGGTGTCGGTCAGCGCGGGTACCAGGGTGACCGCGGTGGCGCCGCTGCCGATGACGACCACCCGCTTGCCCGCGTGATCGAGGTCGGTGGGCCAGTGCTGCGGATGCACCAGCTGTCCGCGGAAGTCGCCGATGCCGGCGAACTGCGGGGTGTAGCCCTCGTCGTAGTGGTAGTAACCGCTGCACACGAGCAGGAAGTCGCAGGTGAATTCGCGGGTGCCGCCGTCGTGTTCGGCCGACACCTTCCAGCGTGACTCGGCGCTGGACCAGGATGCTTCGGTCACCCGGTGCCCGTACCGGATGAACCGGTCGATGCCGGCGTCGGCGGCCGTTTCGCGGATGTAGCGCAGGATCGCGGGACCGTCGGCGATGGCTTCGGCTTGCGTCCACGGGCGGAATCGATATCCGAGGGTGTGCATGTCGGAGTCCGAACGCACTCCGGGGTAGCGGAACAGGTCCCAGGTACCGCCGAGAGTGTCGCGTGCTTCGAGGATCGCGTAGGTGCGGTGCGGGAAGGCGGCCTGCAGGTGGTGGGCCGCGCCGATGCCGGACAGGCCCGCTCCGATGATGAGGACGTCGAGGTGTTCGCTCATGCCCGTGCTCCTTTCGGTTCCCGGGTGCGCAGGCTGCGCTCGAGCAGCGCGACCACACCGTAGTAGTGGGTGGGTGTCACCCGTGCCAGGGCGTCGAACAGGTAGGCGTCGGGGCCGACGAGGATGCGGGACTTGCCGTGTTCCACTCCGCGGCGGATGATTTCGGCCGCCTTCTGCGGCGTGGTCAGTGCTATGGTCTCGAATTCCGCCGCCATCTGCTCGTGCGTCCGGCCCCGGCCCTCGGGGTCCTTGCGGACGCGGGCGTTGCGGGCGATGTTGGTGCTGATGCCGCCAGGGTGGACGTTCACCGCGGATACACCCGTGCCGCGCAGTTCCTGGCGCAGGGCGTCGGTGAACCCGCGGACGGCGAATTTGGCCGCGCAGTAGGCGCTTTGGTTGGGCATGCCCAGCAGCCCGAACACGCTGGAGGTGTTGACGATCACGCCGTGGTCCTGCTCGACGAGAATGGGCAGGAAGGCGCGGGTGCCGTTGACGACTCCGTCGAAGTTGATGCGCCGCAGCCATTCGTCGTCTTCGGCCACGGCGTCGAGCACCGAGGAGGAGACCGCGACACCGGCGTTGTTGAACACCGCGGCCAGCGGCGCGGACAGCCAGTCGCGGACTTCGTCGGCAAAGGCGAGCTGATCGGCCGCGTCGCGCACGTCCAGGACGCGGGTCAGCACCGGCCCGGTCAGCGACGCCGCCGTCTCCTTCAGCCCGGCCTGGTCGATATCGGCGATCGCGACGGGAGAGCCGGTGCGGGAAAGCAACTGGGCGAGGCTGCGCCCGATCCCCGAGGCCGCGCCGGTGATCATGACCGGGCGGCCGGATAACGGCCTACGGATGCGGGGCATCGATGCTCCTGCTTTCGGACGTGCGGATGTGTTCGTGGATGAGGTCGGCGAGTGTCGGCCACACCGCGGCGGGCAGGTCGTGGCCCATACCCGCGAGGGTGTGCAGGCGCGCGTGCGCGATCGCGCGAGCGGTGGCGCGGGCGCCGGTCGGGGCGACCATCCGGTCACGGTCGCCGTGCAGCACCAAGGTCGGGGCGGTGACCGCGCGCAGTTCGCGGGTCCGGTCACCGGATTTCACGATGCCCGCCAATTGCCGGCCGACGCCCGCTGCGGGCCCGGGGTCGCGATCCCAGGTGCGGGCGGCTCGCGCGCGCACGGCGGACTCGTCGAAAAGGTATCCGGCCGAGCGGATGTGCCGGTACATGCGCACGGTGCGATCGATGTGCTCGTCGCGGGTGCGTGCCGGTCGGGCGAACATCAACCGCCAGGTCGACCAGGCCGGGCGGCCGACCCGCGCGGCGCCGGTGGTGGACATGATCGAGGTCAGGGATGCGACCCGGGCGGGATGGTGGGCGGCGACGGTCTGGGCGATCATTCCGCCCATCGACATGCCGACCAGATGCGCCGAGGGCAGCTCGAGCGCGTCGAGCAATCCGACGGTGTCGGCGGCCAGATCGGCCAGCGTGTACTGCTCGCGATGCCAGCGCCGCCGCAGCATCTGCACCGGCGCCGGTGGCGGGAAATTCGCGTGCGTCGAGCGGCCGACGTCCCGGTTGTCGAAACGGACGACCTGGCAGCCGCGCGCGACCAAGAGCTCGCACAACCCGTCGGGCCACTCGTGCAACTGTTGACCCAATCCGGCGATCAACAGCAGTGGGACACCGCCGGAGCCGTGCTGCTGGTAGGCGAGGGTGACGCCGCCGCCGACTTCGGCGAACTGCTCGCTCATACCGCCGCCTCGGCGGTGCGGTCGAGCGCTCGCCCACTGGACGGCGGTGTGCGACGGCGCACCACGGCGCGGCCCTTCTCGGCCGGGACGAGCGCGACGCCGCGGAAGTGCGTGCGCTCGTCGCGGGCATCGGTGGGTTCGAGCGTGAAATCGCGCAGCAGCGTGCGCAGCACGACGTTCATCTCCATGGTGGCGAACGCGGCGCCGATGCAGCGGCGGCTGCCGCCGCCGAACGGGATCCAGCTGAATGTGCCAGGACGGACGCCGACGAATCGGTCGGGGTCGAAGGCGCGGGCGTTCGGGAAGAGTTCCTCGTTGTCGTGCATCAACCGGATGTTGGCCACGACCTTCTGGCCCTTGGGCAGGGTCCACCGGCCCAGCTGCAGCGTTTCGGCCCGGACCTGCCGGAAGGTCGCGTCGATGACCGGCCGCACGCGCTGCACCTCCAGCAGCGTCGCCTCGCGCAGTTGTGATCCGCCTGCATCGGCTTCGGCGACCAAGCGGCGCAGGATATCCGGGTGCCTGCGCAGCCGCTCGATCGTCCACGACAGCGTCGTCGCCGTCGTCTCGTGTCCGGCGGTGAGCAGGGTCAGCAATTCGTCGGCGATCTCACTGTGTGACATGGCCGAGCCGTCGTCGTAGCGTGCTAGCAGCATCATCGCGAGCACGTCGTCGCGCTCCTCGATCCGGTCGCTCGCGGCGCGGTCGATGAGTTGTCCGACGATCTCGTCGTAGCGGCGGCGGTAGGCCGCGAAGCGGGCCCAGGGGCCGAACCGGCCCAGCGCCCGCTGGGGAACCGGGATCGCGGCGAGACCGGAGCCGATCAGGACGAGTCTGGGCAGCAGTCGGCGCAGTTCTTCGAAATCCGCGCCTTCGGCGCCGAAGACCGCGCGCAGGATCACGTTCAGCGTGATCCGCATCATCGAGTCCATCGTCGCGAACTCGCGGCCCGAGGGCCAGGACGCCATCTCGCGGACGGCTTCCTCCTCGATGAGCGATTCGTACACTGTCAGTCTGCGGCCGTGGAAGGGTGGGGTGAGCAGTTTGCGCTGCTTGCGGTGTTCGTTCCCGCTGAGCGCGAACAGCGAACCAGGACCGAGGAATTGACCGAGGTTGATGTCGATGTTGTCGACGAGGTCGGCGCTCGCGGTGAACAGGGCTTTGATCTCGGCGGGGTCGGCGAGTACGACGGACCGCCCGAATCGGGGCATCTGGATGGTGAAGGCCGATCCGTAACGGTCGTGCATGCGCCGCCAGGTCCGGGTGCGCCCCGTCAGGATCTGCAGGTTCTGCACGATCGGCGGGGTGGATGGCCCGTCGGGAAGTCGCACAGCGGGCATACGCCCACCTCCTCGTGTGGTACTTCGATGTACCACCCGTACGGTACGCGCACGTACCACGTTGTGGCAAGGCTCACATCATGCCGACCCGGGTTGCCGCCGCGATCCCGTCAGCAGTCGTCCCACAATGCCGCGCTGTGGGCGGCGAGCAGAGCGGCGATGCGGTCGAGCGCTTCGGCGGCGGGCAACGGGTCGAGGCGGCGGCCGTCACGCAGCCGCAACGCCACACGGTCGGCGGTGAGTTCCTCCGCGCCGATGATCGCCTGATACGGCGCGAGCCGGTGCTCCCGGATGCGAGCGGCGAGGCTGCCGCGATCCGGCGGCGCGACCGCCACCCGCAGCCCGCTCTCGCGGCAACGGCGTTCGAATCGGGCGGCCGCGCAGTGCTGGGCCTCGGTCACCGGCAGCACGACCACCTGGGTCGGCGCCAGCCAGGCCGGGAACCGGCCGCCGTGGCATTCGATCAGATGGGCCACGGCCCGTTCGATGCTGCCGATGATGCTGCGGTGCACCATGACCGGACGGTGCGCGACGCCGTCGGCGCCGGTGTAGCGCAGATCGAACCGCTCCGGTTGATGGAAATCGACCTGCACGGTGGACAGAGTGGCCTCCCGTCCCGCGCTGTCGCGCACCTGCACGTCGATCTTCGGGCCGTAGAACGCGGCTTCGCCGTCCACCGCGTCGTAACGCAGGCCGCGCTCGTCCAAGGCGGCGGTGAGCACGGCAATCGACCGCTCCCACAAACCCGGAGCGGCAACGTATTTCCCGCCGCGACCGGGCAGCGACAACCGGTAGCGGGCGGCGCGGATGTCCAGTGCGGCATAGGCGTCGGCGATCATCGCCAGCGCTGCGGCGACCTCGTCGGCGGCTTGATCGAGGGTGCAGAAGATATGCGCGTCGTTGAGCTGGATCCCGCGCACCCGGGTCAATCCGCCCAGCACGCCAGAGAGCTCGGAGCGATACATGCCACCCAATTCCGCTATGCGCAGGGGTAATTCGCCATAGCTGTGCGCACGGGAGCGGAACAGCAGCGCGTGATGGGGACACAGGCTCGGGCGCAGCACCACCTGCTCACCGCCGAGATCCATCGGCGGGAACATCTCGTCGCGGTAATGCTCCCAGTGTCCGGACAATTCGTAGAGTTCACGTTTGCCGAGCACCGGCGAATACACGTGGTGGTAGCCCGCGCGGCGTTCGGCGGCGCGGATGTAATCCTCGAGGGCGTGGCGCACGGCCGCGCCGTCCGGCAGCCAGAACGGCAGTCCCGCGCCGATGAGCGGGTCGGTATCGAATAGATGCAGCGCACGGCCGAGGCCGCGGTGGTCGGGCATGATGGTCTCCTCGTCGATACAGGGCGAGTGACCACGAGACGAAACCCCGGGGCACTCGCCCCGGAGCTGGAATGAACGTGGATCAGCGCGCCGGGACGAATTCCGGCGTCGTCGTCACAGCCGCGCGCTCCATGCCGGTGACGCTAGCAGAGGCGTCCGCGCCCGCGCACGAGAGTTTTCAAAGCGGCCACCGGCGCGACGGCTCTGACGCATAATCGAGTTCGACTGGCACGCAATGACATCGGGGGTCGATGGGGACGCGCAGAGCGGTGCTGCAAGCGGGAATGGTCCTCCCGCTGGCTGCCGCGTGCGCGCCGGAGGTGCTGCTGGGCGGCTCGGACGCGGTGCGCGTCGGCGTGTCCTGGAGCGGCCAGGAACTCGCCGCCTTCCACGCCGTCCTGGACGGGCTGGACCTCGGCTTCGAGGTCGAGGTCATCCCCCTCGGCGACAACACCGACACCGCGTTCACCGCAGGCGGCCGCTCCGCGCCGGACGTGGTGCTGCTTCCGCAAGCCGGGCGGGTGCGCGAACTCGCCGACGCGGGCAAACTGCGGCCCCTCGCCGAGACGGTGTGGGCCGATGAACTCGGCACCCGCTACGCCCAACCCTGGCAACTGTTGCTGCGCTACCAGAGTCGGCTCTACGGTGTGCCGTTCAAAGCCGCGGACAAATCGCTGGTGTGGTTCGACCGCCAACAGTTCGACACCCACGGCTTGGGTGAGCCGGCGGCATGGACGCTCGACGGCTGGGTCGACCGGATGGAGGTGCTCGCGCAGACGCCGACCCGCCTGCTGGCGCTGGCCGCCGCCGACGGCTGGGTGCTCACCGATTTCTTCGAGAACGTCCTGCTCGCCGAATCACCCCGCATCTACGACGAATTGGCCTCCAAGAACCACCGGGAACGGGAATGGGACAACCCGGCGGTGCGGGCCGCCTTCGGTCATCTGGGGATTCTGTGGGGACAGCGGCACGCGTTCCCCGGTGGCGTCGGCGTCGCGCTGACCAGGCAGTTCTCCGACGCCATCCGAGAGGTGTTCCAGCATCGCCGGGCCGCGGCGGTCGTGGCGCCGGACTTCGCCGAACCGATCGTGCGCAGCGCGGTCCGCGCGTCCGGGCGCGAGATCGACGACGCCGTCGGGGTGGTGGCCTTCCCGCCGGTGGACACCGCGCCGGGGCGGCCGAAGATCGTCGGCGGTGACGTGATCGTGGTGACGCGGCAGGCGACCCCGCGCGCGGACGAACTGGTCGAGAAACTGGCCGCCGCTCGCGCCCCCCTGCCGTGGATCGAGCGCTACGGCGGCTTTCTCGCCCCGAACTTGCGCACCGAGGCGGACTACTCGCCGCTGCTGGCGCCCTCGGCAGGTGAGCTCGCCGCGCGCAGCACCTTCGATCTGTCCGACCGGATCGGGCCGGTGGGCGGACGGGAAGGATTGTGGCGGGTGCTGACGGAGTTCCTCATCGCGATCGGCGATGGCGGGCAGGCACGAACGACCGAGGCCACCGACCGTGCCATCGCCGCGCTGGACGACGTCGATCGGCGGGGCCGATGACGATGCCTCCGGATTTCGACGTCAACGGTCTGCGCATCGAGCTGGCCACCCGCCGCATGCGCGGGCCGCTGGTCGCGGGCGGCAGGCCACGGCGCTGGCTGGGCTGGGTGGCCGGGCTGCCGGCGACGCTGCTGACGGTGGCGCTGCTGGTGCTACCGGCGGGATGGACCGTGCTGATCGCCGCCCGGGCCAGCCCGTTGTCGGTGCTCGCGTGCGCGGTCGCGGCGACCGGTGCGCTGCTGCCCGCCGCGCTGCGCAGGCGGCGGGGTGTGCCGTGGATCCGAATTCTGCTGTGGCCGTTGTCGATCGGTGCCACGATCGCCGGACTGTGGCTGCTGGGCGGCACGATGAACGCCGACGGTCGCGGCGCGTACCTGCGCACACTGTTGTGGGTGGCGTTCGGGATCGGGCTGCTGCTCGTGGCGCTGGCGATCGCCTGGTGGGGCCGGGCGGCGCGCTGGTTGTGGCTGCCGCTGATCGTGCCGTTCGGGGTGTCGGCGTTCGTGTCCGGGGTGGCGTTCCGGGTGATCTTCGGCAACGGCGCGCGGTGGCTGGACATCGAGGACGTCGGGCTCTACCGGTGGTGGCTGGCGGCGATGCTCGGGTCGGCGTTCCTGTGGACCTGGCTGGGTTTCCTCACCGCGCTGTTCCGCGCGGGAATCCATGCGATCGAAGCCGATCCGGCGCGCGCCGGGTACCTCTACCGCGACGACGGCAGACCGCTGGCGGTCCGGCTGTACGAGTTGCTGCGGCCGGTGCTGCTGATCGCCGGACTGGCCGTCGGCGTCGCGGCCGCGCGGGTGTTCGACGTGGTGCTGATCGGGGTACCGGGGGCGCTCGAATACCAGGTCGACAGCGCGACCGTGCACTGGTGGCGGCTGGCCGCCGACGCCGAACCCGGCGCGGCGGCGGCCTACGCGCTGCCGCTGGCTGTACTCGTGGGCGCGGTCGCCTGGCTGCTGCAAGTGGACGTACGCCATCACCGCGCGAGTTGGTCGGCGGTGCGCGCGATCTCGGTGGCGGGACGGCGGCGCATCGGTCCGGTGCGGGCGGCGGGCATCGTGCTGGTGTCGGTGCTGGTGCTGTACCCGATCGGCGTGCTCGCCTATACCGGGTTGCGTACGCACGACGGCTTCGGCTTCTCGGCCATAGCTCTGGTGTCGGGCGACGACGGACTGTGGCGTTCGCTGCAGACCACCGCCTGGGTCGCGGGGATCGTCACGGTGGTCGTGGTCACCGCCGCCGCGCCGGTGGCCTACCGGCTGGCCGCGCTGCGACCCAACGGCACCGCCGCACGACTGGCCGTCGTAGCGCTGGTGGTGCTGGCGGTGACGCCCGCGCAGACCTACCTCGGGCCGATCGACGGTCTCGTCGACACGTACGAACTGTCCGGAACCCGCATCCCGCTGATCCTCGTGCACGCCGCCGCCGGACTGCCGATCGCCATCCTCGTGCTGCGCGGCGCGATGCTGTCCCCGCCGGGCAGCACCGCCGCGGACGCACTGCACGGACTGGCCAGTCCGGGGACCATCGCCCAGCGCGTGCTGGCCTCCTCCGGACCCGCGCTGGGAGCGGTGGCGGTACTGGAGTTCGTGCAGGTGTGGAACGACTTCTTCATCGGCCTCGTGGTCAGCGGAGCGGGCGCGAGCCCGTGGTCGCTGCTGCTGTGGGGCGAAGCACGGCAATTCGGCGAGAACAGCGCGCAACTGGCCGCGGGATCGCTGGCGTCGGCCGTGCTGCCGGTGGCGCTGCTGCTGGTGACCTGGCGGCGCTGGGTGGTGCCGGGCCTGACCGGTGGAGTGCTGCGATGACGCGAGCCGCCGGCGGCGAGGGAGGAATCGGGTGAGCACCTCGACCGAGCACACCGAACCGGTCGGGCAGACCGCCACACCCAGATCCTCGATCTGGATCGGGTTCCTTGGCACCGCGTCGCTGGTCGCCTACACGGTGTTGTTCGAACTGGTGCGCACCCTGGTGGTGAATTCGTTCGGCGAGAACGCCGTCGTGCAGTTCTTCAACGGGCCGCTGCGCTGGTTGTCGGTGCTGTTCATCGCCGCGGCGGCGACCTACGCGCTGTACCGGTTCGCACGCGGGTATCGCACCAAGATGCGCACCGCCCGCGACATGGACCTCATCGCCGGTCTCATCGAGCCGGGCCCCGCGCTCGCCGACCGGAGGCCCCGGGAAGCCGCGCCGCCGCGACGGACGGTCGCGGCGCTCGACGGGCATCTCATCGCCGCGGTCCTGCGGGACCTGCCGGTGCACGACTATGAAACCGTCGCGCTGCTGGCGGTGCTCAACGCCATTCGGGACACGCCGGGACGGTTGCCGCTGGCACGGGAACCCTCGGCCCGCACCGCGGCGAGACTGCTGGACGGTCTGCACCGCCGCGGAATTCTCGCCGGGCACGGTGCCCAGCGGTGGTGCGTGCGACAAGTGCCCAGGCTGCCGGATCGAGCGACGGTCACCGCCGGACCGCAGTGGGCCGCGGCGCTCACCGCGCTGCTGCACCACTACGCCGACCGCGCGGGGCGCTGGGCCATCGCGCTGGAGTCACGGCGTTTCGCGGTGGGCGCTCGGCGCTGGTTCGAAACCGAGGAACCGTACCTGCGCGCCCTGGTGGACGCGTGCGCGGCTCGAGTGAATCCACCGGATTCTCCGCATCCACCGGCTCGAGGCGTGGATTATCCCCCGGCGGCCGTCGCGCACCTGGTCGACATCGGCAACGCGTTGGACGTGTGGTACGCGCGTATCGGCCTGGGGGAGAACGGGCGCGGAGTGGCCGACGATCTGTGCTCGCTTCCCGAAACCGACGAGCTGAACCGCGATCTGCTGTTGTTGCGGGCGGGACGGCTCACCGAGCGGCCGCGCGGCTACCGGCCGCGGCGATTGTCGACGAGCTTGGCCGCCCGCTGGGAGCATCAGGCGGCGCTGCGGGAGCTGGACGCCGGCTCGCCGGTGCTGGACAAGGTGGCCGAGCAGCTGGAGACCGCGTGGTGGCTGCTGCCGCGTGACGACGTCGCCGGTGAGGTGTGCGCCCTGATCAATCTCGCCGTCGTGCACATCCGGCAAGGACGCCTCGACGCCGCGCAGGATCGTCTCGAACTCGCCGAGTCCCTCACCCGCGCCGGCCTCGATCCCGACGGACGCGCGCAGACCCACGAGACCATGGGCACGATGTGGTGGGCCCGCGGCGAACCCCGCCGAGCCCTGCGCTGCTGGCAGCTCGCCCTGACCGCCTACCGCGCCCTCGACGACGACCTCGGCATCGGCCGCTGCCTGCAACACCTCGGCTCCGCGATCGTCGTCGACCCCGACCACGCCACCCTGTTGCTCCCCACCGACCCACCCCTTACCCGCACCGAAGCCCTCCGCCAAGCCACCGGATGGCTCGCCGAAGCCCGGCGCAGGCATCCCACCGCCCGCCACGTCGAACACTATGCGGCACGCGCACATTCGCAACTGCGCGCCGATCGCGGCTTCCGCGACCTCCTGCGATCCCGCCGCCGCACCCCGCAGGCTCGGATCGATCAGTGGCCCGCATCCGTCGAAGATCACGCCCACCGGCCGCAAGACCTTCGCTGACCTGCCTGTGGCCCGGCCGTTCGAGTTCGCGACCCGCAGCAGAGAAGCGAACCCGGCCGCTTCGCCCTCCGCGACGCCCAGCGTCGATCACACCGACCATGGCGAGTTCGCTGTGCCAGACTACGAAGCCGTGCCGGAACTTCGCGTCGCGGTGATCGCCTCCCACAACGGATCCAATCTGCGTGCGCTGCACCGAGCTTCCCTTGTGGCGGACGCACGGTTCCGGATCGTGCTCGTCATCAGCAACAACAGCGACTCCGGTGCGCTGCGCTACGCCCGCGACAACGCGATTCCCGCCCGCCACCTGTCCGGACGCACCCACGACGACCCCGACGAAGCCATCCGCGCCGCGCTCGTCGAGTACTCGGCCGACTGGGTGGTCACCGCCGGATACCTGAAGAAGATCGGGCCGCGCACCAGAGCGGAGTTCTCCGGACGGATCATCAACGTCCACCCCGCACTGCTGCCCCGACACGGCGGCCCCGGTATGTACGGCGGGCAAGTGCATCAAGCCGTCCTCGACGCCGGAGATCCCGTCAGCGGCGTATCCGTCCACCTCGTCTCGGACGAATACGACACCGGACAGATCATCGCCCAGGTAGAGGTACCGGTCCAGCCGGGTGACACCGTCGAGACACTCGGCGCGCGGGTGCTGCACGCCGAACACACGTTGCTTCCCGATGTGGTGCGACGAATCGCTACCCGGCACACTGCCCGCTCCACTCTCGTCCTGGTCCGTCACGCTGAGCCGTTCACCCCTCGCGCGGGAGGGCCGGGCGACTACGAGCGGTCACTGACCGCGGCAGGCGAACAACAAGCCGAGCTGCTGGTCACCGACCTGGCAGCCCTGTCGCCCACCGTGATCTTCTCCAGCCCCTACCTCCGCGCAGTCCGAACCATCCAACCGCTCGCACGTCGCACCGGCTTGCCCATCGAAACCGACCACGATCTGCGCGAGTGGGAGTCCGGGATCGGCCCGACACCCGACTATGCGCGCTACTACTGTGAAAGCTGGGCCGAGCCGTCGCTCGCCAGGCCCGGTGGCGAGAGCCTGCGACAGTTGTCCGACCGGGCCGCGGCGATCCTGACGACGCTGGCGCACCGGCACCGCGGCCGGACCGTCGTCGTGGGCAGCCACGGGACGTTCATCTCCCGGGCGCTGATCGCGTTCGGTCGCGGCGAGGTCGACTGGGCATTCAGCCGCGCCATGCCGATGCCCGCGGTCTACCGGCTGGACTTCGAGGACGAACGCGTTCAGTCCACCGGTCCTGGCCTGCGACCGTGACTCGACCGAACAATATTGTGCCGGCGGCACTGTGCATGTCGAAGCCGGATACGCCCCCGAGCGTTGTGCTGAAGGATGAGCTGCTTGTCGGCGAGTGCGAGTTCCCGGTCGCGGCCGGCACGTGCGCGACGCCTCCGAGCAAGCTGGTTGGGGACCGCTACCGCTGGACACGACCGGTGCGCATGGCCGACCATGACCGACATGTTGCTCACGCGCGAGGCCGATCTGTTCGAACGCTCCAGGGGTCGCCTGGAAGCGATCGCCTACCGCTTGCTGGGCTCGGCCGGCGACGCCGAGGACGCGGTGCAGGAGACGTATCTGCGCTGGCAGGCCGCCGACCGCGAATACGTGGAGACGCCCGAGGCGTGGCTGACCAAGGTGCTCACCAATCTCTGCCTCAACCAGCTCACCTCCGCCCGTGCGCGCCGGGAAACCTATGTGGGGCAATGGCTTCCGGAGCCGCTGCTGGCCGGCGCCCCGATGCTGGGCCCGGCCGACACCGTCGAACAACGCGAATCGGTGTCGATCGCCATGCTCACGCTCATGGAACGGCTCACCGCCAAGGAACGCGTGGTGTATGTACTGCGCGAGGCCTTCGGCTACTCGCACCACGAGATCGCCGACCTGCTCGACATCACAGAATCGAATTGCCAGCAGGTCTATCGCCGCGCCAAACAGCACTTGGCCGTGGAACGGGCGCGTATCGAGGTGGACGAGACCGCCGCCCGCCGGATCGTGGAGGAATTCCTGGCCGCGGCGGTCAGCGGACGAACCGACGAGCTGGTGCGGTTACTCACCGATGACGCCGCCATCATCGGTGACGGCGGCGCCTTCTTCGCCACCTTGAACAGGCCGCTCGTCGGCGCCGAGCGCATCGCGATGTTCGTGCGGCTTGCCATCAAACCTACGGGTGCCAAGTGGGACAAGCTCGGCGGCAAGCCCACACCCTTCGCCGCGATCGTCAATGGCAGGCCCGCGCTGATCCTGGTGGCCGAGGATCGCATCGTCGGCGTCGTGGTGCTGGAGGTGACCGCCGACGGCATCGCCGCCATGCACGCCCACGTCAACCCCGACAAGCTGGCATTCGCCAATCGCCAGTGGGCCACCTACGCACCGGGAGAACCCCTGCCCGATTTATGGTGACCCACATCACACCCTGCTCCTGTCAGCATTCGTGCGGCTGTCCGGTTCAAGCTCCGAACCCACCGAGACAGGAGCAACACCATGAAGCACCGCATCGTCGTCCTCGGAGCCGGGTACGCCGGAGCCACCGCAGCCGGCCGCCTGGCCAAGCGACTGCACCGCGACGACGTCGAGATCACCCTGGTCAACGCCGATCCCGACTTCGTCGAACGGGTGCGCCTGCACCAGCTCGCCGCCGGGCAGGACCTGCCGGTTCGTCCACTGCGGAAGATGTTCGCGGGCACCGGCGTCCAGGTGCGCATCGCCTGGGTCGATTCGGTCGACGCCGACCGCAAGACCGTCGAACTGATCGGCGATCAGGGGGCCGAGACCCTCGCCTACGACACACTCGTCTACGCCCTTGGCAGCACCGTCGCCGATTTCGGCGTGCCCGGCGTTGTCGAACACGCCCACCAGGTGGCGAGCAAGCAGGCGGCGCTGCGGCTGCGGGAACGTCTGAGCCGGCTGCGGGCGGGCGAGACCGTGCTGATCGTAGGTGGTGGCCTGACCAGTATCGAGGTCGCCACCGAGATCGCCGAGGCGCGCCCGGATCTGAAGGTCGCGATGGCCGCGCGCGGCGGCGTCGGCGACTGGCTCGACGAGAAGGCACAGAGCCACCTGCGCGGCGCGTTCGAACGCTTCGGTATCACCGTCCACGAGCACGCCGACGTCATAAGGGTCACCGAAGATGGCGTGGTCACCCGATCGGGAGCGCAGATCCCTTCGCAAATGACCGTCTGGACAGCGGGATTCGCCGTGCACCCGATCGCGGCCGCCAGCACTCTGACCGTCTCCGAGACCGGGCGGATCGTCGTCGACGCTACCCAGCGCTCGGTCTCGCACCCGGATGTATACGCCGTCGGCGATGCCGCGCACGCCGCGGGAGTGGGTGGCAGGACGTTGCGCATGGGCTGCGCCACCGCCTCCCCGATGGCCTGGCTGGGCGCCGATGCCATTGCCGCTCGGCTGACCGGACGTGAGATTCCCGATGCCCCCATCGGCTACAACAGCCAGTGCATCAGCCTCGGCCGCCGCGATGCCATCGTGCAGAAGGTGACCAAGGAGGATCAGCCGACCTCCAAGGTCGACGTGGGCCGCAAGGCCGCCCGCGTGAAGGAGTTGATCTGCTCGCTCGCGGCCTGGTCCGTGAAGCACCCGACCCTACTGGCGCCGAGGCGGCGTCGCCGGGTCGTCGCGACCGGCGCAGGGGCTCCGGTCGCGACCGTCTGAGCGCGCGGGCGCGGAACCGGTGCAGGTCCGCCCCGGCCGGACAGGCTGGGGCGGACCTGTATGTTATAGCGGCCATTTCGCCTCACGCGGAGACTTGTCGGGGCGCAGCCCGCGCCAGCTGGGGTGGCGCAGGCCCTCGGAGGTGGCTTCGCGATATTCGATATCGCCGACGAGGACCGGCTCGACCCAGTGGGCGGATGCCGCCACCGCGCGCGGCGGAGGGACGTCGAAGGGCGTGTCGGAGCGGGACAGCTCGTTCAGGCGAACTTGCAGCGAACGGCGGTCGCGCATGGTCCAGCCGGTGCCGACATTGCCGACGTGCACCAGCTGATCGTTGTCGTCGTAGGCACCCAGCGCCAATGAGCCGAACGTCGCGGAGAAACGGCCCGTACCGGGCAGCCAGCCCGCTACGACGACCTCGGTCGTCTTGCGCAGCGGCGTCTTGATCCACAACGGAGACCGCCGCCCGGGGTAGTAGGCCGAATCGAGACGCTTGGCGACTATTCCCTCCAAGCCGTGTTCGCGAGCGACGTCGAGCAGCGTGTCGGCGTCGATATCGCGGTAGTACGGCGGGGTCCGGACCAGAGGCCGGTCCAGCGCCAGTTCCGCCAAACGCTCGCGACGCTCGGTGTAGGGCAGGTTCATGATGGACGCACCCTCGACAGCCAGGAGATCGAACGCCAGATACTGCGCCGGGAATCCTCGCAGCAATTCCGCGCTGGGGGAGACGACATGCATCCGCCGTTGCAGGCGAGCGAACGACGGCGCCCCCGTCTTCGGATCCGGCGCCACGATCTCCCCGTCGAGGATCAGCTCACCCCCCTCGCCCAGTTCGGCGAGAACCGCCGTGAGCTCAGGAAATGACCCACTGAGATCCCGATTGTTGCGACTGTAGAACCGGCATTCCCCCGCCCGGCACCGCGCGAGGGCGCGAATGCCGTCCCATTTCATCTCCAACGCCCACCGGCCGTGCTCCCGCGGTGGCCGTCCGGAGACGGCCAGCATCGGCGCCTGGACTGACAGCACTCAGTCAGCATATCGCCAGCAAATATCAGGTACGGGCTTCTCTCCACGGCACTTACACAAGGCCACTGGCACCCCACCCAGTGGGGGTTCGGCCAATCCCGCGCTGGTCAGCTGCCCGTCGGGGCCTCGCCGCAGAGCAGGGGTTGCAGGAGTGGGACGTACAGGTCGGCGACTTCGTCGGGGTCCAGTTGGGTGAGCTGGTCGGCTTGGACGGTCGCGTAGAGGGCGCCGAGGCCGAGCAGCACACCGATGGCCATCTCCGCTCGCAGCGGGGCGCCCGGGCCAGGGAGGCGGGCGGCGAGGGCGTCGATGACCTGCGTGCGGAAGTTGGCTCGTGCCTGCCCGCCGAGTTCCAAGTGGTGGCGGGAGAAGGCGATGCGCAGGATCGGGTCGCGGGTCTTTCCGCGTTGGGTGGCGATCAGATGCAAGACCATGTGCCGGGCGAGGCGGTCCAAGGGGGCGTCGAAGAGGGCGGTGGCGTCGGCGTCGAAAGTGAAGACCTGGGTGAACAGGTGTTCCTTGGTGCCGTAGTACTTCATCACGAGCGCCGGGCTCACGCCTGCGTCGTCGGCGATGGCGGCGATGGTGGTGTCGGCGTAGGCGTGGCGTGCGAAGGCGCGCCGGGCTGCGGCGAGGATGTCCGCACGGCGGGCGTCGGCATCACGCGGTCGTGCCGACCGGTCCTGGGCCGGGTCGGGCTTCGGCGGATCTATGGACCTCGATCGCAGGCGGGCACTGCGCGGAGAGGGGGAGTTCGGGTCGGACATCTTGTTCAGGCTCCTGGAGGAGGGACGGCGCGGATCGCGGCTGGCGCGGGACGAGACAGGCGGCCGCGCAGGCCAGCAGAGCGACCGCGCCTGCGACGGCGAAGGCCACCCGGTACCCGTTCAGGGTCGGCGCCGCCACGGCCACGCCCGCCGTGTCGGCGAACGGGCGGGTGTGCTGGGCCAGCACGGTGGCGACCACCGCGCTGCACAAGGCTTGCCCGATGGTGCGCATGAGAACATTGAGGCCGTTCGCTGCGGCGGTCTGCTCCAGCGGCACCGCCCGCATGATCAGCAGGGGCAGGGCGGAGTAGGCGAGTGCCGTGCCGACCGAGACCACGGCCGCGCCCACGATGACCGCCCACAATTGCCGACTGTCGGCGATGCGTAGGCCATAGCCGCCCGCGATGATCATCGTGCCCAGGGTGAGGGTGGCCTTGGCCCCGCGGGCGGCGGACAGGCGGGCGGACAAGGAAGCACACAACACCATGATCACACCGCTGGGCAGTAGGCATACACCCGCCGCCACCACCGAGAGCCCTAGACCGTACCCGGTGACCCGGGGCGCCTGGACCAGTTGCGCGGTGACGAGGGAGTTGGCGTAGAAGGCGAACCCGGCCAGCGACGCGGCCAGGTGGGGCAGCAGAACCGCCGGACGCATCGCGAGGCGCACGTCCACCAGTGGCCGCGACACGCGGCGCTGGTGGACAGTCCAGCCCGTCAGGATCAGCAGCGCCGTCCCCGACAGGCCCAGAACCCGCCAACTGCCCCAGCCCCACTCACCTGCCTTCGACAAAGCCAGCAGCAAGAACACTAGCCCCGCACTCAGCCCGCACGCCCCGAGTAGGTCGAAACGCCCCGGCGACCGGACCAGCTCTTTCCGCAGCAGCCGCCACGCCAGGGCGAGCACACCCGTCGAGAGCATGGTCATGGCCCAAAACATCGCGTGCCAGTCCGCGTACTGCACCAACAGCGCGGCCAGCGGCAGACCAAGAGCCGCGCCGATGCCCACCGTCGAACTCATCAGCGCCACCGAGGAACCCGTCCGCTGCGGCGGCAGCACACCCCGCAGGAAACTGATCGACAGCGGCACCACCGCCGCGCCCACACCCTGCAGCGCCCGCCCCACCAACAGCCACGGGAGGGTGGAGGCGAATGCGCACACCAGCGACCCGGCGGCGAGTGCCCCGAGCGCGAGCAGAAGCATCGGCCGCTTGCCGTACATGTCCCCGGCACGCCCAAGCAGCGGGGTGGCGACCGCGCCGGTCAGCAGCGTAAGTGTGACCACCCACCCGACATCGACCGGTGCCGCGCCGGTCAGCCGGGGCAGTTGCGGCAGCAGCGGCACGACTGCGGTCTGCACCAGCGTGGTGACGATGCCACCAGCCGCCAGAACGGCCATGACGCCACGGTCGGCAGTCGGAGACGTCGACGGATGCGAATCAATGGGCACAGCGAAACCCTCTCGGAGGTGAATGGCGTTCACCACCATAGGTGAACGCCATTCACCTCACAAGGGCCGGCCGCCGCCGCTTGCCACGCCGGCCACCGGCGTTCGACCCGCTATCTACCGGCACGCAACATGCTCGCCGCGGTATCAACCGGCTCGAACAACCCCGCACCGTCGCCGGCCGCTACGAAAGAACGCCGGCCGCCGCCTTGCCGTCCCGCTCGATATGAGCGATCGCTTCGTCGGTCAGTTCCGCCGCGGTTACGTCACCGGCACGCAATGCGGCCGCGCACTCTTCGGCCGACCGAAAATTCCACTCCGTGAATTCGACGGTGTCGGCCTGTCGCAGCGGACATAAAATGCCGCTTCGCAGCGGTGGATGGTGGAGCGGCCGACGCTGTATTCCTCGGCGAGGTCTGCCAGGCTCGCGTCATCGGCGGGGTCGTGGTAGCGGCGGTGGATCGTTTTCCGCTCGGCGAGAGATGGTTTCGGCTGCTTGCCCTCGAGGCGGCCTTTCGCGCGGGCCTTGGCCATGCCCTCGCGGGTCCGCAGGTGATCGGGTTGGCCTCGAATTCGGCAACCATGGTAAGGGTTTGCAGGAACAGCTTGCCGAACGGGTCGGCCCAGTCGTAGACCTGGCTGCCGAGCCCGCTGTTCCGGTGGCGGATCGGCATACGGAACACCACGACATCGTCCGGCCTTACCGGCTGATCCTGCGCGGGACCGTCACCGTGGCGAGTTTGTCCGGGTTGCGGATGGCGTAGAGGTTGGTGATCTGCCCGTCGGAGATCTCGATCAGGAAGACACCTTCGAGCAGCTCGCCGCGGTAGGCGACCATCGCGGGCGTGTTGTTGCAGGTGACCATCTCTATCCGCATGTCCGACGTCGGCTGCCTGGCGTGGAACAGTTTGATGAGGACTGCGGCCACCTTCTCCGCGCCCACCACCGGTCGCCGCGCCGCGGTGGCCTTGCCGCCGCTGTCGGCGGTCCAGGTGACCTCGGGAGCGAGGAGCGAGAGCAGCCCGGCCGTGTCACCAGTGGTCGCCGCTGTCATGAACTGTTCGGTGATGTGCGCGATCTCGGCTGCGTCGACGGGCTCGAAGCGTTTACGCCGCGCGTGTACGTGGGAGCGCGCACGGTGGGCCACCTGGCGCACCGTCATCACGGATTTGCCCACCGCTGCGGCGATCTCGTCATAGTCGAAGCCGAACACCTCGCGCAGCACGAATACCGCACGTTCGTGTGGAGTGAGTGTTTCCAGCAAAACGAGCATCGCCATCGATACCGACTCGGCGAGCACCATATCCGCCGATGCGTCGTGCTCGTCGACCAGCAGTGGTTCAGGCAGCCACGGGCCGATGTAGTCCTCACGACGGCGCGTGCCGGCGCGCACAGAGTTGAGCGCTTGACGGGTCACCAGCCGGGCCAGATACGACTTGGTGTCGCGCACCGTCGCAAGGTCCACCTCGGCCCATCGCAGATAGCTGTCCTGCAGCACGTCGTCGGATTCGGTCGCCGAGCCCAGGATTTCGTAGACGATCGTGAACAGCAACGGCCGCAGCAAGGTGAAACGCTCGGTGTGCTCGTCGGTCGTCATGCGGACCCGACCACCTGTCCGGTGGAGAACGACTGCTCAGGACGCGGGCCGCCCTTGAGCCAGGCCAGCGAACCCGGCTTGCGGGCCTCCCGGCGGATTTTGCTTACCCCGATCTTGCAGGTCATCTCCTTGATTCTCGCGCCCGCACGACCGCCGATGTAGAGGTTGATCGCGATGTCGTCTTTGCGCGCGAGCTGCCGGATACCGACATGGCGGCCGAGGCTGACGCAGGTTCCCAACAGGGCCAGGTCGATCGCCGCGGGTTCGGTGCCCGCGACGCGGCTCAGCACGGTATCGGCGGCCTGCGCCCCGAGCGGGCCCGCGCCCTGGCCACTCATCCGCAGCGGCTGCCCTGAAGGTGCGGCGGCGTCGCCGGTCGCCACGATGCGCTCGTCGTCGATGCTCGTCAGTGTCTCGTCGGTGAGCAACCGGCCGAGGGCATCGGTGCGAAGCCCGCTGTCTGCCGCCAGCTTCGGCACGCCGAATCCGGTCGTCCAGATGGTGAGCGTGCTCGGACGCATCCCCCCGTCGGCGAAAACGACCGCATCCGGCCGGACTTCGGTCACCTTGCTGGCCTCGAGCACGACGACATTGTGCCGCGACATCCACTTGGCGACGTAACGGCGACCCGGCGCACTCAGTGACGGCATCAGGCATCCACCACACACCAGAGTGACCATGCGTCCTTGTTCGGCGAGTTCAGCGGCCGTTTCGATACCCGTTGCCCCGCCGCCGACCACGGTGACCGGAGCATCGAGGGGCAACTCGTCCAGCCTGGCGCGCAGCCGCTGCGCAGCCTCGAATTCAGCGATGGGGAAAGCGAACTCGGCCGCACCAGGCACCGACGGTATGGCCGCCGTGCTGCCGACCGCGTAGATGACATGGTCGTAGTCCAGCGCGCCCCCCGACGCCAGTCGCACCGTGCGGGCGGCGGTGTCGATGCGCGTGGCGCTGTCGACCACCAGCTCGATGCCTTCACCGAGCAGCGTGCCGTAATCGACCGTCGCATCGCCGGTACCGGCAACCAACTGGTGCAGCCGGACTCGATCGACAAACCTCGGGCGGGGATTCACAAGCGCGATATCGACGTCGGTGCGCAGCCGCAGATGATTGGCCGCGACTGTGCCGGCATAACCGCCGCCGATAACGACGACCTTGTGGTGTGTGTTGTGTTCGGTCATGCCCTCAAGACACCGCGGATCACCGAGACATGACACGATGCGATGTGATGTGCGCCACTCACACTCGATGGAGTGAGTCGGAGTCATCCGCCGAGAGCAAGGCGGGTAGTCATGTTGAGTTCGACCTCGCCGTACGGCAGTACATGCGACCAGAACAGCGGGGTCAGGCCGCGCTCGTCCTCGGCGGTAAGTACGCCGTCCCAGTCCGGATCGGCGAGAACGTCTTGGACATTCACGTAGACCAGGGCGGCCTGGCAGATGAGCAGGCGCAGCACACTCATCTCCTGCTCGTCGCGCCGGTTGGACGCGATCTCGGAGGTCTTGCCGTAGTAGATGACCGAGTTGGCACTGTTCCAGGACTCGACCACGTTCAGGCCGCTGTTGATCTCCCGCTGCAATTCACGACTTCGGTAGCGCGGCTCCAGCGCCTTGGGTAGCCCTAGCAGCTTGATGGCGCCCTGCCGGCGCTCCTTGATCTCCAACCAGGGACAGTGCGGCAGTGCGGTGTGCAGGGCGTCGAGTTCGGCGCGCATCTCCTCGCGCAGGTCATTGATGAATTTCGTCGGATCCAGGGCTTTGCCCAGCTTCTCGTAGTGCGAAATGCGGCGTTCCTCGAAGTCGGCCGGCAGATCCTCGGCGGGGCTTTTACGACAGCTTCATGTACCAGGTGACACGATCCTTACCGGCACGCCGAGGCAGGTGGACCCGTGCACGGCCGGAAAATGTAGTCAAGGGCGCGATTTTCGCGGTGACCCGCGAGGGTGGCAATTGCTCTCGATGTGCGTCGCAGCCTTCATCGCGAGAATGCGGTGTTGCATTCAATGCGATTCATCCTGATTCCGGGCTCACAATCCGAGCTTGGTCACCGCGTTGTCTTCCAGGGGGTTGGCGGTGCGGATGTAGCCGTGAACGGTGCGCGGGTTGGTCCAGCGTCCCTGACGCATGATCTCGCGGTCGCTGGCGCCGCCGAGCGCGGCCTGTGTGGCGAAGCCGGCGCGCAGCGAATGCCCGGAGAACAGATCGGGGTCCAGCCCGGCCCTGGCGGCATAACGCTTGACAAGTTCGGCGACCGCCCGCCCGGACATGGCGCGGTCGCCGATCGCGCCGTGCCGGTTGACGGTGGGGAAGAGAGGTAGATCCGCGTCGGTGAGCGTGGTGCCGGTGAAGCCGTGGCAACGGTGGATGTCGGCCGATCTCGCGGGAAGGTCGGCGAGCCAGGACCGGACACCGATAGTCCCCGCAGCGGCGTGTGTTTCGCGTAGGCGTAGCCAGTCGGCGAGGGCGCAGACCGGGCAGGTCGCGGGACGGCGGCCACGGGGGAGCGCCACGCGCTGTTCGGCCGCGCCGGTAGGGTCGGTCTTCGTCGCGGGCAGCCGGATCAACAGAATCGGTTCGCCGGTCGTGTGGTCGAGACCGACTTCGACGTCCCCGATGCGCAGACCGGCCAGTTCACTGCGGCGAAGGGCGCCGGCGAAACCGACGAGCAGCACGAGCGAATCCCGGCGCCGGGCGGGTTCGGCGGGCCAGCCCGGTTCGGGTAGTCCGCCCAGCAGTTGATCGAGAGTGTGCAGCAGGACAGGGCGTTTGCGTCGGGGTTGCGCCCGCCGGGTGCGGCGGATGCCGCGCAGCGTCAGGCGCACCACATCGGATCGAGTCGGTGACGGCAGGCCGTTGGCCGCGTGCACCGCGGCGATCGCGGCCGACTTGCGTTCCAAAGTCGCGGGACTGAAGGCCCATTCGCCGCCGGCGCGGCGGGCGTCGGCCGCCGCCGCGAGATAGACGGCCACGTCGAGCGCGTCGGCAGGCAATGCCTGACGCCCCTCGGTGGCACACCACGCCGACCACGCCACCCAGTCGGCCCGATAAGCGCGCAGCGTGTTCGCCGACTGCGACGCTTCGAGATACCGTCGCAGCGATCCGGCTTGATCGTCATCGAAACGGTCACGCACCAGCCGCAGTGCCGCCGCATCGACCAGCACGCTGCGCACCCCACGGCGCAACTCGGTGCGCACCGACTCCGGAACCGCGACCACACTGGATCGATCGTCCATGGTTCGGCTCCCGCGTTCCTAACGATGACGGACTCGTTCGCGCCACGACTTTCGGCGCAGGAATGCCAGCCTACGGCACCGAAGCGGCGGCACTTGCGGAGTCTGTCGAGTGACAATTCGCCTGCGCTAGTGCCGTCCGGTGCGCGCTGACGCACGGAAACACCATGCGTCACAGTGACGTTATAGGTCCGTTCGATCAGGTGTTGTCACCGGCCGCGCCGACGCGGCCCACCGATCCGGTCATGCCGTGAAGAGTCGGGGCGTGCGAACTTTCGGCTGCGGAATCGGCCGGGCTTGCGATCCGCGATCGGTATGCAGGATGCCGCCGGACACCGGCTCGGTTCCCTCCTCGACGTCGGCCTGGCGCATCCATTTCGCCAGCGTCACCGGGTGGATCCCGAAATCGGCGGCGATCTGCTCCAGGGTCACCTCGGCGTTGCGAGCGACACGGCCGACGTCCTCACGAAGCTCGCGGGGGATACGGCTTTGGGCAGAGGGCATCCTTCGGCCCGTCCCGACAGGCAAGCCACTTCGGTTATCACCTATCCCGGCAGATCAGATGAGAACTGACATTTGAAGTCAGCAGAGGGGGTACCCAGTTTTTCGCTCTTTTCGTGGCGGTTTAGTTACGTCACTACTAACGCTACGAAACGTAATTATCACAACGGTAGCCGGACATGAAGCGTCGTCCTGACCGCCGATAAGGTTCACTTATCGGAGGTCAGAACTGGAGGGCTGATTTCGGAGACGACTGGACCTGGAGTGTCCCGTCTCAATGAAACTGGCCAAGTATCAGTGAATCTGACGACCGTAAATGTGTATCTGGCCAATGTCTCGAAATTCTCGGCCACTGTGGCATGATCACCCGCGATCTGGCGTCGACGAACGGCATGGACGGGGTGGGCGTGACTGGCGGGGGTTCTGATGTGCGCGTTGAAGGTTGGGGGAGTTTCGAACCAGAGATCCGAACGACTGCGGGGATTGTGCGCGGCAGGTGGGAGAACGCAGTCGCGATCTTCCGGGGCATCCCCTTCGCCGAGTCACCATTCGGCGCGCGTCGGTTCGCGGCTCCCGTTGCAGTACAGCGGTGGGATGGTGTCCGCGACGCGCTGGAGTTCGGTCCACCGGTTCCCCAGACGAGCCATCGAGGTTCGGTGATGTCGTCGGTGTCCGGCAGTACCGATGATGATTCCGCGGACTGTTTGACGCTCAACGTCTGGTCACCCGAGCCTGGTACCGCCCGGCTGCCGGTGATGGTGTGGATTCACGGGGGCCGATACCTCGAGGGCGCCGCCAGCAACCCGCACCAGGACGGTGCGACTCTCGCCGCGTGCGGTGTGGTGATGGTCAGCATGAACTATCGAGTGGGCGTAGAAGGTTTCGCCCACATCGCCGGAGCCCCGGACAACCGCGGCATTCTCGACCAGATCGCAGCCTTGCGGTGGGTACAGGACAATATCGCCGCGTTCGGCGGCGATCCCGGCAACGTCACTGTGTTCGGCCAGTCCGCAGGGGCTGGTTCTGTCGCGGCGCTGCTCGCTATGCCCATGGCAGCGGGGCTGTTTCGTCGTGCGATATCGCAGAGCCTGCCGGGCACGTACTTCTCCCCACGGCTCGCCGGCGCGATCTCCGCGACGATCGCCGCGGAACTCGGTGTGCGCGCCACCGTCGATGAGCTCGCCGGTATCCCGCCGCGTGCGCTGATCGAGGCGACCGACGCGGTGATTCGGAAGATGCCCGAATTCGTCGAATCGTGGGGACCCACGGCGCTGACGCCTACGCCGTTCTCACCGGTTGTCGATGGCGTCGTACTGCCTGCTGCGCCGTGGCATTCGCTCGCCAACGGTGCCGCGCGGGGTATCGATCTGCTCATTGGACACACCCGTGACGAGTACTCGCTGTTCAACGCCCGGCGCGGCACAGAGATGACCGATGAGCAGGCGACCGCCGCACTCGAACGTCTCGCGCCCGTCTCGGACAGCAGCGGCGGATACCGCGCCGCCTACCCGGAGGCCGCCCCTGAACAGCTGTATGAGCTCGTCAACTCCGACTGGCTGCTTCGGATGCCGAGCCTGCATCTCGCCGATGCCCAATACGCCGGGCATGGACCCGTGTGGCTCTATGAACTGTGCTGGAGCTTCCGCCGGGATCAGGGTGCCTCGCACAGCCTCGACATGCTGCTTGTGTTCGGCACGCTCAGCGCCGACGAGGTGCGTGGCCACCCCTTGGCCTACCCGAACGCCGCGAATGAGGTCCTGGAGGTCTCCTATCAAATGCGCAGCGACTGGGTGCATTTCGCGACCACCGGAAACCCTGGCTGGGCGTCCTACGATCCGGGAAGCCGATCCACTCGTGTCTACAGCGCCCAGCCGACTACCCAGCCTTATCCCGAGGAACGCTCACGCCTTATCTGGCATACACACCGGTTCGACTCCCTGGACCTATGCCAAAGCGTCGGAGCGGGAGGTGGTCGGTGACCAGCCAGGGGCATGGTCTGCCCCTGGTGCCAAGCGGGGTAGCGGCGGAGCCAGTTCGAGGGTTCGAAGTCGGCTTCGTCGATCCAGAGGCTGGAGAGGTCCGTCGCTTCTGCCGGACGCCACGGCGGTGGCGTCCGAGCGGGTGGCGCCGATCCGGTCGATCCCGTCGTTTCAGGGGCAGCGCAACCGTCCAGCAGAGCTGCATCGAACCGCAGCCGTGGGTCACCCCGACGCTGTCGTGCGTGAAGCCCTGTATCCAGCGGTGGACTACACCTGCTTGTCACGGGCCGAGGAACAATCGTTCGTACGGCAGGCGGGGCAGCGGTAGATGTCCGCCCGGCTCGGCGGCGCGTGGGCCATCCACTTAGGGTCGGACGCCGGTGCGGAGGGGTCACAGCAGGGCGGCGACCTTCTTCGCCGTCTCCTTGGCTGATCCGGGGTTCTGGCCGGTCACGAGGTTGCCGTCGACCACGGCGTAGGAGAGGAACGGCAGCTTGCCTTTCTCGTAGCGGGCGCCGCGCTTTTTCATCTCGTCCTCGGCGTTGTAGGGCACGAGCTTGTCTACGCGGATAAGGACTTCCTCCTGCCAGGCAAACCCGGTCACCCTGCGACCGGCGACAAGGTGGGACCCGTCGGAGAGCTTGGTGTTGAGCAGGCCGCAGTAGCCGTGGCAGACCGAGGAGACGATGCCGCCGCGCTCGTAGATCTCCCGGGTGATGCGCTGCAGGCCCTCGCTGTCGGGGAAGTCGTACATCACCGCATGCCCGCCGGTGAAATAGATGGCGTCGTAGTCGGCCGAGTCGATCCGGTCGGGGCTGACGGTGTTCTCCAGCAGCGCCATCCGTGCCGGATCGGCACGCCAGGCTTTCGCGGTCTTGTCGTAGTTGGGGAACTTCAGTGACCGCGGTTCGAGGGGAGCGGGGCCGCCCGCCGGGCTGATGATGGTCTGCTCGAATCCGTGCTCTTCGAAGACCTGCCAGGCGTGGGTGAGCTCGGACAACCACAAACCGGTCGGGTGGGACGGGTCGTCGTAGTGGCCGACGTTGGTGACGACGTTCAAGATGCGTTTGCTCATGGTTGGTCATCCTCCTGAATGTTTACATTGCGCACATTAGCGAGGCTAGGGCGGGATGTAAGCACTGTCAACACCTGTGTCGGTGTGAGTGGGCACACTCTGGGCGGCGCCGGCCTACTGTGTGCGCGCGGAAAGGATCGCGGCGAACGCGGCGCGCACTCGATCGGCCACTTCGTGGCTCGACTCCGCCGGGAGCTTGCCGTCCAGGTGTAGGTATGCCATGCCATGGGCCAGCGCCCACCATGCCGAGGCCAGCGCCTGGGGGTCGCCGTCCGGGAAGACCTGCTTCATCGCGAGTTGTACGAGATCGTGGATTTCCGCTGCCGCCTGGACCCGCTCCTCGTTGCCCTCGTCGCAGGCGTTGCCGAACATCAGGCGAAACAACGCCGGCCGGCGCAGGGCGAACTCGACATAGGCGACCGCCAGCTCGCCGAGCCCCGCCGCCGATGCCGGGAGCTCGCGTCCGTCGCTCAGGTCCGCCTTCAGGTCACGTAAGCCCTGCACGGCCAGCGCGGACTCCAGGGCGTCGCGGTCGGCGAAGTGTCGATAGGGCGCGGTCGGCGACACGCCTGCCTCGCGAGCGATGGCACGCAGCGAGAACGGTTCGCCGACTTCGAGTAGGTGCATCGCCGCCGTCAGTAGCGACGCCCTGAGGTTGCCGTGATGGTAGCCACTCCTTTTCGCCGAAGTTGACATCGCTTACATCCCTTTCTAGGCTCATGTTAGCAATGTAAACTTACCGCATTCAGGAGCGGCGATGCCATCAACAGCCCCCATCCCTGCGAGGTCAGGCGGCGCGGAGCGGACTTCACCGGTCTTCGCGCCGTTCACCCTCCCGAACGGCTCCGTGGTCGCCAACCGGCTGGCCAAGGCCGCTATGGAGGAGAACATGGCCGCATCCGGTCAACTCCCCGACGAGTCCCTGTTCCGGCTCTATCGACGTTGGAGTCGAGGCGGGGTCGGACTGATCATCACCGGCAATGTCATGGTCCACGCCGAGGCGCTCACCGGGCCGGGCGGAGTCGTCCTGGACGCGGAGTCGCCGCTGGAACCGTTCCGACGGTGGGCCGTCGCCGCGAAGAGCGGCGGCGCGCGGGTGTGGATGCAGATCAACCATCCCGGCCGGCAGGTGCGCGCGGACATGCCCGGCGTCGCGTGGGCGCCGTCGGCGATCCGTGTCGATGTCGGCAAGAACAGCAAGCGATTCGCCGACCCGGTCGAGATGACCCCGCGGCAGATCGAGGAAACCGTGCAGCGCTTCGCCGAGACGGCGCGTCGGGCCGAGGAGGCTGGGTTCGACGGTGTGGAGATCCATGCCGCCCACGGCTATCTGCTGTCGCAGTTTCTCTCGCCGCTGACCAACCGGCGCACCGACCAGTGGGGCGGCAGCCTGGAGAATCGGGCCCGGCTGCTGCTCGATATCGTGCGTGCGGTGCGGGCCGCGGTCGCTTCCGGCTTCGCTGTCGCGGTCAAACTCAACTCCGCCGACTTCCAGCGCGGCGGCTTCGATGCTGACGACGCCGCGACCGTGCTCGCGATGCTGGCCCCGCTCGGCGTCGACCTCGTCGAGCTCTCCGGGGGCAGCTACGAGGCCCCTGCCATGACCGGCCAAGCCAGTGACCAGCGGACCCGAGCCCGCGAGGCCTACTTCCTCTCTCTCGCCGAAGAACTCGCGACAACCAGCCCGCTGCCACTGATGCTGACCGGAGGTGTCCTCCGGCGGCCGGTGGCCGAGGAGGTCCTGGCCGGCGGCATCGATCTCGTCGGCATGGGCAGCGCGCTGGCCGTCGACCCTGACCTGCCGAACCGGTGGCGCCGCGACGCTGACGCCAAGGTCGAACTCACACCCGTGGAGATCAAGGACAAGGCTGTCGCGTCCGCCGCGAGCATGGCCCGAGTGCGACAACAGCTTCGCCGCCTCGGCGCCGGACGGCGCGCGCGTCCCGGGATCAACCCCAAGGTCGCTCTCCTCCACGAGACCGTGCTCCAGCGTCGCGCACTGCGCCGCTACCGCACCTGGCTGAACAACCGTGCCGCGTAAGGCCATCGGCCCCTTTCCCGGCAAATCGATCGCATCCCCATGCCTTCGGCAATCTCCTGTTCCACCCGCCGATCCGCCCCGTGTTGATCTTGCGCATCAGCTCGAACAGATCCACCAACGCGTCAGTGGCCACTGGCGAACATGAAATCGACTGTCGGACAGCCGCTTACCACGATTCGATCAGCGGGGCGGCATGCTCCTGCCGCTGCCATTCTTCGGTGAGGCGACCGAGTCGGTCCGGCGCGGCGATGGCGCGAACGCCTGCGATCTTGTCGTCACGCATCTCCAGGATCACCACGCCCACGACGCGGTCGTCGAGCGTGGCGAGCATGGCCGGGCAGCCGTTGACCACGGCGGCATGGATCGAGGGCGAGCCGCCGGCGAGTCTCCGCTTGGCCGGAGACGGTTTGAAGCCGGCCCGCACCACGCCGGCGATCCGCTGCGGGGTCGAGTACCGGATCAGCTTCTCGGCCAGCCCCAGCCCGGCGCCGTCGGAGATGCCGGTCGCGTCGTCGGTCAGCAGCGCCAGCAGCCGTTCGGTCCGGCCCGAGGAGGCGGCGTCGACGAACGCCTCGACGATTCGGCGCGCCGCGGCTCGGTCGACGTCGGTGCCGTTGCCCGCGGCGGCGATTCGGCGCCGGGCTCGGTGGGTGTGTTGCTGACTGCCGGCCTCGGTGATGCCGAGAATCTCGGCGATCTCGGCGTGGCTGTAGGCGAAGGCCTCGCGTAGCACGTAGACGGCCCGTTCGATCGGCGACAGACGCTCCATGAGCGTGAGCACCGCCAGGGTCACCGATTCGCGCTGCTCGACGGTGTCGGCCGGACCCAGCATCGGGTCACCGTCGAGGAGCGGTTCGGGCATCCAGGCGCCGACCGCGCGTTCGCGGCGCACCTTCGCCGAACGGAGCCGGTCGAGCGCCAGATTGGTGACGATCTTGGTCAGCCATGCCTCGGGCACATCGACGTACTCCTGGTCGGCGGCCTGCCACCGCAGGAACGCGTCCTGCACCGTGTCCTCGGCATCGGCGGCCGAGCCGAGCAGACGGTAGGCGAGGGAGGCCAGCCGATTGCGGCTGGCCTCGAAACGCGCCACGGTGGCAGTGTCCATGAGCACGACCCTATGCGGCGACCACGTGGGGCGAGTGCTCTGCGGTGGTGGCCGAGCGATAGTGGCGACTCGGCTTTCCGAAGGTCGGGTGGCTCACGCTCCAGGCGGCAGTCCGAAGGATCGCCGACTTGACGCGCGCGGCCGTCCCGCCGCACAGGGCCCACGACTTCGCACGTGCGTCACCGTCGACCAGCTGGAAGATCCCGTCCTTGCGGCCCAGACTGATGTGGTTGCCGACATACGCCAGCGAGGTCGTCGAGACCTTGCGCCCGGTCCGGTCCCCGATGATCGCGGCGGTCGCCTGCATGCTGGTGAATCCCGCGGAAGCGCAGGACATCGGCAACGGCCGACCGTTGTCACCGATGACGAAGACGCTGTCACCGGCGACGTAGACGTCCGGGTGGGAGACCGACCGCATCTGACGGTCGACCGTGACCTGGCCGTTGGCCACCACCTCGAGGCCGCTGGCGGCGGCGATCGGATGGACGGCGAAGCCTGCGGCCCACACGGTCGCGTCGGAGGCGAAAGCGGTGCCGTCGGCGGCGACCGCTGCCGCCTCCTCGACGCGCTCGATGGTGGTGTGCTGGTGGACCGTGATATCGAACCTGTCGAAGGCGCGCAGCAGGTGACGGCGAGCCTTCGTGCCCAGCCAGCCGCCCAGTTCGCCGCTGGTGGCCAGGCCGACCCGAAGGCCTGGGCGTGATTCGGCGATCTCGGTGGCGGTCTCGATCGCGGTCAGATTGCCGCCGACTACCAGCACCTTCCCGTCCCCGCCCAGCTCGTCCAGGCGTGCACGCAGGCGCAGCGCGGACGGCCGCGCGGCCACGGGGAAGGCGTGCTCGTGGACGCCCGGAACGCCGTGGTCGGCGGCAGCGCTGCCGAGCGCGTAGAGGAGGGTGTCGTATCCGAGCGGCTCGACGCCCTCGGCGTCGGCGACTGTGACACTCCGGTGCTCGACGTCGACGTCGGTTACCCGCACCAGTCGCAGCTGGATGCCGGTACCCGCGAACATCTCCGCCAGCGGCCGGTAGCGGAGATCCTGCCCGGCCGCGAGCTGATGCAGGCGCAGCCGCTCGACGAAATCGGGTTCGGCGTTGACGACGGTGATCTCGAAGTCGTCGGAATGGAGTTGGCGCGCCAGGTATCCGGCGGAGAAGGCTCCGGCGTATCCGGCCCCGAGGACGACGATGCGGTGCTTCATGGTTCGCTCCTGTCTGGTTCGCGTGCTCCCTGAACGAGACAGCTCCCCAATCCCTGACAGCATCGACCAGTGACGTGGCTCACTCCCGAAACTCGCATGACCTCACGGCTGTCAGGCGGAGAAGGCGATCCATTCGCCGAAGGAAGCTGCTGATGCTGTCCGCGTCCCCGGCGGCCCCACCGGGGACGGACTGCGCCCGTCCGGCACTCCGGCCTCACCGATCACGGTTCCAGTCCGGCGGCAGTCAGGGTGAGGTGCCGGGCCAATGCGTCGGCTGCGGCGTCGGCGTCACGGGCCAGTGCCGCCTCTTCCAGTCGGCGGTGTTCTTCGACGCCGTCGCGGTCGGGGTTGCGGCGGGTCGACCAGCGGCGGGTCAGCTCGCTGGCGGTCCACAGCCGGTCGAAGGTCTCCAGTAGGACTGGGTTACCGCAGCCCTCGACCAGGGCGCGATGAAAGAGCCGGTGTGATTCGGACCATGCCTCGCTGTAGTGTTCGCCATCTCCCGGTAGGTACACCGGAGTGCCGGCCAAGCGGTGGTGGGCGGCTCGCACGCGAGCCTCCCAGTCCAGGTCGCCGCGCTCGATGGACATACGCAAGAGGACTGGCTCGATAGTCCGGCGGGCCTCCGCGATCTCCTGCCATCGGCGGTCGGAGAAGGCGGGAACGGCGAAGCCGCGGTTGGGTAGCCGGTCGGCGAGGCCCTCGCCGACCACCCGCACCAGCGCCTCGCGGACGACGGCAAGGCTCACGTCCATCTTCTTTGCCAGATCCTGCGGCTTGAGGGCCTGACCGGGAGCGTATTCTCCGCGCATGATCGCGCCCCGTAGGTGCGCGTAGACCTGCTCGGAGAGCATCTTCTTTCCGGGTGAGTCCGGAGTGCGCGATGTCCGATGCATACTCAGATGATAGATCATCTAGAGAATAATCGATTATTTTTGTACCGTGGATGTCGGTAGATGAACGGAAAGAAGACACCGATGAGCGCCAACGACCCCTTCGCCCGCCTCCCCGAGGCGGCCTCCTTCACCGTCACCAGCACCACGGTCACCAACGGCGGCGCTTGGTCGCCCGCGCAGTTCTCCTCCGGCGTTCCCGGCGGGAAGGACGTCTCCCCGCAGCTGTCCTGGAGCGGCGCGCCGGAAGGCACGGCGAGCTACGCCGTCACCGTCTACGACCCCGACGCTCCGACCGGGTCGGGATTCTGGCACTGGGCGGTCGCCGACATCCCGGCCACCGTGACCGAGTTGCCCGAGGGTGCCGGCGACGACACGGGGGCGGGTCTGCCGACCGGCTCCTTCCAACTGCCCAACGACGCCCGCGCGGCCAGGTTCAGCGGCGTGGCCCCTCCGCCGGGGCACGGACCACACCGATATTTGGTCGTGGTGCATGCCCTCGACGTCGAATCCATCGGCGTGCCGGTCGATTCCACCCCGGCCCTGCTCGGCTTCGCCATGACCTCGCACATCCTCGGCAGGGCGGTTCTCATCGCCACTGCGGAAACGCCGCCTGCCGAAGGGAAACCGGCAGACGCCGAACGGGTCGAGGTCTCCCGGCTCATCCCCGCATCCCCCGATGCCGTCTTCGCGGTGCTGACCGACCCGAAAGGGCACGTGGACATCGACGCATCGGGAATGCTGATCGACGCCGAAGGGAAGCCGGTCGAGCGTCCCGGCGACCGATTCCTGGTCCACATGGATCGCGAGGCCCTCGGGGACGTTCCCCTGGGCAGGTACGACGTCGAGGTCGTCATCACCAGGCTCGTTCCGGACGAGGAGATCGCCTGGACAGTCGAAACCGGTGGCCGCCGATTCGGCCACATCTACGGCTACCGGTTGGCACCGGCCGAGGGCGGCACCCTCGTCACGTCGTATTGCGACTGGTCACAGATCGATGAGAAATGGAAGCAGCGGCTCAGCTTCCCGGTGGTTCCCCGGTCCTCCCTCAAAGCCACCCTCGGGATCCTCGAGCGCACCGTCCGCCGCCGAGCCGGCCTCTGACCACCGGGACCGCCGGACCCGGCCGGTGTGGGGCACCGTCCTCGACCGCGGCAGGGCAAACATCCGGCGCAGAACTGGAAGTCGTTGTCCGCGAAAGCATGCTCTCCGGCGTGCTCGATTTCGGCGAGCTGGGCGCTGGCGATCCGGCTACGGATCTGGCTGCTGCATGGCTGATTCTGCCGGTGGGCAAGTCCACGCGGTTCTTCGATGCCTACTCCGCTACTGCGGCCAGCCGGTGCCGAAACGTGACGTGAGCGCGTGAGCGCCTCCAATCCTTTCGGCCGCGCGGCGGATAGGGTCGCTGGTCAGCTCACGCTGGTCGTTGACCTCGTATTTACTGAGCCAGGACGGCCGCCGCACTGCCTGAAGTGCGTGGTACGTCCTCGGTGGGGAAGCGAGGTTGCGCAGAATCGAACGCTACGATCTGGCCGTGTCGAAGGTGTGCAACTATCCGGGCTGTACGCGCCCGATTCCGAGCGGAGCAGGACCCGGTCGTCCCTCGGAGTACTGCGACCGGCCCGATCACACGCGCTGGCGTGCGTGGCGCGAGCGGCAACGGCAACAGCAGGAGGCCGAGACTGCGGCCACTGCCGTCACTGTGACGCAGCCGGGGCCGGTGACCGTTGCGCGATTGCGGGCCGATGAACTGCTCACCCAATTCCGGGGACTCGCCGAGCAGTTGAACACCACGCTGAACGCCGCGGTCGCGGAGTTGTCCACGCTGGCCGACCCGGCGGTCGCGGAAGCCCAGGTGCAGGCGGTTCAGGTGGACGCGGCGCGGCGGATCGCCGAGGCGGAAGGCGCGGCGGTAGTGGCCGAGCAGGCGCGGCGGGAGGCGCAGGAGGCGAGGGAACTCGCCGAATCCGCCGCCGACGACGCGGCCGGCGCCGCCGAACACGCCGAAGGGCTGGTCGCCGAGGCGAATTCGGCCCGCGACGACGCGCTGCGTGAGGTCGAACGCGTCACCAAGCAGGCGGCCGATGACGTGTTCGCCGCACGCAGCGCAGCGGAAGCCGAAGTCCGCACCGTGCGCCGCGAGTCCGCCGAACAGATCGAACGCATCGAAAAGCAAGCCGCCGAACAAGTCGAGCGCGGCGAGCGTCGCGCGGAGACCGACATCGCACACGCCCGGCGTGAGGCGGAAGCCCTGGTCGCGGCCGCCCATTCCGAGCGCGATCTCGCCGTGCAGCGCGCGGCGGACGCCGAACGAGCGGCCGAACGAGCCGAGCGCGCCGCCGCGGAGCGCGCCGAAGCCGCCGACGAAGCGCGAGCCGAATGGCGCCGAGTACGCGCCGAACTCGACACCACCCGCGCCGAACTCGCCGAAACCCGTCGCGCCGCGGCCGCCGAACTGGCCGCCGTCCGCGCAGAGGCCGCCGCGACTGTCGACAAGGCGCGCGCGGAAGCCGCTCAGCGGCTCGAAGCGCTGGACGAAGCTCGCGTGCAGACCCTCGCGCGCGCCGAACGCGCCGAAGCCCAGCTCGACGAACTCCTCGCCGAAGCTCGCCGCAAATCACCCGTTACCGAGTCCGACCGGCGCGACGACGCCTGAGCGGGCGTAGGGCTTCCGTACTAGGCTCTCGGTGCATCTCGGTGCATCTCGGTGCATCTCGGTGCATCTCGGTGCATCTCGGTGCATCTCGGTGCATCTCGGTGCATCTCGGTGCATCTCGGTGTGCGACGTGGAGGAGGAGTCGAGCATGGCCGTCATCCATCGGACCACCATGGTTCCCACGAAGATGGAACTGCTGACCTCGTGGCTGCCCGGCCGCGCGTGGTACCGCGGTGAAAAACCAGCGGATCTGCACAAAGCCGGTGGTTTCCGGCTCGATGACCCGGACGGGGAAGTCGGTATCGAATTCGTGGTGATCACCGATCACTCCGGTGCGCAGCCGCACACCTATCACGTGCCGCTGACCTACCGGGGCGCACCGCTGCCGGACGCCGCCGAGGCGCTTGTGGGCACTTCCGAACACGGTGTCCTCGGCACCCGGTGGGTGTACGACGCCACCCGTGACCCGGTCGCGGTGGCCCAGATCATCTCCGCGCTCATCGGGAACGCGCGGCCTCAGGCCCAAAGCGAGAGCGACACGCCGGACCCCTCGGTCACGGTACACGTCGCGGACACGCTCTCTCTCGCAGGAGGTTTCGGTCCAGCTCGGGATGGATTGTTCTACACCGACATCCCGGTGGGCGATCGGATCCTTCGTATCCATCGCCTTCTGCAAGTGCCGGTCTCGCCTGCGGAGTCGGCGGTTGCCGGTCGGGTCGACGCGTGGTGGCGGCTCGACGACACCACTGCCACCGGCGTATTCATCAGCCTGACTGCGTAATTCGAACGGAGCGGTGTGCCCGCGCGCACGACGAGGATCGGGATAGGGCAAACGAGCCGCTAACCGCGGCTCTGGTCATATCATGTAGCTATGCCCGAAAACGGAGTCGAAGGGCGTACGGAACCACTGGCCGGGGCAGCCCGGCAGACGGTACTGGTGGCCGGTGCCTGCTCGATGATCATGGGTGTGGCCCTAGCGGTGTGGCCGCACAAATCGCTGCCGACAGCGGAACTGCTGTCCGGCGGCTACCTATTGCTCAACAGCGCCCTACAACTGGTCGTGGCGCTCGGTGCCCGCTTCGTGACCCCGCTGCGGATGCTGGTGCTGGTCAGTGGGGCGCTGTCGGCCCTACTCGCGGTGCTCTGCTTCGCGGGCGGGAATTCGGCTCCGCTGCTGTCGTTCTGGATCGGATTGGCGTGGGCGATCCGCGGGATCTGTCACGCCACAGTGGCGGTCTGGGTCGATGATCTGCCCGGGCGCGGACGGCAGGAGTTGTTCGGGCTGATCACGCTGGCACTCGGTCTACTGGTCGGTTCGGTGTCGTTCGAGTCACCGGACACGCTCGGCTGGGTGGCCGGATCGTGCATGATCGCGATCGGGACGCTGGAGGCCTTGTTCTCCGTGGGCTCCCGGCGCGACACGGTCGCGCTGCCGGGGATGGTGCCGACCTTGCGCTTGGATGGCTGATCTCGAGGTGGCGAGCAGGATGCTATCCAGGTTGACTGGGCGCCATGGCATCCCAGCAATCCGAGCTCCGGTCGCCCGCGGAACTCATCGTGGTCACCCATGGCGCCGGTACCGCGATCACGCCGATCGCTCTGAGCGGCAGTCACAGCGCGCAAGCTCGTCTGACGGAACTACTTCCGGCCGGGAGCGAACTGGTGCGCATCTTCGGACCGGCCAACCGCTTGGAGCGCAGGCTCACCGGCACCTCACGCCTGGAGACCGGAGCGGAGTATCTCAACTACTTCTACGTCCGCGGTGTCACCGGCCGACTCGACGAACTGGCCGAGCGGTTGCGGACCGCGGACGACGTGGCGGCGGCATATGTGAAACCGCCCGCCGAGCCGCCGATAGCGCCGGAAGGCGCGCGAGCGATCACCGGCCGTTCCGCCGCCGAGGCCCCGCCGGTCACGCCGGATTTCGCGGTGCGGCAAGGATATCTGGATGCCGCCCCGCAGGGGATCGACGCTCGGTGGGCGTGGACGGTGCCGGGGGGCCGCGGGACCGGTGTGCGAGTGGTGGATGTCGAGGGCGCGTGGCGGTTCACCCATGAGGACTTGCAGGTCAACCAGGGTGGGGTGATCGGAGGCACCCCGTCACCGGAGCAGGGTTGGCGCGACCACGGCACGGCGGTCGCCGGAGTGATCAGCGGTGACGTGAATGCCTACGGCATCACCGGGATCGTGCCCGAAGCGTACATCCGCGCGGTGTCGATCTTCGGGTCCGGATCGGCGTCCGCGATCCGCTCGGCGGCGGACGCGCTCAACCCCGGCGATGTGATGCTGCTCGAACTGCACCGGCCTGGCCCGCGTTTCGCCTACGCCAACCGGCCGGATCAGCGCGGCTATATCGCGATCGAATGGTGGCCCGACGACTTCGCGGCGATCAGCTACGCGGTCGGTAAAGGCGTCGTCGTGGTGGAGGCGGGAGGCAATGGCGGCGAAGACCTCGACGCCGCGATCTACGACTCCCGCCCCGCGGAGTTCCCGAGCACGTGGCGCAATCCCTTTCGCGGCGGCGAAGCCGACTCCGGTGCGATCATCGTCGGAGCCGGCGCACCCCCACCCGGCTTCCATGGCCGCGACAACGGCACGGCCCGCTCCCGCTTGCCGTTCTCCAACTACGGAAAGCGGGTCGACGTGCAGGGCTGGGGCCTGGAAGTCACCACGACCGGGTACGGCGACCTGCAAGGCGGTCCGGACGAGGACCTCTGGTACACCGACGTGTTCAGCGGAACCTCGAGCGCGTCTCCGATCGTGGTCGGCGCGGTTACCAGCTATCAGGGCATGAGTGCGGCGGCGGCCGGACGTAAGACCCCTGCGGAAGTGCGCGCCCGGCTGCGGGAAACCGGATCACCGCAAACCGATGCCGCTGATCGGCCCGCATCCCAGCGCATCGGCAACCTGCCGGATCTGAAATCGATGATCCTGCCCCGGTAGGCCGCCGGGGTCGGGATACTCGACTCGATGTGTGCAGCCGACCGATTCCATAGGCCGCAATCCACTCATAAGATAGTTGATGGAAATGGAATCCGGCCCGAGTCGAGCGGCGACTCATCGCCTGCTGGTCTCCGCCGCCGAATCGGCAGGTCCGCGAGAAAGGTTCGAACCGCCGCGTTGACCGAACTGGCCGACGGGCGTGGCCGCCTCCGCCGTCACGCGGGTGACGTCCATCAGCACCAGCGGAAAGCCGAGCGGCGGCGAGGTGGACAGCCCGTCTTACCCGCTGCCGGTTCTCCGCGCATAGCCGCAATCGGTCGGTCGCACCGCGCTGATCAGTCCACGCGCGCGGTGAGCAGCAAGTCGAGCAGCAGATCGGCGAATTCGGCAGGTGCGTCGGTGAATCCGCTGTGCCCGCCCGGGAATTCGGTGAGCGGAATGTTCAGCTGCTGGGCGAGCGCTTCCGCGGGACGGTGGGGGAGCTTGCCCTTGCTCTCTCGTCCTGCCCCGAGCACAAGGCGGTCGCTGACCGGCGCCAAGGCCGCGACGTCGGGGAGATGGGAGGTGATCGTGCGCAACTCGTGCGCCATGTTGCGCGGCGCGTTGGCGTGCAGGCGTTCGATCATCGCCGCGGCGCGCGGGGAGAGTTCGGCGGGATCGGGCATCCGCACACCTCCGCCGATGCCTTCGAGGAAGCGGGCGCCCGCGGCGGCGAGGCCGTCGGTGACGAACAGTTCGTACACCTCGTCGACGAACGCTTTGTGCTCGGCGGCATCGGGCAGCACCCCGAAGGAGGGCGGCTCGTGCGCGATAACCAGACGCAACCGCTCGGGATGCCGGGCGAGCAGGTCGAGCGCGACCACCGCCCCGCCGCTGCCGCCGAACACGTAAGCGTCCTCGTCCTCGGGGGTGAGGTGCTCGAGGAGCAAGTGGGCGTCCTCGCTCTGCACCTCGACCTCGATGTCGGCCGGTGGGCCGGGGTCGAGCACACTGCGCGAGTAGCCGCGCGGGTCGATGGTGACCACGGTGAAGTGTTGTGCGAGTGGCTCGAGGATGGGATCGAACACCGCCGCGTCGCCTCCGCTGCCCGGCAGCAACAGCAGCACCGGCCCGGCGCCGCTGACCTCGTAGTACAGGGTGGCTCCCGGGACTCGTAGGGTGCCGGATCTCATGATTTCTCCTTGTCGGTCGGCCACTGCTCCAGGGCGACGTGCAGGGCGTCGATGATGCGTTCCCAGGACTCGGCGGTCGAGCGCGTGTGCCCGAAGCCGCCGGTCGCCTCCAGAACGCTGTATCCGTGGAATGTGCTGCGCAGCAAGCGGACCGCGTCGGTCCGGTCGGGTTCGGCCAGACCGTAGGCGCGCAGCATGCCGTAGGTCAGCTCGATGGCGTGCAGCGCGCCGGTCGCGGTGGGCGTCATTTCGGGATCGAACGGAAGCTGGGTCGCGGCGTAGCGGCCGGGGTGACGCAGGGCGTAGTCCCGCCAGGCGTGGGCGTAGGCGGCGAGCGCATCACGTCCGGCGCGACCGGCCACGGCGGACGCGATCAGTTCGGTCTTCTCCGTGGCCGCCAGAACGGACACCCGCGCGCGGAGGTCTCGCAGATTCTTCACGTGCGAGTACAGGCTGGCGTCCTGGACGCCGAACTTCTTGGCCACCGCCGACATGGTGACGTTCTCCAAGCCGATTTCGTCGGCGAGATCGGCCGCGGCCCGCGTGATCCGATCCGCGGTCAGTCCCGCTCGGGCCATCACGTGCACACCTCCTCGCTCTTGGATTCCTAGTTTCTATCCTAGAACCCTTAGGTTTTGCAATCGGCGTCGCGGGCTCGGCCCTTCTCGTTCGCGGCGGGCCACCTGGGTCACCTGTGAGCGGTTAATTGCTTAGCGCAAGTAAGCACGCTATAGTTGCGTAGCACAAGCAACTAATTCTCGCGCTGGGAGTGGGCATGGCGGTATCACCCGATGCGGCTCGGAGCCTGATAACTGAGCTCTATTTCATGGGCCGTGCGATGCGCGCTGTTCTGTCGCACCCGGAAGAAGGGCACCTGCTTCCGGGTGGCGTCGGCGTGCTGGGGTCCCTCGAGGCCAGGGGGCGATGCCGGCAAGTGGATCTGGCCGTGGACTTGTGCATCAGCCCATCGACACTGAGCAGGCATGTCGCCGAGTTGGTGAGTTCCGGCGACATCGCCCGCCATGCCGATCCCAGCGACGGCCGGGCCACCCTCATCGAAATCACGGACCAAGGACGCGATCTGCTGCGACGCATCCGAGTGTCGCGGGCGCGGGGATTGCAGGCCGCTCTCGCCGATTGGAGTGAGGACGAGGCCGAGCAGGCCGTCGTGGTTGTTCAGAAGCTCAGGAATTCACTGGCCGCAGTCGCGCATCACACCGCGGTGGGCGGGAGCGAGCCGGTTTCGAAAGAAAGTCAGGAAGTGGATGTCTAATTCAGTCGATGCGGGGACGCGGCGCGACCCCGCCGCGATGACCCACCGCGAGGTCCTGGAAGCGATGACCGGGCTGCTGGCGGCGTTGTTCACGGCGCTGCTCAGCACGACGATCGTCGCCACCGCGCTGCCGACGATCATCGGTGACCTGGAGGGTTCGCAGACCGCCTACGCCTGGGTCATCACCACAGCGCTGCTGGCCAACGCCGCCTCCACCCCGATCTGGGGCAAATTCGCCGACCTGTTCAACAAGAAACTGCTGGTCCAATCGGCCATCGTCATCTTCGTCACCGGCTCGATCATCGCCGGACTCGCCCACACCGTGCCGATACTGCTGGCCGCACGCGTCGTCCAAGGCATCGGCATGGGCGGGCTGACCGCGCTCGTCGTCGCGATCATCGGCTCCATCGTCGCCCCACGCGAACGCGGACGCTACTCCGGCTACATGGGCGCGGTGATGGCGGTCTCGATGTCCGGCGGCCCCATCCTCGGCGGCGTCATCGTCGACAGCCCCCTGGGCTGGCGCTGGTGCTTCTTCGTGTGCGTGCCGCTGGCGGTGATCGCACTGGCGCTGTTGCAACGCACCCTGCGACTGCCCACCGAACGCAAGGACGGAGTGTCCATCGACTGGCTCGGCGCCGCACTGCTGACCGCCGGCGTCTCGGTGCTGCTGATCTGGGTGTCGTTCGCAGGCAAAGCCGGGTACTACGCGTGGATGTCGCGGGAATCGGCGATCTACGTCGCCGCCGGCGTACTGCTGCTGCTCGCGACCGTGTGGGTCGAGTCCCGCGCCAAGTCACCGATCATCCCGCTGCCGATCGTCACCGAACCCACCACAGGCCTGGCGATCATCGCCTCCATCGCCGTCGGCGTCGGCATGTTCGGCGCGACCACCTTCCTGGGCCAATACTTCCAAACCGCACGCGGCTACTCCCCGACCATCGCCGGTGTTCTGACCATCCCGCTCGTCGCGGGCATGCTGACCGCCTCGGTCGGCTCCGGCCAGCTCATCACCCGACGCGGCAAATGGAAAAGCTTCGTCGTCGCCGGCGCCGCGCTGCTGGTAACCGGATTCACGCTGCTGTCCACCATCGACCACGCCACCAACCTGTGGCAGGTCGGCATCTACATCACCATCGTCGGCCTCGGCGTCGGCATGATGATGCAGAACCTGGTCCTGGCCGTACAGAACACCGTCAGCGTGCACAACATCGGCGCCGCCTCCAGCAGCGTCGCCTTCTTCCGCACCTTCGGCGGCGCCATCGGCGTCTCGGTGCTCGGCTCGGTACTGGCCACCCGCGTCAGCGAGCTGTCCGCGCAGGGATTCGCCAAACTGGGAATCCACCCCAAATCCTCCGGAGGCAGCAACCTCAACCTGGACGCGCTACCCACACCTATCGCGACCATCGTGCGCGCCTCCTACGGTGACGCGACCGGGCGGATCTTCCTCATCGCCGCCGCCGCGACGGTCGTCGCGCTCATCGCGGCGGCCTTGCTGCCGAACCGTCCGCTGCGCCGCACGATCGACATCGATCCCGCGCTCGATCCGACCACGAAAAAGTCTGCGGTGCAGGACGATCCGACTGCCACGGACGACATGGCCGCACTGGATGCGGAACTGGACGCATTCGCCGAGTCGAGCTGGGAGGAAAACCAACTCTGGGAAGGCGCCGAGCGGGTTTTGCCCGAGCCGGTCCCAGCCGCGTCGATCGGGCGGCATGCGGTGGTAGAGCAGAACGGTCGTGTATACCGGATGGCCGCGTCGTCACAGAACGGTCAGTCGACTGGCGGCTTGTCGGGGTCGGACTTCGATGGTGGGGCGTTGGGTGGTCGTGTCCATCGTGAAGACGGTCGTCCGGTGCCGGGTGCGGTGTTGACGTTGGTTGATCACGGTGGCCGTCAGGTCGCGCGGGCGAACAGCGCTGCTGATGGTGGTTATGCGATCACCGCGCCGGAGACGGGTGACTATGTGTTGATCGTGTCGGCGATGGGGCACCAGCCGACCGCGGTGAACGTGCCGGTCGGCCAGCGGCCCCATCGCCTGGATCTGACCTTGGTGGGCTCCGGCGAGTTGTCGGGTGTCGTTCGTACCGCCGGCCCCGGTGTGCCGCTGCCGGGTGCGACCGTCACGTTGACCGATTTGCGTGGCGAGGTGGTCGGGTCGGCTGTCACAGGCGGCGACGGCACCTACGTATGTCGCGGTGTGGTCTCAGGTGTCTATACCCTGGTCGCGGTCGCTGAGCATATGCGTCCCAGTGCCACCACATTGACGGTGCCGGACAGCGGTGTCTTGCGTCATGACATCGAGTTGGCCACGATGGCGGTGCTTGCCGGCTCCGCGTGGGCCGAGGGCAGCCGAGCGGTGCCGGATGTCCTGGTCAGTGTGCTCGACGCCGCGGGGCAGGTGACCGCCACGGCACGCACCGACGAGAACGGCCGGTATGTCGTGACCGATCTGCCCGAAGGGCAGTACACCGTCGTTGCGCGCGGTTATCCGCCGGTGACCGGGCAGGTCACCGTGTCCGGTGGCGAGGTCGCCCACGATGTGCGGCTCGGTTACGAGATCGAGGATCGTTGATGAGCGGATTGACCGGTCGTGTTCGCACCGCACAAGGGTGGCCGGTGCCGAACGCGGTGCTGACAGTGACGGATATGACGGGGCGCCAGATCGCCCGTGCGGTCGTCGACGAGACCGGGGCGGTGGGCACTGAGCTGTTGCCCGCGGGTGTACATACCGCGGTGCTCACCGCTGTCGGGTTCGAGCCCGTAGCCCGGACCGTGCGGATCTCTCCAGCAGGGACGGGTGTGCTCGGGGAGATGGTGTTGGCGCCGATCGCCGGGACGGTGGCGGCACCGCCACCGGGGCCGTGGACGATCGATCCGGTGCATTCGACGGTGATCGCAACGGTGCGTCATCTGGGTATAGCGAGCATCAAGGCCCGATTCGCCGAGGTGAGCGGGCGGCTCGATATCGGTGAGCCGTTCGAGCGGTCCACCGGACACGCGGAGATCAAAGCGGCGAGTATCGATACCGGTATCTCCGCGCGTGACAATCACCTCCGTTCGCCGGAGTTCTTGGATGTCGACACCTATCCGCTGATCGCATTCACCGGCAGCGGGTTGCGTCGTACCGGTGGTGACACCTGGGTGATGCCGGGTGAGCTCACCCTGCACGGGCAGCGCCGTCCGGTCGATCTCGAGGTCACCTACGGTGGCTTCGGAGCGGATCCATGGGGCGGCGTGCGTGCTGCTTTCCACGCCGAAACAGTGTTGCATCGCAACGATTTCGCGATCGATTACAACGCGGTCGTGCGCGCGGGAGTGGCCGCCGTCGGCACCACCGTCAAAATCGACCTCGACATCGAAGTCGTACAAGGCGAGCAGCTACCCGCGATCTAGCCGGCTGCGGAGAAATCATCTGCGCTGGGTCGATGAATTTCGTTCGTGCACATCGTCTGCATTCCGAAGAGGGAACCGACTGCACGAGGAGAACCCATGACCCATCTGCCGTCCGCGGTCACCGCGCGGACCCTCGACGTCCCGGGTGCGCACCTGTACTACGAACTGCGTGGCGCGGGCCCGCTGGTCGTACTGGCGGGCGCGCCGATGGACGCCGCCGCGTTCGCGCCGTTGGCCGACCTGCTGGCCGTGGACCACACCGTGCTCACCACCGACCCGCGTGGGCACCAAGGTTCCACGCTGGAGGACGCCGAAGCGGACTCGACGCCGGAACTGCGCGCCGACGACCTCGTCCGGCTGATCGCGCACGTCGACGCCGGGCCCGCCGTGGTCTTCGGTTCCAGTGGCGGTGCGGTGACCGCGCTCGCACTCGCCCGGTCTCGTCCTGATCTCGTCACTACGGCGATCGCGCACGAACCACCGATCAACGCGCTGATCGCCGACCGGGACGCGCATCGAGCCGCGACCGACGACCTCGTCGCCACCTATGCCCGAGGCGACGTGCTCGGGGCTTGGCGGAAGTTCTTCGCGGCCGCGAACATTGCGATGCCCGAGCCGGTGCTCGAGCAGATGTTCGGCCCGGAGCGCGACCCGCGGCAGCTGGCCAGTGAACGTTACTGGTTCGCCCACGAGATCCGCGGCACCACCACCTGGGAACCCGATATCCGCGCCCTGCGCCACGCGTCCACTCGTCTCGTCATCGGTATCGGCGCGGAATCCGCCGGGCAATTCTGTGATCGCACCTCGCGCGCGCTCGCCGCGGCGCTCGACCTGACGCCAGCGCTGTTCCCCGGTGGACACACCGGATTCGTCGACGATCCCGGCGCCTTCGCCGACCGGCTGCGCGAAATCCTCGACAAGTCCTGAATCGGCTGGAGTCGCCTGCGAAGTCGCCTGCGAAGTCTCGGGATCCGGCTCACAACGTGAATCTGCGGCCCTTCGCGGCCCACTCGCCGCGGCCGCGCGGCGTGATGGCCCAGCGGCCGCGGTGCTGGCAGTCCATGATCAAACCGCGCGACTGCAGGCGCAGCAATGCGCTGCGCACCGACCAGGCGGTCAGCCGCGCCTGCTGCGCCAGCTGCTCCACAGTGAGCAACCCGCCCGGCGCCAGCACACCCAGCACCGCGAAATCGGCGGCAGTCCTGGGGCGTCTCATCATGTCGCGGCCCTTTCCATCGAGGAGAAGGCAGCCCGGGACCGACATCGGCGCGGTGGCCCGGGTTGCCGAATCGACGGTAGAAGCCACACCGATACCGCCGCCCACATTTTGCGCGACTTTGCGAAGTGCGTTGACCGGCATCGGGTCCGGTGGGGACGATTGCACGACATCGTCCGCCAGCTCTCGCAAAGGATCAGCTATGAACCTGCGACTTCTCGGATCCGGATCCGACCATGGAGCTTGCCCCGCCGTGTATGCGACCGACACCGGCGTGCTCGTGGTGCAGGGCGATGCCACCGACCGCACGGGCACGGTGCGTGTACCGCACCAATTGCTGGACTGGCTGGAACCAGGCATGTGGCTACGGGTGGAGCCGAGTGGAACCTGCGGATCGGTGCTGGTGGCCGGCGAACCGGTCACCGACCCCGAACTGCTCGCCCAGTTGACCCTCGACTGTCACGAAACCGCCGTGGTGGTGCGCTGATGCTGCACGTCGCCGGTGACCGCTGTTTCGAGCCGCTCTTTCGGGCGGCTCGATTCCGCGCTTTCCACTTGGAGGTGAGAGATCAGTACCTGATGGAGGACGAGCAGGAAGCGTTGCGCCGCTTCGATGCCGGAGTAGCGTACGAGCGAGAGGAACAGCCCGAGTCGTGGAAAGCCTGGGATGCTCTGATGGTCGAATCGGCCACCCGCGGAGTCACGCTGGAGCGACTACGTGTCGTGACGGTCCCGCATACCGGCTACACCCGGTGGTTGTTGTCGGCGACCGACGACAACATCGCCACCGGCGAGGCGGTGCGCTGGCTACCGCGGCATCTGGTCGACGCGGCGGATCTGCCGCACGACGACTACTGGCTGTTCGACTCGGACACGGTGGCCTTCAACACCTTCGCCGAGAACGGGGCGTTCACCGGGCTGTCGATCAGTACTGATCCGGCGCTGGTCGCCCGGTACCTGCGGGTGCGGGAACGGCTGTGGCCCATGGGCATCGATCATCAACGATATTGCGAGAGTGAGCACGTACCCGAGTGAACGGTGTGTCGGACGCACGCGAGGTGCTGGGCGCGCGCCTGCGTGAACTTCGTCGCGCTGCCCACCTCACCGGCCTGGAGCTGGCCGCGAGGTGCGGCTGGCATTCGAGCAAGGTCTCCCGGATCGAGGGCGGCAAGCAGACGCCGTCGGAAGCGGACCTCGCCGCGTGGTGTGAAGCGTGCGGTAACACCGCCGTGCTGGACGATCTGGTCGCCAATGCGCGCAATCTGCAGTCGATGTACCTGGAATGGCAGCGCACCGTTGCCTCCGGGCACGCGCGCAGGCAACGGCAATCGATCCATTTGGAATCGCAGACCACGCAGATCCGCTGGTACGCGCCGGACACGTTGCCGGGGCTGCTGCAAACCGAGGGCTACGCGCGCGCGATCCTGACCGCCTGCATCGCGGTGACCGGTGGGCGCGACGACCTGGAAGAAGCGGTGGCCGCGCGCATGACCCGTAAGCAGGTGCTCTTCCGGGCGAAACACCGGTTCCACTTCGTGGTCAACCAGGCCGCGCTCTGGCGCACGGTCGGCGACGCGACCGTCATGGCCGAGCAGCTCGCCCACCTGCTCGCGGTGATGGCCAACCCGACTGTGCGGTTGGGCATCATCCCGATCTGTGCCGAGTACCGCGCCCCCGCGACGAACTTCGTCATCTACGACCGCTCACAGGTGCTGACCGAGACGGTTTCGGCGGAGCTGACCATCACGCGCCCGTCCGAGATCGCGCTGCACGAGAAGACCTTCGCGATCCTTGCCGACCAAGCCGAGTACGGCGATCGCGCCCGGGCGCTGATCGCGAAAGCGCTGCAAGGCCGGCGCGGCGCCTGAGTGCATCGAGCCGTGAGACGACGATGCCGCCGCGGTCGTGCGGCGGCATCGGGGCGAGCGGGCCCGGTCAGCGAACGAACGTCGCCGCCTGATCGGCGAGGTCGAGCAACGGCTGCGGAAAGACACCGAGCGCGAACGTGATCGCCGCGGTGACCGCCACGATCGTCGTCGTCAGCGGCGGGCTGACCAGCACCGGCGCGTCGGCGGGCGGGTCGGTGAAGAACATGAGCACGATGACCCGCAGGTAGAAGAACGCCGCGACGGCGCTGCAGATCACGCCGATGACGACCAGTGGCGCCGCGCCGCCCGAAGCGGCGGCTTCGAAGACGGTGAACTTGCTGACGAAGCCGCTGGTGAGCGGCAACCCCGCGAAGGAAAGCAGGAACAGCGCGAATACCGTTGCCAGCCAGGGGGATCTGCGGCCCAGCCCCGCCCACCGTGGCAGGCCGGTGGCCTCGTCACCGTCCGGCTCACGGACCGAGCTGACCACCGCGAACGCGCCGAGTGTGCCGATTCCGTAGGCCAGCAGATAGAACAGCACGGCCGCGACACCGCGGTCGTTGGCCGCCACCGGGCCGGTGAGCAGGAACCCGGCATGCGCCACCGAGGAATACGCGAGCATTCGTTTGACGTCGGTCTGCGTGATCGCCATGACCGCGCCGACGGCCATGGTGGCGATCGCGACGGCCGCGAGGATGGGCCGCCAGTCGTCGCGCAGACCGGGCACCGCGACCTGCAGCACACGCACCAACGCGCCGACCGCCGCGATTTTGGTAGCGGCGGCCATGAACCCGGTGATCGCGGTGGGAGCGCCCTGGTAGACGTCGGGCACCCAGGACTGGAACGGCACCGCGCCGATCTTGAACAGCAGGCCGACCGCGAGCATCGCGATCCCGAGGACCGCCAGCGTCGCGTTGTCCGGATGCTGGGCGATCGCGTCGGCGATGCCGCCGAGTCGCACCGTAGCCGCCTGGCCGTACAGCAGCGCGACGCCGTAGAGGAAGAACGCCGAGGAGAACGCGCCGAGCAGGAAGTACTTCAGCGCCGCCTCTTGGGAGAGCAACCGCTTGCGCCGGGCCAGACCGCACAGCAGATACAGCGGCAGCGACAGCACTTCGAGGGCGACGAACATGGTCAGCAGGTCATTGGACGCCGGGAACAGCAGCAATCCGCCGACGGCCAACAGCGTCAGGGGGAAGACCTCGGTGGTCGCGACACCCGCGCGCAGCGCCGCGGCTTCGGTCGCGCTGCCGGGCACCGCCGAGGCCTGGGGCGTGAACGCGTCCACGCCGCGTTCGAGGGTGGCGGCGGCTCGGCTCCAGGTTCCGGGGCCCGACCGCGCCCGCAGACGCGGCTCGGCTCCGCGCTCGGCGATGAACAGGATCCCGAGCAGCGACACCACCAGGATCGTGCCCTGCAGGAACAGCGTCACGCCGTCGATCGCGACCGCACCGGCGACAGCGGTGGATTCGGTGCCCGCCAGCAGCACCACCGCGATCAGCGCGGCGACCAAGCCGCCCACGCTCAGTACCAGATGGGTGGCATAGCGGTAGTGCCGGGCGACGAACGCTTCGGCCAGTACACCGAGGACGGCGGCGCCGAACACGATGAGCATGGGGGACAGGGCGCCGTATTCGATGCTCGGCGCGGGAACGCTCGCGGCGAGCGTCGCGGTGGAGGCGAGGTCGGTCATTTGTGGACACCTCCGGGATGGTGGGTCGATCCCGCTTCCGCCGGTGGTGTCGACGGTGCGGGGTCGGTCCGGCCGATGGTGGTGAGGGTCTGGCTCACCGCGGGATTGATGAAGTCGGTCAAGACTTTCGGGTAGATGCCGAGGAACAGTAGCGCGGCGATCAGCGGTATCACGACGGCGAGTTCGCGCGGGGCGAGATCCCAGATCCGCTCGTTGCCTTTCTTCACCGGTCCGGTCATCATCCGCTGGTAGAGCCACAGGACGTAGAGGGCAGCGAGCACCAGCGCGCTCGCGGCGATCACGGCGGCGAACTGGTAGCGGGTGAAGGTACCGATCAGCACGAGGAATTCGCTGACGAAGGGTGCGAGCCCGGGTAGCGAGAGCGTCGCGAGACCGGCGATGAAGAACGTGCCCGCCAGCACCGGGGCCACCTTCTGCACGCCGCCGTACTCGGCGATGAGCCGGGTTCCGCGCCGGGACACCAGGAACCCGGCCACCAGGAACAGTGCGGCGGTGGAGATGCCGTGATTGACCATGTACAGCGTCGCGCCGGTCTGCCCCTGGCTGGTCATGGCGAAGACGCCGAGGATGATGAAACCGAAGTGGGAGATCGAGGTGTAGGCGATCAGGCGCATCACGTCGGTCTGCCCGATGGCCAGCAGCGCGCCGTAGACGATGCCGATCACCGCGAGCGTGATCACCAGCGGCGCATAGGTGCTCGACGCGTCGGGGAACAGGGGCAGGCAGTAGCGCAGCATGCCGAAGGTGCCCACTTTGTCGACCACCGCCATCATCAGCACCGCGCTGGAAGGCGTGGCGGCGACGGCGGCGTCGGGCAGCCAGGTGTGCAGCGGCCACAAGGGCGCCTTCACCGCGAAAGCGAACATGAACCCGAGGAACAGGGCATTGAGCACCGCGGGACCCGCGCCGAGCTGCCCGGCGTTGGCGGCGGCGACGACGGTGCGGAAATCGAACGTGCCCGAGGACCCTTCGCCCAAACCTTCGCGGGCGGTGAGTACGTACAACCCGATGACCGCGGCCAGCATGATCAGCCCGCCGAACAGGTTGTACAGCAAGAACTTCACCGCCGCGCGCGAGCGCTGCCTGCGCACCAGCGCGTCGCCGGTGCGCGGCCCGAACCCGCCGATGAGGAAGTACATCGGGATGAGCATCGCCTCGAAGAAGACGTAGAACAGCAGGATGTCCAAGGCGACGAAGGAGACCAGCACCATCGCCTCGACGAGCATGATGAGCGCGACGTAGGTGTGGGCCACCCGCTTGCCGCTGCCGACTTCGCGTTCGTCGTGCCAGCCCGCCAGGATCAGCAGGGGCACCAGTGCCGCGGTCAGCAGCACCAGCACCAGTGCGATGCCGTCCAGTCCGAGGGTGTAGCCGGCGCCGAACGCCGGAATCCACTGATGGGATTCGACGAACTGGTATTGCGCGCCGCCGGGATCGAAGCGCACCGCCAGCGCGATGCCGATACCGAGCGTGAGCACCGAGAAGGCCAGTGCCACCGCGCGCGCGAGCGTGCGTCGCGCGGCGGGCAGCACGAGCACGATCGCCGCACCGACGACCGGCGCCAGCCACAGCGTCGTCAACCAGGGGAACTCGCTCACCACAACCTCACCGCCAGCAGGGCTGCGGCCACCAGGGCCGCGCCGGTGAACATGGACAGGGCATAGGAGCGCACGAAGCCGGACTGCACACGCCGGGCTCGTGCGGACAACCCGCCGATCAGCGCCGCGGTGCCGTTCACGACGCCGTCGATGCCGCGATTGTCTAGGAAGACCAGCGCCCGGGTGAGGTACTGTCCCGGCCGCATGAACGCCGTTTCGTTGACCGCGTCGCCGTAGAGGTCGCGGCGCGCCGCGACGGTGAGCGCGGAGACGGCTTCGGGTGCGGTCTCGGGGATGTCGCGCTGCGCGTATTGCGAGTAGGCCACCCAGACTCCGACGGCGACCACGCCCAGCGCCAGGATGGTGACCAGCGCCGCGGGAACGGTTTCGGTGCCGTGGTGGGCGCCCACGACCGGTTCGAGCCAGTTCTGCAGCGAGGAGCCGAAGACGAACACCGCGCCCGCCCCGATCGAGCCGAGGGCGAGCAGGATCATCGGCCCGGTCATCACCGCGGGGGCTTCGTGCGGGTGGGTGTCCGGTTTCCAGCGCCGTTCGCCGAAGAACGTCATCAGCATGACCCGCGTCATGTAGAACGCGGTCAGTCCCGCGCCCAGCAGCGTGACCAGTCCCAAGGCGACTCCACCGAGACCGCCTTGGTTGAACGCCGCCTCGATGATCCGGTCTTTGGAGAAGAATCCGGCGAACGGCGGAACACCGATGATGGCGAGGTAGCCGAGGCCGAAGGTGACGTAGGTGATCGGCAGCAGGGTGCGCAGTCCGCCGTAGCGGCGCATGTCGGTTTCGTCGTTCATCGCGTGCATCACCGAACCGGCGCCGAGGAACAGCCCGGCCTTGAAGAACCCGTGGGTGAGCAGATGCATGATGGCGAAGGCGTATCCGGCGGGGCCGAGTCCGGCGGCCAGCACCATGTAGCCGATCTGGCTCATGGTGGAGGCGGCGAGCGCCTTCTTGATGTCGTCCTTCGCGCAGCCGATGATCGCGCCGAACAGCAGGGTGACCGCGCCGACCAGCACCACGCCGAGGCGCGCGTTCGGTGCGAGGTCGAAGATCGCGTTGGAGCGCGCGATCAGGTACACGCCCGCGGTGACCATGGTTGCCGCGTGGATGAGCGCCGACACCGGGGTGGGCCCTTCCATCGCGTCACCGAGCCAGGATTGCAGCGGCACCTGCGCGGACTTGCCGCACGCGGCCAGCAGCAGCAACAGGCCGATCGCGGTGAGTGTGCCCTCGCCCGCGGCGGACGCGGCGCCGAACACGACGTCGAAGTCGATCGACCCGAACGTCGCGAACATGACCATCATCGCGATCGCCAAGCCCATGTCGCCGACCCGGTTGACGACGAAGGCCTTTTTGGCCGCCGTTGCCGCCGAGGGCTTTTCGTGCCAGAACCCGATCAGCAGGTAGGAGGCCAGGCCGACGCCCTCCCAGCCGAGGTAGAGCACGAGGTAGTTGTTCGCCAGGACCAGCAGCAGCATGGCCGCGAGGAAGAGGTTCAGGTAGGCGAAGAACCGCCGCCGAGCCGGATCGTGGCTCATGTAGCCGATCGAGTAGATGTGGATCAACGAGCCGACGCCGGTGATCAGCAGCGCGAAACAGATCGACAGCTGATCGAGTCGCAGCGAGAAGTCGACCTGCAGACCGGCTACCGGAACCCAGCTGAACAGGTCCTGGCGCACCGCGCGGTCGGCGGTGTCGCGCTCGAGCATGTCGGCGAACGCGAGCGCGGCGACCACGAACGAGGCCAGGGCCAGCGCGGTGCCGAGCAGATGGCCCCACTTGTCGGCGTAACGTCCGGTCAGCAGCAGGACGATCGCGCCCGCCAGGGGGAGGGCGGGCAGCAGCCACAGCGTTGCGGTGTCCACGTCAGAACTTCAGCAGGTTGGCGTCGTCGACCGAGGTCGAGCGGCGGGTGCGGAAGATGGTCATGATGATGGCCAGGCCGACCACCACCTCGGCCGCGGCGACCACCATCGTGAAGAACGCGAACACCTGTCCGTCGAGGTTGGCGTGCATCCGGGCGAAGGTGACGAACGCGAGGTTCACCGCGTTGAGCATCAACTCGATGCACATGAACACGACGATGGCGTTGCGCCGCAGCAGCACTCCGGCCGCGCCGATCGTGAACAACAGGGCGGACAGGAACAGGTAGTTCTCGGGATTCACCGGTTGCCTTCCTCGTCGCTGGGTGTGTCGGCCGCGTCCGCCGCGGGCGTGGTGCCGACCGAGATGACGGCCGCTTCGGTGAGCGCCCTGGTGCGGCGGTGCCGCAGGATGGTGCTGACCGACAGTTCCTCGAACGACCCGTCGGGCAGCCGCGCGGGAATGTCCACCGCGTTGTGCCTGGCGTAGACGCCGGGGGTGGGCAGTGGTGTGGCGCGGTGGCCCTTCTCGCGGAAGCGGCGGCGCGACAGTTCACGCTGATCGGTGCGGGGGCCGAAGTGCTCGCGATGCGCGAGCACCATGGCGCCGATGGTGGCGGTGATCAGCAGGGCGCCGGTGAGTTCGAATGCCCACACGTAGCGCAGGAAGATCAGTTCGGCCAATTCGGCGATCACGTTGCGGCCGGGGAAACCGTTGGCGGGGAAGGTGGTTCCGGATTCGCGTACGCCGTGGGCGATGCCGCCGCTGAGCAGCAGCCCGAAGCCGATGCCGACCGCGGCGGCGGCGAGTCGCTGGCCGCGGATGGTCTCCTTCAGCGATTCGGCGGAGTCGACGCCGACGAGCATCAGCACGAACAGGAAAAGCATCATGACCGCGCCGGTGTAGACCACGATCTGCACGATGCCGAGGAACAGTGCGTCCTGGGCGATGTAGAACGCGGCCAGCGCGATCATCGTCGCGGCCAGGCACAGTGCGGAGTGCACGGCCTTGGGGGCGAACACCATGCCGAGCGCGCCGAGCACGGCGATAGGGGCGAGGATCCAGAATTGGACGGTCTCGCCGGTGGATGCGCGGGTCAGTGGCTCCGCGGCCAGGATGAGTTCGGTCATCGTGTCACTCCTTCCGCGCCGGCGGCGGCGGGTTTGCGGAGTGCGTCGGTCGCCGTGGCACCGCTGGTGGCAGGCGCGCCGGGCACCCGGCCCAGGTAGTAGTCGGCCTCGTCGGCGCCGGGGTGCATGGCGTGCGGCGGTGGGGTCATTCCGGGCTGCAACGGGGCGAGCAATCGGTCCTTCTCGTAGATCAGGTCGGCCCGGTTGTCATCGGTCATCTCGTAGTCGTTGGTCATCGTCAGCGCCCGGGTGGGGCAGGCTTCGATGCACAGGCCGCAGCCGATGCAGCGCAGGTAGTTGATCTGATAGACCCGGCCGTATCGTTCACCGGGCGAGAACCGTTCGGTCTCGGTGTTGTCGGCGCCCTCGACGTAGATCGCGTCGGCGGGGCAGGCCCACGCGCACAGCTCACAGCCGATGCACTTCTCCAAGCCGTCGGGATGCCGGTTGAGCTGGTGTCTGCCGTGGTAACGCGGCGCGGTCGGCGTCTTCTGCTCGGGATAGAACTCGGTGTTCGGCTTCTTGAACATGGTGCCCGCGGTGACCGCGAACCCGCCCAGTGGATCGAACAGCCCGGCTTTGGTGCGGGTGGCGTCGCGTGTGTGCGCGTCGGCGGGCAGCGGCGGAACCGGGAAGCCGAGGAAGACCGTCGACTCGGGGGAATCCGCGGTCACGGGTTGCTCGACCGGTGGCGGCGCCGCCTGCGCCCGGCCCGCCCGCAGGAATTGCAGCACCAGCAGACCGGTGACCACCAAGCCGCCGATCACCAGGATGGGGGTTTGCACCCGATAGCCCTCGGCCTGCAGCACCCGTGCGGTGGCCACCACCATGACCCAAGCCAGCGAGGTCGGGATCAGCAGTTTCCAACCGAGGTTCATGAACTGGTCGTAGCGCAGCCGGGGCAGTGTGCCGCGCAGCCAGATGAACACGAACAGGAACGTCCAGACCTTCGCGGTGAACCACAGCACCGGCCACCAACCGGAATTGGCGCCGTCCCACATGTTCAGCGGCCACGGGGCGTGCCAGCCACCCAGGAACAAGGTGGTGGCCAGCGCGGACACCGTGCCCATGTTGACGTACTCGGCCAGCATGAACATGGCGAACTTGAGCGAGGAGTACTCGGTGTGGAAGCCGCCGACCAGCTCGCCCTCGGCCTCCGGCAGGTCGAACGGCGCCCGGTTGGTCTCGCCGACCATCGAGACGCAGTAGATCAGGAACGACGGCAGCAGCAGGAAGACATACCAGGTGCCTTCCTGCGCGGACACGATGCCGGAGGTGGCCATCGTGCCCGCGAGCAGGAACACCGTCGCGAAGCACAGCGCCATCGCGATCTCATAGGAGATGACCTGCGCGGTCGAGCGCAACCCGCCCAGCAGCGGATAGGTCGAGCCCGACGACCATCCGGCCAGCACGATGCCGTAGACGCCGATGGAGGTGATCGCGAGGATGTACAGCACCGCCACCGGCAGATCGGTGAGCTGCAGTGGCGTGATGACACCGAAGAACGACACCTCGGGCCCGAAGGGGATCACCGCGAACGCCATGAAGGCGGGCACCACCGAGATGACCGGCGCCAGGATGTAGATCGGCTTGTCCACGATCGCCGGGACGATGTCCTCCTTGAGGGCCATCTTCACGCCGTCGGCGATGCTCTGCAACGAGCCGAACGGCCCGGTCCGGTTGGGGCCGATCCGCATTTGCATGCGTGCCACGATCTTTCGTTCCGCGAGCACGGCGATCAGCGGAATCAGCATCAGGTAGACGAAGACGGCCAGCGCCTTGACGATCACCAGCCACAAAGGGTCGTGCCCGAAGCCGGCGGGCGCGTAGGGATCGGAGGCGGCGTGGGTAACCGTGGAGGTCAAGGCGAGCGCGGCGAGATCACTCATGACGGTGCTCCTTCATCCTCTCGTCGGCGTGCCGCAGATGCACGATCGCGCCGGGCTGCACGGCGAGTTGCTCGGCGATGGAGCAGCCGGGCGAGTGCTGCGGCAGCCAGACCACCCGGTCGGGCAGGTCGCTGATCATCAGGGGGAGCGTGACCGTGCCGCGGCTGGTGGCGACCGTGACCGGGTCGTCGGGTTGTACGCCGATCTCGGCGGCGGTGGCCGCCGACAGGCGCACCACCGGGGGCCGGGCGATGCCGGCCAGATTCGGTTCGCCGTCCTGCATCCGGCCTTCGTCCAGCAGCATGCGCCAACTGGCGAGCACCGCCGTTCCCGGCTCGAGCCGCGGCAACGGGTTCGGCCCGTGCGTGGGGGCGGTGACGGGTGCGCCGTCCCACGCGCCGAGTTCGGCGAGCTCGGCGCGGGCGGATTCGATGTCGGGCAGGCCGAGGCGCACCGACATCTCCTCGGCGATGGCGTGCAGCACGCGCTGATCCGACAGCGGCGCGGTCTGGCGGCGCACCATGTCGTCACCGAGCGCGGCGGCGAACGGGCGCGGCCTGCCCTCCCAGGTGCGGAAGGTGCCGGATTTCTCCATGGCCGCGGCTACCGGGAAGACCACGTCGGCGCGTTCGGTGACCGGGCTGCGGCGCAGTTCCAGACTCACCACGAACCTGGCCGCGTCGATCGCGGCCAGCGCTGCGGCCGGGTCGGGCAGGTCGGCGACATCGACTCCGCCGATGACCAGCGCGCCGAGGCCGGAGGCGGCCTCCAGGATCGCCGTGGTGTCCCGGCCCGCGCCGACGGGCAGCTCCGGCACGTTCCAGACAGCCCGGACCTGTTGGCGGGCACGGGGATCGGCGACGGGCCTGCCGCCGGGAAGCAGGCCGGGCATGGCGCCCGCTTCGACCGCGCCACGTTCGCCTGCCCGGCGCGGCACCCAGGCGAGGGCGGCCGCGGTTTCGTCGGCGAGGCGCACCGCGGCCGACAGCGCGCCCGCGACGCCCGCCATCCGCTCGCCGACCATGATCACCGCACCGGGTTCGCGCAGCAGCCGGGCCAGATCGGCCAGCTGGGCGGGATCCGCGCCGGGCGTGGTGATCTCGCCGGTGCGGATGGCGTCGAGCAGATGCGGTTCGGCGCCCGGCACGGCGCGCATCAGCCGTCCGGACATGCGCTCGAGCCCGCGCGAGGAGTACGGCGCGAGCGAGTAGATCGGCAGGCCGCGCTTGCGGGCCGCCTTGCGCAGCCGCAGGTAGACGATCGGCGACTCTTCCTCGGGTTCGAATCCGACGAGCAGGACGACCGGTGCGGCTTCCATGCTGTCGTAGGTGACCGCGCCGTCCTGGCCCGCGACGCGGGCGGCGAGGAAATCGGCCTCCTCGGCAGAATGCGCGCGGGAGCGGAAGTCGACATCGTTGGTGCCGAGGGCGACTCGCGCGAACTTCGCGTAGGCGTAGGCGTCCTCCTCGGTGACCCGGCCGCCGACCAGCACGCCGGCGTTGCCGAAGGACGCGGCCAGCCCCTCCGCGGCCGCGGCCAGCGCTTGCGACCACGAGGCGGGGGCGAGTTCGCCGTCCCAGCCGCGCACCAGGGGGGTGGTGAGCCGGTCGGGTCCGGTGGCGTAGGCGAAAGCCCACCGGCCCTTGTCGCAGTTCCACTCCTCGTTGACCTGCGGGTCGTCTCCGGCCAGCCTGCGCAACACCTTGCCGCGCCGGTGGTCGGTGCGCTGGGCGCAGCCGGAGGCACAGTGCTCGCAGACGTTCGGGCTGGACACCAGGTCGAACGGGCGCGCGCGGAATCGGTAGGCGGTGCCGGTGAGCGCGCCGACGGGGCAGATCTGCACGGTGTTGCCGGAGAAATAAGAGTCCAGCGGTTCGGCCTGCGCGGTGCCGACCTGTTGCAGCGCGCCGCGATCCATCAGTTCGATGAACGGGTCGCCCGCGATCTGCTGGGAGAAACGGGTGCAGCGGGCGCAGAGTACACAGCGTTCCCGGTCCAGCAGCACGGCCGTGGACAGCGGAATCGGTTTGGGATAGGTGCGTTTGCGGCCGTCGAACCGGCTTTCGGCGCGGCCGGTGGACATCGCCTGGTTCTGCAACGGGCACTCGCCGCCCTTGTCGCACACCGGACAGTCCAGCGGGTGGTTGATCAGCAGCAGCTCCATCACGCCCTCCTGCGCCTTGTCGGCGGCGGGGGAGGTGAGCTGGGTGCGCACCACCATGCCGTCGGCGACGGCCATGGTGCAGGAGGCGACCGGCTTGCGCTGCCCTTCGACTTCGACCAGGCATTGACGGCATGCGCCGACCGGGTCGAGCAGTGGATGGTCGCAGAAGCGGGGGATCTGGATGCCGATGAGCTCGGCGGCCCGGATCAGCAGTGTGCCGGGCGGCACGCTGACGGCGGTGTCGTCGATGGTCACGGTCACCAGGTCGGCGGGCGCGGGCCCGCCGTTGTTGTCACGCACGGCGGCAGGCCCGTTCGCCGCCCGGCCGCCACCCCTGATCGAATCGCTCCGCGATACCGGTTTCATCGGACCTCTTCTCCTGACTCGGCCCATGCCGTGCTGCGCGCCGGGTCGAACGGGCAGCGGCCCAGCCGCAGGTGTTCGACGTACTCCTCGCGGAAGTACTTCAGCGAGGAGATGATCGGGCTGGCCGCGCCGTCGCCGAGGGCGCAGAACGACTTGCCGTTGATGGTGTCGCTGATGTCGAGCAGCTTGTCCAGGTCGGATGCGACGCCGGTGCCCGCCTCGATACGGTGCAGCAGCTGCACCAGCCAGTAGGTGCCCTCCCGGCACGGGGTGCACTTGCCGCAGGACTCGTGGGCGTAGAACTCCGTCCAGCGCAGCACGGCGCGCACCACGCAGGTGGTGTCGTCGAAGATCTGCAAGGCTTTGGTGCCGAGCATGGATCCCGCACCCGCGACGCCTTCGTAGTCGAGCGGCACGTCGAGGTGTTCCTCGGTGAACAGCGGCGTGGACGAGCCGCCCGGAGTCCAGAACTTCACCCGATGCCCGGCGCGAACGCCACCGGCGTAGCCGAGTAGTTCGCGCAGCGTCACGCCCAGCGGGGCCTCGTACTGCCCGGGCCGGGTGACGTGACCCGACAGCGAATAGAGCGTGAAGCCGGGCGAGCGCTCGCTGCCCATGGAGCGGAACCACGCGATGCCGTTGCGGATGATGGGCGGCACGCTGGCGATGGACTCGACGTTGTTCACCACGGTCGGGCAGGCGTACAGACCCGCGACGGCGGGGAACGGCGGGCGCAGCCGAGGCTGGCCGCGGCGCCCTTCCAGCGAGTCCAGCAGTGCGGTCTCCTCACCGCAGATGTAGGCGCCCGCGCCCGCGTGCACGATCAGCTCGAGGTCGTAGCCGGAGCCGAGGATGTCATGACCGAGGAAGCCCGCCTCGTAGGCCTGGGCCACCGCGGCCTGTAGCCGCCGCAGCACTGGAACCACCTCGCCGCGCACGTAGATGAACGCGTGCGCCGCGCGGATGGCGTAGGCGGCGATGACGACGCCTTCGATCAGCGCGTGCGGGGCGGCCAGCATGAGCGGAATGTCTTTGCAGGTGCCTGGTTCCGATTCGTCGGCGTTCACCACCAAGTAGTGCGGTTTGGTGACGCCGTCGGGACCCGGCCCCTGCGGGATGAAACTCCATTTCATGCCGGTGGGGAAGCCCGCGCCGCCGCGCCCGCGCAGGCCCGCGTCCTTGACGGTCTGGATGATCTGATCCGGGTCCGTCCGCAGGGCGGTGCGCAGCGCCTGGTAGCCGTCGTGGCGCAGGTAGGTGTCCATCGTCCAGGACTGCGGATCGTCCCAGTAGGTGCTCAGCACCGGGGTGAGCGTCATCGCCTGCCCTCCGTGTCCTCTTCCGGCGCGGGGGCGCGCATGCCCTGTTCGCGGGCCACCCGCAGGCCGGCGAGTGTCGCGTCACCGGCCGCGCCGTCGAGCACACCGGGGCGCTCGTCGGGGAAACCGGCGAGGATGCGGGCGGTCTGCTTGAACGTGCACAGCGGCGCGCCCCTGGTCGGGGTGACCTGCTGTCCGGCTCGCAGCGCGTCCACCAGCGCCCGCGCGGACTCGGGGGTCTGGTTGTCGAAGAACTCCCAGTTGACCATGACGACCGGCGCGAAGTCGCAGGCCGCGTTGCACTCGACGTGCTCCAGCGTGATCGATCCGTCCGCGGTGGTCTCGCCGTGCCCGATGCCGAGGTGGCGCTCGAGTGCGGCGAGGATGGCGTCGCCGCCCATGACCGCGCAGAGCGTATTGGTGCAGACGCCGACGTGGTAGTCGCCGGTCGGTGTGCGCCGGAACATCGAGTAGAAGGTGGCGACCGCGGTGACTTCGGCGCCGGTCAAGCCCAATTGCTCGGCGCAGAACTCGATTCCGGTGCCGGTGACGCAACCCTCCTCGGACTGCACCAGGTGCAGCAGGGGCAGTAGCGCCGAGCGCGGATGCGGATAGCGCGCGATGATCTCCTTGGCGTCGGTTTCGAGCCGTTCGCGCACGAAGGGCTGGTACGGCTCGGGCCGGGCGCTGAGCTTCAGCAGGACCCGCGTGCCACCGGTCCCGTAGCCGCCGTTCGGGGTATCGCCGTCTGTTGCCGGGTTCATCGGTCCACTCCGCCCATGACGGGGTCGATGCTGGCGACCGAGGCGATGACGTCGGCGACCATGCCGCCCTCGCACATCGCCGCGACCGCTTGCAGATTGGTGAACGAGGGGTCGCGATAGTGCACGCGGTAGGGCCGGGTGCCGCCGTCGCTGACCATGTGCACGCCCAGCTCGCCGCGCGGTGACTCGACGGCCGCGTACACCTGGCCGGCCGGAACGCGGATGCCTTCGGTGACCAGCTTGAAATGGTGGATCAGGCCCTCCATGGACCTGCCCATGATCTTGCCGATGTGCTCGGGAGAGTTGCCGAGTCCGTCGGCGCCGAGTTGCAGGTCGGCGGGCCAGGCGATCTTCTTGTCGTCGATCATGACCGGGCCGGGCCGCAACCGGTCCAGGCACTGCTCGACGATCTTGAGCGATTCCTTCATCTCTTCCACCCGGATGACGTAGCGGCCGTAGCAGTCGCATCCGGTGGTGATGGGGACGTCGAATTCGTAATTCTCGTAGCCGCAGTAGGGCTGGGCTTTGCGCAGGTCGTGCGGCAGGCCGGTGGCGCGCAGCACCGGGCCGGTGATGCCGAGGGCCATGCAGCCCTGCAGGTCGAGATAGCCGATGTTCTGGGTGCGGGCCTTCCAGATCGGGTTGGCGGTGAGCAGGCGCTCCATATCGCGCAGCCGTTCGGGCAGCAGCGCGAGCAGTTCGCGCACCTTGGTGACGCCGTTGTCGGGGAGATCCTGAGCCAGGCCGCCGGGGCGGATGAACGCGTGATTCATCCGCAGGCCGGTGATCGTCTCGAACACGTCGAGGATCAGCTCGCGTTCGCGGAAGCCGAACAGCATCGGCGTCAACGCCCCGAGCTCCATGCCGCCGGTGGCCAGGGCGACCAGGTGCGAGGAGATGCGGTTGAGTTCCATCAGCAGCACGCGGACGATGGTGGCGCGCTCGGGGATCTGCTCGGTGATGTCGAGCAGTTTCTCCACGCCAAGGCAGTACGCCGTCTCGTTGAAGAACGGCGACAGGTAGTCCATCCGGGTGACGAACGTGACGCCCTGGGTCCAGTTGCGGAATTCGAGATTCTTCTCGATCCCGGTGTGCAGGTATCCGATTCCGCAGCGGGCCTCGGTGACCGTCTCGCCTTCGATCTCGAGGATCAGGCGCAGCACACCATGGGTGGACGGATGCTGCGGACCCATGTTGACGACGATGCGTTCTTCGCCCGCGCCGGACAACGTCTCGGCCACCTGGTCCCAGTCCTGGCCTCCGACGGTGACCGTGGCGGGCTCGGGCGCGGTGACCTCGGGTTCGGTGTCGGTGTCGCTCATCAGCTGTATGCCCTCCGCTCGTCGGGCGGCGGGATGCGCGCGCCCTTGTATTCGACCGGGATCCCGCCGAGCGGGTAGTCCTTGCGCTGGGGGTGACCGCGCCAGTCGTCCGGCATGGTGATCCGGGTCAGCGAGGGGTGCCCGTCGAACCGGATGCCGAAGAAGTCGTAGGTCTCGCGCTCATGCCAGTCGGTGGTCGGATACACCTCGTAGAGCGAGGGGATGTGCGGGTCCGCGTCCGGTGCGGAGACCTCCACCCGTAGACGGCGGTTGTGCGTGATCGACATGAGGTGGTAGACGGCGTGCAGTTCACGGCCGGAGTCCTCCGGGTAGTGCACGCCGTCGACGCCGAGGCAGAGCTCGAATCGCAGTGCGGGATCGTCGCGCAACGCGCGGGCCACCGTGGGCAGATGTTCCCGGCGCACGTGCAGCGTGAGTTCGCCACGGAAGACGATCACCTTCTCGAGCGCGGCGTCGGAGCGGGCGCCGGTGGCGGCGAGCGCGGCGTGGAGCGCGGCGACCAACTCGTCGAAGTACCCGCCGTAGGGGGCGGGTGTGCCGCCGGGCAGGGTGACGGGGCGGACCAGGCGGCCGTAGCCGGAAGTGTCGCCGGTGCCGGTGACGCCGAACATGCCGCGGCGCACGCCGATCACGTCGGCCTCCGCCGGCCTGGAATCCTCCTCGGGCAGTGTGCCTTCGGGGCCCGCGGTGGCGGCGGCATCGATCGCGTCGTGCGCGGGCGGTGTTTCGGTGTCGTCGGGGGTGTCGAAGGTCATCGCAGCAGACCCTCCATCCGGATTGTCGGCGTCGAGGCGAGCGCGGCCTGTTCGGCGGCGCGAATGGCTTCCTCGCGGTTGACGCCGAGCGGCATCTGTTGAATCTTGGCGTGCAATGCCAGGATCGCGTTCAGCAGCATCTCCGGCCGGGGCGGGCAGCCGGGCAGGTAGATGTCCACCGGCACCACGTGATCGACGCCCTGCACGATGGCGTAGTTGTTGAACATCCCGCCGGAGGAGGCGCAGACGCCCATCGCCAGCACCCATTTGGGTTCGGTCATCTGGTCGTAGACCTGGCGCAGCACCGGAGCCATCTTCTGACTCACCCGGCCCGCGACGATCATCAGATCGGCCTGCCGCGGCGAGGCGCGGAAGGCCTCCATGCCGAAGCGGGCGATGTCGAAACGGCCCCCGCCGGTGGCCATCATCTCGATGGCGCAGCAGGCGAGCCCGAAGGTGGCCGGCCACAGGGAGCCCTTGCGCAGGTATCCGGCGAAATCCTCGACGGTGCTCAGCAGGAAGCCGCTGGGCAGTTTTTCCTCGAGACCCATGTTCTACTGACTCGCTTCCACTCGTCGGCTACGAATTCGGCTGCGCGGTGGTCAGTCCCAGCTGAGCCCACCCCGTCGCCATTCGTAGGCGTAGGCCACCGAGACGTTGACGATGAACAACGCCATCGCGGCCAGACCGAAGAGACCGAGCGCATCGAAGTGGACTGCCCACGGGTAGAGGAACACGATCTCGATGTCGAAGATGATGAACAACATGGCGGTGAGGTAGTACTTCACCGGAAAGCGTTGCCCGGTAACGTTTCCCGGTCCGCCCGCCACGGCATGCGACGTGGGTTCGATACCGCATTCGTAGGGTTCCAGCTTTGCCCGGTTTCGTCGTTTCGGGCCGACCAGGGCGGACAGGACGATGGAGAACAGCGCGAACGCCGCCGCGATCGCGCCGAGTACGAGTGTCGGCACCTCGATGTTCACGACTGCACTTCCCCTCCTTGCGAGCGGCAGCTGACAACAGCGTCCGAGGCGGGCTGACGTCGTTGTCCGCCTCGGCCAGACTCGCCCCTCGGCTCCACCCGGGGACGGTCATGACCGGATCCGTCTCCGTGTGAGGTAGGGCACAGCCTACAACTGAACCGGCGGCCCGCACCGCGTTTGGCGACGTCGTTTGATCGAATTCAGTACAAGCATTTATGACCGAAACGGTGGTAATCCGCGCGAGGGTTCCGCACCGTTGGGTGAACGGTCAGTTGGAAACGTTGAGGTGTCGGGTACGGCGACGTCAAATGTGGTCCCGAGCGGGTTCGCAGTCGGAAAAAGGCGGCAAACTGCGCGGCGAACAACGGCGCCGAGGGCGGCGCGGTCGAGGGTCGCTTACCGGCGGCCCGGGCGCGGCGGCGCGCCCGGGTGAATTAATTCATGATCGCTATGAATCGCTGGCGGGTTCAGGCCGCGGAGCGGCTGCGCAGCAGAGCCACGACGGCCTCGGTGAGCCGGAGCGGATCGATGGGATGCGCCACCGCTGCCTCCGCGCGCGACCAGCTGGCAAGCCATGCGTCGTCGGCCCTGCCGGTGAGCACCAGCAGCGGCGGGCACGGATCGACTTCGTCCTTCAACTGCTTCGCGATGCCGAGCCCGCCGACGGGGGCGGCCTCGCCGTCGAGCACGGCCAAGTCGATGCCACCGGCGTCCAGCTGCGCGATCACCACGGGAGCGGTGGCGACCTCCAGGTACTCGAACTCCGGTAGCTCTGCGCTCGGACGCTTGCCCAAGGCCTGGATCACCTGGCGCCTGGTGTCGGCGTCGTTGCTGTACACGAGGACCCGCAGTGGGGTGGAACGAGTGGAATCGGCCACGAACGGCATGGTACGTCCGCGAGGGCATACCGCGTGGCAGGTTCGGCGCAGATGGTTCACACGCGTCGTGCGCGGCGCGTCACCAGTGCGGTCGTCCGGCGAAAGCCGATGGCAAGCAGTTGATAAGGATCTGCCGGTAAAGTCCGGCCAATGCGGGGAGATATCACGCAGGCCCTCGTCGACACCGACGTATGGACCGATGAAATGCTCGGCAGCGCCGGGATTCCGGTGTTCGACGTACCGTTCGTGACCATCGGCAGCGGGATCGGATCGTTCGTCACCTACGACACGCTCCGGATCTTCGGCGTGCCCGCCGAAGCGATGGCGGTGCTCGGTCCGCAGGAGCACCCGTGGACCTCCTACGAGTACCTCACCAGGGTGTCGCAGATCCCCCGTGGCGAACGCCTGCGCAGCGACTCGGCCTCCACGCCGGACAACATCTGGGGCTTTCCGTCCTACGCGGTGCGGGAGGCGATCGCGGACAAGTCGATCAAGCCGCTGTGGAACGTCTTCGTCGAGCCGATCTTCGCCAACTACTACACCCCGCGTGCGGGCCAGGCGTTCGCCTCCATGGAGCGGGAATTCCACCGCATCGGCTATGCCCGCTCGCTGCACCGCGGGCACGTGCGCATGGTCCGCAAGCGCAACGGCGGCGGATACTTCACCATCCTCACCCCGCCCGCGGGTTCGGCACCGACCAAGCGGGTCGCTTTCCGCAGCACGTATGTCCATGTCGCCGTCGGCTATCCGGGGCTGAAGCTGCTGCCGGATCTGCAGGAGTATCGCGAGACCCATCGTGATCCGACCCGTGTGGTCAATGCCTACGAGCCGCACGAGCACGTCTACCAGGCGCTCCAGCGGCGGCCCGGCACGGTGCTGATCCGTGGCAGCGGGATCGTGGCCAGCCGCGTCCTGCAACGGCTCATCGACGATCGGGACAAGTACCGGCTCGACACCCGGATCCTGCACCTGTTCCGCACGTATATCGCAGGCTCGCACGGCAAGAACATCTTCAGCAGGCGCAAGGGCGGCGACGGATGGGCCTACCAGGGTTTCAACTATCCGAAGTCGGTGTGGGGCGGTCAGCTCAAGCAGAAGGTGCGACGACTGCAAGGCGAGGAACGGGCGCGCGCGTACAAGGAGATCTCCGGCACCAACACCCCCATCCGCGACAACTGGCAGGAACAGTTGCGCCGTGGCCGCCGGGAGGGGTGGTACCAGGTGATGGCCGGCACGATGCGCGCTCCGCGTCCTGCCGCTGGACGGCAAGGCGTGGTCGCCACGATTCTTCCGGATTCCAGCGCGCCCTTGCCTTTTCCGCCGCCGACGCAACCGTTCGACACGACCGTCGACTACATCATCGACTGCACGGGGTTGGAAGCCGACGTCCGGGAGCACCGGCTGTTGGCAGACCTGCTCGACCACACCGGCGCGGGCCGTAATCCGCTCGGTCGGCTGGACGTGGACACGACTTTCGAGCTGATCGGCACCCGCAGCGGCACAGGACGGATATACGCCTCCGGCAGCGCGACGCTCGGCGGGCCGTTCGCCGGGGTGGACACCTTCCTCGGCTTGCAGATCGCCGCGCAGGAGATCGCCGACGACCTGGCCGCGGTCGGGTTCTGCCGCAGGATGGGGCCGCTGCGCTCGACGCGGCAATGGTGGCTGTGGGTTACGAACGAGAAGATCTGAGCGATGCTTCCTACCTTGAACGGGCGAATCCAGACCCGTCTGCTCGCGCTGAGCGTGATCGGCTTCGTCGTCGCGCTGCTCATCACCCCGTTCCTGCCGACCGGGTCCTCGAGCATCGGTCAGGCGTACCGGGTGACGTTGTCGGTGCTGCTGGCGACCGTTCTGGTCGGTGTGCTCTGGGAACTGCTCTACCACCTGCTCCAACAGTTCCGCTGGGAGAAGGACTGGCCGACCTTGTTCGGTCTGATCACCATCCTCAACGAGGGAGCGCTGATCTGGGTGCTCGTGCGCTACACCACGGTGGTGCTGCCCGAGCATCTGCGTCCGCCGCTCGCTGCCTTCCTCATCCAGTTCGTCGTCACATGGATCGCCTTCTGGCTCATCGTGAACGGGCCGATGCGGGTGGTCTTCCATCGGTGGCGCTTCCAAGGCGGCCGGTTCCTGTGAGCGCGCAGATCGAGGTGTTGCCCGGCGCCCACCTGGTGGCGAGCGCGAATGGCGCAGTCGTGGTCGTCGCGCACCGGGGCGACGGGCTCCTCACGGCGGACACGGTCGCTGCCCGCACGATGACGGCGCTGCTGGACATCGTGCGCGAAGCCGTCGCGCGCGACCGGCGCCGCAGCGGGCGCGCGGTGGCGCGACTGGCCACGACCTGGCTGATGGGCCTGTCCAACGGCGAGGAGGACGAAGTCGAATTCGGGGTGATCACGCCGGTGGACCAAGGTCTCGCGGTGTTCCTGCACGGTGGGGTCACCGCGGTGCTCGCCGGTCCGGGCCACACGGAGGTGCTGCGCGGCCGGGACGCCGGATTCACCGTCGACCGCATGGTGACGCCCGCACCCGGCAGCGGCGCCGGGTTGTTCGTGGACGAGGCGGGCTGGACCGCGGAATCGCTACCGGGGCGGGGGATTCTGTCGCTGGATGCGGGCGCCGCGCCAGGGTCCGGCGCGGTGCTGTGGTCGGGCGCGATCGGTGATGTGCCGGACGGCCACGGTGACGCCGAGTCCGCGCGGCGACCGCACGCCGGATCCGCGCCGCCATCTCCCGTCGAGCCCCGGCCGGAGCCGCCGCACGTCGCGCCACGACCGGCGGCCGAACCGCATCGCGTCGAGGATCGGCCGCCGATGCCGGATCAGATGCCGCAGCCGATTCGCACCGCCGGACCGCAAGCGATGCCGCAACCACACCGGCCGGGCGGGCAGGCTGGTTCCGAGGCGTCCGAAGCGCAACCACGGCGGGCGCCGAGCCTGCGGAAGGGCGAGGAGTCCGGCGATGCCGCGACGGAAGTCGATCTCCAAGCGCCGGCGCGGCGGGCCACGCCACCCGACGGCGTGACGCCTTCGGCGGCGCAGCCCGTACCACCGGCGCCGGACCAGAGCCCGGCGCGGCCCGCGCACCGCACCGATCGGGATCACGCGATCGCCAACGACGCGAATCTCGCCGAGACGATGGTTCCCTCGACCGGCGTCGTCGCCGACGCGCTCGGGTCGACCGGCTCGAACGCACTGGGACATCGCGTGATCGTGCCGGGTTTCCAATGCGCCCGGCATCATCACAACGATCCTCGGGTGTCGTTCTGCGCGGTCTGCGGGATCCGGATGGATCAGCTCACCTGCGTGCTCAGCGAAGGGGTGCGCCCACCGCTCGGTGTGTTGCTACTGGACGACGGCACGTCGTTCGTCCTGGACAGCGACTGCGTTCTCGGCCGCGAACCGGAGCATTCGGACGCGGTCGCGCGTGGTGCGCGCCCGGTGCGGCTGGAGGACAGCTCGGGCGGAATGTCGCGGGCGCATGCGGAGATCCGCCTCGTCGACTGGGATGTCACGGTCGTGGACGGCGGTTCCACCAACGGCACCCACATTCGTCATCCCGGACGCCAGGACTGGGTCCGAGCGGTCCCCGGCCAGCCGATCGCCCTCGCACCCGGAGCCCAGATCCAACTGGGCGGCCGCGTGCTCACCTTCGACTCCCAGCACGGCCAGCTGTAGCCGCGGGTGGCGTCGCTCAGGTGTGGCGGAAACGGATGATGCCCGACCAGGGGGTGCGCATGGGTTTGCGGGGGTCGGGCTGGGGGAGATAGGTGAAGGGACGTAGGTACCAAGGTGCGCGGTGGAACTTGCGGGCGTGCAGCAGCAGGCTTTCCAGTTCGATCGGCTGCCAGCCGAGGTCTTCGAAGAAGCGGACGCCGTTGGCGGGTTCGAACTGCATCGGCGCGTTGGCGAAGGTGTCGCCGGAGCGCATCTTGCGCATGCCCAGACTCAGGTCAAGCAGCCACCAGGCGATCTCGGGGCGGGCCAGTGCGGTCGCGAGATCGGTGACCGTCGGCGGGTCGAGGTACATCAGCAGCCCCTCGGTGAGCACCAGGGCCTTGGACGCGCCGGTGGCGCTCGGGCCGATCGCGCCGAGCGCCTCGTCGAGGAACTTCATCCGCGCGTCCGGGTCGGCGAGATCGACCGCGCGGCGGATGAGCACGCAGTGCGGCGTCTCGCCGGCGAGGGCGCTGTCCTTCTCGGCGACGATCTCGGGGAGGTCCGCCTCGATCCAGAGCAACTCGTCGGGCAGATCGAGCCGGTAGGGGCGAGCGTCCAGACCGGCGGCGAGGTTGAGGACGCGGTCGCAGCCCTCGCCGATCGCGGTGGCTATGAGGTCATCGATCAGTTTGGTCCGCGTGACGATCGGCCACCCGTCGCGCATCACCGTAGGCGCGTTGTCGGCGATGGCGTGGCCGCGTTCGCCGGCCAGCCGGTCGGCGAGCGGATCGCGGAACAGCGCGTCCGGGCGGATCGTCTCGCGTGCCCGGTAGGCCGCGACCCAGCGCGCGGTGTCCGAGACGTTGGACGGAACATCCCCTCGGGTCATGCGAGTCAGTCTGTCATATTCGTCCAGTCGGTTTCCGTGGCGGCTGTGGTGCCGGTTCGCGCAGGTCGCGGGCCTCAATGCGGGTGGAAGGCGTCGGAACCGACCTCCGCGGGGTCGAGCAGATGGGCGAGGAACAGGCGGGTGGTCGGCGTCGGTGTGCGGGTGGTGATGGCATGCCAGGGACGATCCAGCGGGGTGCCCTCGACCGGGAGCACGCGCAGCGCGCCGTTCTCCAGGTCCTGGGAGATGGCGTCGCTGTGGATCAACGTCACGCCGAGTCCTTCTCGCGCGGCGGCGAGGACGGCGCCGTGGGAGCCGAGAGTGAGCACGGGCGGTTCGATCCGGAGTTGGTCGAGTAAGGCGAGGGTGGCCTCGCGGGTGCCGGAGCCGCGCCCGCGCAGCAGCCAGGTGGTGTGCAGCGGGTCGAGTTCCGGTAGGCCGACCACGACCAGACGGCTGGGCCGCCGGGCGCGCACCACCAGCCCGGTGTCGCGTGGTGGGCGGCCTGCGATGACGAGATCCGTTTCATGGTGCTGCAATTCGAGGAACAGCGCGTCGCGCGGATGCACCGACAGGCTCAGTTCGATGTCGGGGAACCGGCGGCGGAACGAGGCGAGCGGCCGCAGCAGGACGTACTCGCCCGCGGTGGCGACCACGCCGATCCGCAGCCGCCCGGTCTCGGCGCGGCGCACGGCCGCCTGCGCCTCCTTCATCAACCCGAGGATGCCGCGGCAGTACTCGGCGTAGACGCGCCCGGCCTCCGTGAGCGCGATGCCGCGCCCGGACTTCGCGATGAGCTTTGCCCCCAGCAGTTTCTCGATGTGCGCGACGGCCGCGGAGACGGCGGCCTCGGTGATGTGCAACTGCGCCGCGGCGCGGCGGATGCTGCCGTGGCGGGCGACGGCCAGGAAGGTTTCCATCCGAGCCGCGCTCACCATACCCACCCGAGAACGGTAACAAACTCAACGAATATGTTGAGTGTCGCGAGAAACAATCAAATTGTTTGTCGGTATCCGGCCCGTCATCCTGGAAATCCCAAGGCACGCCCGTTCGCCCGGGTGCGGGTGTCCCGCAGTGGCACAGCAGGAGGAACGATGGCCGAAGAAACCGAACGCGACCGCTGGGATCCGGGTGTCCAATCCTATGCGTCGATGGGGTATTACGCGCCCGACTACCAGCCGTCGGATACCGACGTGCTCGCCGTGTTCCGGGTGACTCCGCAGCGCGGTGTCGATCCGATCGAGGCGGCGGCCGCGGTGGCGGGTGAATCCTCCACGGCGACCTGGACGGTGGTGTGGACCGACCGGCTCACCGCCCACTCGCGCTACCAGGCGAAGTGTTACCGCATCGACGAGGTCCCGGGGCGGCCGGGGGAGTACTTCGCCTATATCGCTTACGATCTCGACTTGTTCGAGGAGGGATCGATCACCAACCTGACCTCCTCGATCATCGGCAACGTGTTCGGGTTCAAGCCGCTGCTGGCGCTGCGGCTGGAGGACATGCGCATTCCGGTGGCGTACGTCAAGACGTTCCAAGGGCCGCCGCACGGCACGGTGATGGAACGCGAATATCTCAACAAATACGGCAGGCCTCTGCTCGGCGCGACGGTGAAACCGAAACTCGGGCTATCCGCCCGCAATTATGGACGCGTCATCTACGAGGCATGCAAAGGCGGCCTGGATTTCACCAAGGACGACGAGAACATCAACTCGCAGCCGTTCATGCGCTGGCGCGACCGGTACCTGTTCGCGATGGAGGGCGTCAACCGTGCGATGGCGGAGACCGGCGAAATCAAAGGCCATTACCTGAATGTGACCGCGGCGTCGATGGAGCAGATGTACGAGCGCGCGGAGTTCGCCAAGGAACTCGGCAGCGTCGTCATCATGATGGACCTCACCGTCGGCTTCACCGCGATGCAGTCGATGTCGCATTGGGCGCGCCGCAACGGGGTGCTGCTGCATCTGCATCGCGCGGGGCATTCCACCTACACCCGGCAGAAGACGCACGGCGTCAGCTTCCGGGTGCTGGCCAAGTGGTGCAGGCTGATCGGCGTCGACCATCTGCACGCGGGCACCGTGGTCGGGAAACTGGAGGGCGACCCGGCGACGACCAAGGGGTTCTACGACACGCTGCGGGAGAACCACATCCGGACCGAGCCGGCCAACGGGATCTTCTTCGACCAGTACTGGGCGAGCCTGCCCGGTGTGATGCCGGTGGCTTCCGGCGGCATCCATGCCGGGCAGATGCATCAGTTGCTCGACCTGTTCGGTGACGACGTGGTGCTGCAGTTCGGCGGCGGCACGATCGGGCATCCGCTCGGCATCGCCGCGGGCGCGGAGGCGAACCGGGTCGCGCTGGAGGCGGTCGTGCAGGCCCGCAACGAAGGCCGCGACCTGTTGAAGGAAGGCCCCGATGTGCTCAGGAAGGCGGCCGAGATCTGCCGTCCGCTCGATGTCGCGCTTGCCACCTGGGGCGATGTCACCTTCGACTACACCTCCACCGACGCGCCGGACGCCGTGCCGACGGCCAGCCGCTGACCATCCAGGAAGGACGAGCCGATGTATCTGAGGCACGGAACATTCTGCTACCTGCCGCCGCTGACCGACGAGCAGATCGCCGCCCAAGTGCGCTACGCATTGCTCAACAGCTGGCCGGTGTCCATCGAGTACACCGACGATCCGCACCCGCGTAATGCCTATTGGGAGATGTGGGGGCTGCCGCTGTTCGACTTGGACGAGCCCGACGGTGTGCTGGCCGAGATCAACGCGTGCCGGGCGACTTTCCCCCGGCACTACGTGCGGGTGCTCGCCTACGACGCCCGCTACACCAGGCAGACGACGGCGCTGAGTTTCCTGGTGCAACGACCGCCCGACGAGCCGGGTTTCGTGCTCACCCGCACCGAGGGTCCCGACCGGATGCAGACATACGGCCTGCATTCGTATGCCACGACCGTCCGGCCGGGAGAGCGGTATGGCGGCTGAGCGCAACGGCTCCGGATTCCGTCTGCACCGGCCGGGGGCTGATGTCCCCGGCGCGGTGCGGACGGCGTCGCCCGATCCGGAAGAGCCGGAAATCCTGGCCGAGGACGCGGTGCTGGACTTGTCGAGCGACATCGCGGGTCACGACGTCGAGGAAACGTTGCGCAGGCTGGACGCGGAGTTGATCGGGCTGGCTCCGGTGAAGCGGCGGGTCCGCGAGATCGCGGCGCTGCTGTTGATCGACCGTGCCCGGCAACGTTTCGGACTGACCTCCTCGCGGCCGACCATGCACATGAGCTTCACCGGCGGTCCCGGCACGGGCAAGACCACGGTGGCATTGCGGATGGCGCAGATGCTGCACGCCCTGGGCTACATCCGCAAACCGAAAGTGCACACGGTCACCCGCGACGATCTCGTGGGTCAGTTCATCGGGCACACCGCACCGAAAACCAAAGAGGCGCTGGCCAAGGCGGCGGGCGGGGTGCTGTTCATCGACGAGGCCTACTACCTGTTCCGGCCGGAGAACGAACGCGACTACGGGCAGGAGGTGATCGAGATCCTGTTGCAGGAGATGGAGAACGAACGCGCCAGCCTGGTGGTGATCTTCGCGGGCTACCCCGACCGGATGGACCGCTTCTTCTCCGCCAATCCGGGCCTGTCCTCGCGGGTGGCCCACCACCTGGAGTTCGCCGACTACACGCACGCGGAGCTGCTGGGAATCGCCGAGCTCATGGTGGCGGCGGAGAACTTCCACTTCGACGACGCGGCGTGGACCGCTTTCGGGGAGTACCTGGAACACCGGATGGCCCGCCCGCGCTTCTCCAACGCGCGCAGCGTCCGCAACGCGCTCGACCGTTGCCGGTTGCGGCAGGCCAAGCGTCTCGTGGAACTGCGCAGACCGCTGACCAAGACCGATTTGATCACGCTGACCGACCGGGATGTCTACGGCAGCAGCGTGTTCACCGACCCCGAGCCCGCCGGCGAGCCGACCGTGTGACCCCGGTGACGAGATCGAGGCGTTATGCCAGAAGGACTGAAGACCCTCACCCGCTTCACCATCGAACAGGAGCATCGGCATCCCGGATCGTCCGGTGAGTTCTCCGCCCTGGTGAACGTGATCGCGACCGCGACGAAGATCGTCGCCAATCAGGTCACCAGGGGCGCGATCGTCGGCTCGATCGGTGCGTCCGAGCCGGACAATCTGCCGCCGACGGTGCATCGCAAGCTGGACGCGATCACCAACGACATCATCGTCGCCGAAACTCAATGGACCGGGCACCTTTCGGCGTTGCTGTCCGAACAGATCAGCGAGATCCATCCGGTGCCCGCCACCCATCGGCGCGGGAAGTACCTGCTGGCCTTCGATCCGCTGGACGGTTCGTCGAACATCGACGTAAATCTGCCGGTGGGCACCATCTTCAGCGTGCTGCGCGCGCCCGCGCAGGGCCCGGGCCCCGCGGCGGCCGACTTCCTGCAGCCCGGCGTCGAGCAGGTGTGCGCGGGGTTCACCCTGTACGGGCCCGCGACCATGCTGGTGCTGACGACCGGCAGCGGGGTCGACGGGTTCACCCTGGACCGGGAGATCGGCGCGTTCGTGCTGACCCACCCGCGGATGCGCATCCCCGAGGACACCTCTGGATTCGCGATCAACGCGGCGAATGAGCGGTTCTGGGAACGACCGGTGCGCCGTTACGTGCACGAGTGCCTCGACGGCGTCGACGGCCCCCGCGAGCGGGATTTCAATATGCGCTGGGTGGCCTCGCTGGTCGCCGACACCTTTCACATCCTGACCCGAGGCGGGGTGTACCTGTACCCCCGCGACACCCGCCCGCCCACGCGTCCGGGAAGGGTGGCATTGCTCTACGGCGCCAATCCGATCGCGTTCATCGTCGAACAGGCCGGGGGCTCCGCGACCACCGGCAGCGAGCGAGTGCTGGAAGTGACGCCCGGCGACGTCCATCAGCGGGTGCCGCTGATCTTCGGCTCCCGCAACGAAGTCGAGCGCATCGAGCGGTATCACCGCGAACCGGACGAGGGCCCCAGCTTCGACAGCTCGCTGTTCGGCAGGCGGTCGCTGTTTCGTCCGGCCCAGCGCTGAAGAGGAGAACCATGTCGGTCAAGCACCCGGTCGTCGCCATCACCGGGTCCTCCGGGGCGGGGACCTCCAGCGTGACGCGGACCTTCCAGGAGATCTTCCGCCGCGAAGAGATCAACGCGGCCATCGTCGAGGGCGACGCGTTCCACCGTTACGACCGCAACGAGATGAAACTGGCCATGGCCGAGGCGGAGCAGAGCCGCAATCTGCGGTTCTCGCATTTCGGGGAGGAGGCCAACCTGCTGAAGGAACTGGAGACGCTGTTTCGCGACTACGGCGAGACCGGGGTCGGAACGGTGCGCCGGTACCTGCACGACGAGGCCGAGGCGAAGCCCTACGGCCAGCCGCCGGGCACCTTCACGCCGTGGGAGGAGCTGACGCCGGGCAGCGACCTGCTGTTCTACGAGGGCCTGCACGGCGCGGCGGTCACCTCCACCGTGGATGTGGCGCGATACACCGATCTGCTGGTCGGCGTCGTGCCGATCATCAATCTGGAGTGGATTCAGAAGGTGATCCGGGACAAGACCGAGCGCGGGTACTCCAGCGAGGCCGTGATCGATACGATCCTGCGGCGGATGCCGGACTACGTCACCTACATCTGCCCGCAGTTCTCCCGCACCTACGTCAACTTCCAGCGGGTGCCGACCGTGGACACGTCCAATCCGTTCATCGCGCGCACCATTCCGACGGCGGACGAGAGTTTCGTGGTGATCCGGTTCGCGGACCCGAAGGTGATCGACTTCCCCTATCTGCTGTCGATGCTGCACGACTCGTTCATGTCGCGGACGAATTGCATCGTGGTGCCCGGCGGGAAGATGGAGCTGGCCATGCAGCTGATCTTCACGCCGCTGATCCTGCGGTTGATGGACAAGCGGCCGAAACGCTCGTACTGAGGCGCGGCTAGTCGGGGAGAAGAGGAACCGAGAGGCCCTCGCCGCGGTTGAGGAGGGCGGCGCGGGTGACGGCGGCGGAGCCGAAGCGCTTGCGCAAGTCGTCGAGGGTGGCGTCGAGGCTGTTGGTGGCACGGGCTTCGAAGGGCAGGGCGAGCTGGACGGAGTCGGCGTCGTCGAGGTTGGTCAGCGCGAGACCGATCAGGGTGAGGCCGCGTTCCTGGATGAGCGGCATCGCCCCGGCGAGCAGCGTGCGGGCCGCGCTCAGGATCGTCTCGGTGTGGTCGGTGGCCCCGGCGAGAGTATGCGAGCGGGTGGCCCGGGTGAAATCGTCGAAACGCAGGCGTAGCACCACGGTTCGGCATACCCGGTCGGCGGTGCGTAGGCGACGGCCGAGCCGATCGGTGAGCCCGTGCAGATAGGCCTCGATCTCGTCCGGCGGCCGGTGCTTGCGGCCGAGGGCACGCTGGGCGCCGATCGAGCGCCGCCGCCGGCCGGTCTCGACCCGGCGCGGGTCACGCGCCCAGGACAAGGCGTAGAGGTGGCGTGCCGCGGCGGGACCGAGGATCGCCCGCAGCGGGCGCTCGCCGAGTTCGGCCAGTTGGCCCACCCGCGTGATGCCGTGCTCGTGCAACGTGCGCGCGGTGACATCGCCTACACCCCAGAGCCTTTCGACCGGCAGCGGATGCAGGAAGTCCAGTTCGCCGTCCGGCGGCACCAGCCGTAATCCGTCGGGTTTGGCGACGGCGCTGGCCACCTTGGCGAGGAACTTGGTGCGAGCGATGCCCACCGAGATGGGCAGGCCGACCCGGTCGCGGACTTCCGCACGCAGCCGCGTCGCGATGGCGACGGGCTCGCCCGCGATCCGGCGCAGTCCGCCGACGTCGAGAAAGGCCTCGTCGATCGAGACGCCCTCGACCACGGGTGTGGTGTCGCGGAAGATCTCGAAGACGGCTCTGCTCGCCTCGGCGTAGGCGGACATGCGCGGCGGCACCACGATCGCGTGCGGGCACAACCGGCGCGCCTGTCCGCCGTTCATCGGGGTGCGCACTCCGAACGCCTTCGCTTCGTAGCTGGCAGCCAGGACGACGCCGCCGCCGACGATCACCGGTTTGCCGCGCAGCCACGGGTCGTCCCGCTGCTCGACCGAGGCATAGAAGGAGTCGAGGTCGGCATGCAGGATCGATGCCTCCGGCCGCGCGAGAATCCGGGGCCTGCCGGATCGGGAGACGGGCGCGTCGGACACGAACATATGTTCGCATATGGCCCCGACAGGGTGCGGTCGGAGCGGGCGGATCTACTGGTTGCCTCCGTAGTAACCCACCCAAACCGGTAACCTGTTCCCACGACGGGGCACAGCTCGGATGAGGGAGTCGGTACGGTGCGTGGATTCGGGGATCTGGAGGCGGTGATCATGGACCGCATCTGGGATCAGGACGCAGAGGACACAACGGTGCGTGAGATCTTCGACGAACTGTCGGCTCAGCGCGACATCGCGTATACGACGGTGATGTCGACCATGGACAACCTGCATCGCAAGGGGTGGCTGGCGCGCGAACGCGCGGGCAAGGCCTATCGATACTGGCCGACGCTCACCAGGGAAGAACACAGCGCCCGGCTCATGCTGGAGGCGCTGGGTTCCGGCGGACGCTCGGATCTGGTGCTCAGCCATTTCGTCGATCGGATCAGCGCCGAGGAGTCGGCTGGGCTGCGTGCCGCGCTACGCAGACTCGCGGCGCGTAAGTCACCAGAAGTGCCGTGAGCCTGGCCCTGGCTCTGACGTTGTACGGCGGCGTCGTGGCGGCCTTCGGTCCGCCCGTGCTGCGCAGACTGACCCATCGCGGGATCGCGCCGCGGCTGGGTGTGATCGCCTGGGTTGTCGCGATCATCGGTGCGCTGAGCGCATGGGGGGTCGCGGCGGCGGTGCTGACCGTCGAGTTCGCCACCTACTGGGGACATCCGAAGGACGCGTTGCACGCGTGCGCCTCGTTCCTGTGGGCTCCGGTGGATGCGCACGGCGCCGCGGCCGGCCGTGCGGCCACGTTCGCGGTGGCGGCACTGGTGTCCACCGGAACCGTCGCGCTGGTGGCGCGCGCCGTGGGAGTCGTGCTGGACATGCGCAGGCGCACCAGCGTCCACGCGCGGGCGGTCCGTCTGGTCGGCAGGCCGGTGCCGGGAATCGGGGCGGTCGTGCTCGACTCACCGGAGCGGCAGGTGTATTGCGTGCCGGGACGACCCGACACCATCGTGGTCACCACCGCCGCGCTGGCGGCGCTGGACGAGGATCAACTCGCCGCGGTACTCGCGCACGAACGCGCGCACCTGTCCGGCAGGCACGCGGCGTTGACCGCGGTGCTGCGCGCGGTGGCCACCACACTGCCCGGCCTGCGGTTGTTCACCGGTGGCGCGGCCGAGATCGCCCGCCTGCTGGAGATGTGCGCCGACGACAAGGCCGCCGACGAGCACGGTTCGCTGCCGCTGCTCGGCGGGCTGCTGGCGATCGTCGGCATCGTCGAGCCCGCGCCGCCGGGTGCGCTGGCCGCGGCGGGCACGGCGGTACTGGCCCGCGCCGAACGGCTGGCCGACCCGGTCGGCGCGATTCGGCGCGCCACCACCCGCACCGCGTTGCTCGGCGTGATCGCGATGACGGTCGCCGGGTCGGCGCTGGCCGCCGCGCTGGTTGCCTGCGCGGGCACGATGCTGAACTGAGCAGGAGAAGGAGCGCGAATGCGGGCCACCTGGGATCAGGTTTTCGCCTGGCGGCTGGACCGGCACTATGTCTTGTCCCGGACCGACGAAGGTGCGGTAGCGGTGGCCGGGCGTCTGTGTGGTGTCCAGGCTCAGGTCACCTCGGCGGCCGAACTGGCGGTCGCACTGCGCAGCACGAAGCCCGAATCCGGCGTGCTGGTGCGCGCGCTCGACGACGGCGCGCTGATGAAGACCTGGGCGATGCGCGGCACGCTGCACGCGCTGCCTTCGGAACAGGCCGCCGCCGTTCTCGCGCTCATCGGTTCCGCGCGCACCTGGGAGAAACCCTCCTGGCAGAAGAACTTCGGCGCTTCGCCCACGGAGGTGGCGGCACTGACCGAGGCGGTCGCGCAGGTACTCGACGCCGCGGTGCTCACCCGGGAGGAGTTGGTCGAAGCCCTGGTGTCCGCACCGGAATTCCATCGGCTGGGGGAGGAACTGCGATCCGGTTGGGGTGCGCTGCTCAAACCGCTGGCCTGGCAGGGCGTGCTGTGTCACGGCCCGGCACGAGGCACCAAAGTGACCTTCACCAGTCCCGCGCACCTGGTGCGCGACTGGCCCGGCCTGCCCGCTCTCGACGCCGCGGCGCGGGTGGCGATCCTCGGCTATCTCGGCGCCTACGGCCCGGCGACGCCGGAGACCTTCGACGCCTGGCTCAGCCGCAACAGCCTGCGCAAGACCACGGTGCGCCGCTGGTTCGCCGAGTTGGGCGACCTGATCACCGAAATCGACGTGGAGGGCCGCCGCGCCTTCCTGCCGACCGACCAGGTCGACGCACTGGCCGCCGCCGCGCCGAGTGCGACGGTGCACCTGCTCGGCGCCTTCGACCGATACGTGCTGGGACCGGGCACCGGTGACACCGTGCTGCTGCCTGCCGCCCACCGTGCGAAGGTGAGCCGCACCGCGGGCTGGATCTCACCGATCGTCGTGGTGGGTGGGCGCATCGCGGGTGTCTGGGAGCTCGCCGAGGACGCCGTCGAGATCACCATGTTCGACGGTGCGCCGCTGCCTGCGCGGGGCCTGGAAGCGGCCGTCGCCCACGTGGCGCTGGCGGCCGGGCGCGAGAGCCTCACGGTGCGAGTCGCGTAGCGTTGCCATGCTGTGCCGACCGAAATGGGCTACTGGTGCCGATCCCGCCGCTCGTGGTCCGGCGATTTCAGCGCCCAGCCGCTGAACCGCCCGTCGCGTGGGACCCTGGTCGGCGTCCGGTGCTGTTCGGACGTCGACCAGGGATCGACCAAGTGTGCGGTCACGAATCGGCCGATGACAGCCACTACGGACAGCGCCGCGATGGATCCGGAAAGCGCGGCCGCGGATCGCCGAGCCCTTGGCGGCGCGACGCGCGCTGTCGAATCGGCGCTGTCGAGCGGAGTGTCACGCACGGGCCATGGGCTTGGACCCGGATCAGGCGACGGCCGACTCGATAGCCGATTCTGGTTGTGCGACAGTGGGTTTCGTAATACGCGCGGTCGCGCCGACCAAGCCCGCGAGGACCGCGACCACGGCCGTCGCGTACCACCCGTGCCGGAACGCGTCGAGTGTCGCCTCCGGGCTTGTAGGTGAGCCGAGCACCGCGACCAGGCCCGCGACGCCGACGGCGAGACCGAGCTGGCGCGCCATGCTCAGCACGGCCGATCCGGTGGCGAACCGCTGCGGCGGCAGTCCGCCGGTGCCCGCGGCGAAGGCGGTCGGCAGGGTGAGGCCGACGCCGATGCCGCTGACCACCATGCCGCCGAGCAGGCCACCGACATAGTCGGGCGTCAGGGTGACCGCCCGCGCCCACCACAGCATGCCCGCGCCGAACACGATCCCGCCAGCGGCGATGACCGGCCCGGCCCCGATCCGGCCGATCAGCCGTCCCGCCAGGGCGGCGACCACCGGCACCATCAGCGGGCCCGGCGCGATGGCCAGTCCGGTGCGCAACGCCGACCAATCCCAGACGTTCTGCGCCCACAGCACCACCGACAGCAGCATCGCGCCGAAGGCCACGTTGAACAACACCGCGTTGCCGGTCATCCAGGCGAAGTTGGGCGCGCGCAGCAGCGCCGGATCCACCACCGGGCTGTGGTGCCGGGCCGAGGAGACGACGAACGCCACCGTCAGGATCGCCGCCAGCGCGAACGCGACCAGCACCCGCGCCGACGACCAGCCCCAGCCCTCGCCCTTGACGAGGCCGAGCACCAGGCTCGCGATGGCCCCGACCAGCAACGCCGCACCAAGCAGGTCGGGCAGCCGCCCGCCGTCGCCCTCGGGATCGGGCAGCGTCCGCAGTCCGACCACCACGGCGGCCAGACCGATCGGCACATTCACCAGAAATACCCAGCGCCAGCCGAATTCGACGAGAAGGCCGCCGAGGACCGGGCCGAGCGCCGCGCCGAGCCCGCCGAAGGCGACCCACAGCCGCACGGCGGCGGCGCGGCGCGATGGGGGGCTGGCCGCGAGCACCAAGCCGAGCGAGGCGGGCGTCAGCAGCGCGCCGCCGACGGCCTGGAGCACGCGGAACAGCACCAGCGACCCGACGTCCCAGGCGGTGGCGCACAGTGCTGATCCGACGACGAAGACCACCAGCCCGAGCAGGAACGTGGTCCGGATGCTGCGACGGTCGCCCAGTCGTCCCGCCGGGACCAGCAGCGCGGCGAACACGATCGCGTAGGCGTTGAGTACCCAGGACAGTCCCGAGATCTGCGCTCCGCCGAGGTCGGCGGCCATGTCCGGCAGGGCGACGTTGACGATGAACAGGTCCAGGCTCGACAGCAGGACGCCGAGGGAGACGACGGCGAGCACGACCCGGTAGTCGGTGGCCCGGTTGGGCGGCGTGGATGAAGAATGCACGATCGTCTCCGTTCAGCCGAGCACGCGGCGGGTCTGGCGGGCCGAGGCGAGCAGCAGGCCGCTTCGATCCCAGATCGAGGTGTCGTCCACCGACCAGCCGCCGCCGGTCGAGGCGTTCACCGTGCGCACCAGCACTGGCGAGCTCTCGGTCGGCGCGTCGTGCAGGTGCATCGACAACGCCACGGTGGGAATCGCGACGGGCGCGCGCAGTGTGGGAAAGACGGCGGGCGGCAGGGCATCGGCGAGGATCGCGAGGGCCGCGGCATCGGTGGGCAACTCGGGGACGAGTTCGATCCACGCGCACATCATCGGTTCGTCCGCACCGGTCAGCGGCCGCGGCCCGGCTGCCGGACGGATGTCGAAATGCACGCCCACCGGAACGATTTCGGGCGGGAGGGCGAAGTGCGCACAGGAATCGGGATCGGGCACTCGCGGCGCGGGCGCGCCTGCGTAATCCGCGACGCCCGACGCCATGGCGCGACCGAGCGTGACGGACGCCCCGGCGACCGGGCTGCCGTCCTGTTCGGCGCCCACCTCCACCACGACGGTGCTGCGGCCGACGGCGCGTGCGGTCGCGTGGAAGGTGAGCACTTCGTCTGTGGGGCGGCCCAGGAACCGGAGGTCCACGGCCCGCACCGGCAGCGGTTCCGCGGCGGCCGCGCGAGCCACCTCGATGAGCAGTGCCGCGATCACGCCGCCGTGCGGGCCGGTCCAGCCGCGCCAGGACCGGTCGACGCGCGCCTGCCACCCAGCGGTGCCGGTCTCGGTGAGCGCGAACTCCTCGGCGAGCGTCCGCTTAGTGAGTTGTTTCATGCAACGCACCATAAGCGAGTGAGTTCTATGAAGCAACCGACTATGCTGACGGATATGCGCAGGACGAGCTTCGAGGACATGAACTGCTCGCTGGCCCAGTGCCTCGAGGTGGTCGGAGAGTGGTGGACGCTGCTGATCGTGCGCGACGCTCTGTTCGGCGTGACGCGCTTCGACGACTTCCACACCCGTCTCGGCATCGCCCGCAACGTGCTCACCCAGCGTCTCGAGCATCTGATCGAGCATGGGGTACTGACCAGAGAGCCCTACCAGGACAATCCGGTTCGCTACGACTACCGGCTCACCCCGAAAGGCCGTTCGCTGTGGCTTGTCGTCACCGCGATGCGTCAGTGGGGCGACGAATGGGCCGCCCCGGACGGCCCGCCGGTGCAGACCGTACACACCACGTGCGGGAACCTCGCGACCGTCGAACCGGTGTGCTCCGAGTGTGGTGAGCACATCGCCCCACGCGACCTGCGCCCCGTTCTCGGCCCCGGCGCCAAGGATCCTTCCCTCCTGCCATCGCGCTGAGGCGGGTGCGGCCGGTTCCGCGTTCACCGCCGCGCGGCGATAGGCTGCGGCGGTGGCGGACGGGCGAGTGCGGCAACTGATCGACACGGTGGCGTGGGTGCGCATCGAGGAGGGACGCATTCTCTGCGCCAGACCGCGCGGCAAAGGCGTCTTCTACATCCCGGGCGGCAAGCGCGAGGGCGCCGATACCGACCTGCAGACACTGCTCCGCGAGATCGAGGAGGAACTCACCGTCGCCCTGCTGCCGGAGACCGCAGCGCATGTCGGCACCTACGAGGCGGTGCACGGCCCGACGGACGGCGCGCTGGTGCGGATGAGTTGCTACACCGCGGATTATCGTGGAACGCTGGCCGCCAGCAGTGAGATCGAAGAGGTCGCGTGGTTCTCCTATGCCGATCGCGCCCTCGTACCCCCCGTTGATCAGCTGCTGTTCGACGATCTGGTGCACGCGGGTCTGCTGCGGTGAATCGCGGGCCGAACAGCGCTACCGTCGGCGATATGTCCTGGTTTCGGCCGCTTCTGCGCTACGCAGCCTACGCACTCCGGGCGCTGCCCCTGGCGGCGCGGCGAATTCCCACCCGATTGCGCGTGCCGCGGCGAATGCTCGGCGAATCCGTTCTGCCGCACAAATTCTCGGCTCTTCGGTCGGTGTCGCACTCGGTGCTCAGTGGTGGGGTGGGCCTGGTGACGTGGTTCCTGGCGTTCCTCGCGGCCCTGGGCGCGTTCCGCGGAGTCTGCTATCCGCTCGTCGCGAGTGATGATCTCGAAGATTCTTGGGGTGGCCCGACATTGGCGGGGGCGTGGGCGGTGCACGCGGCGCTCGGTGTCGGGTTGCTGCCGGTGTGGTTGCTGGCCCTGGCCGGGCTCGGCGCGTTCCAATTGCGGCTGACCCGCGGTTTGCTCGGCCGAAACGGGCCGCGGTGGCCCGCTCCGGCGGCGGTCGTGCTCGTCGCCGGTGGCGCGCTGCTGTTCGTCGCCTGGCTGCGGCAGGTGTGAGCCCGGAACTCTCGGGGTTTTCAGTCGCCGAGGGAGTGCACCGCGTGTGAACACGCGGCGCGATCAGGTGGTGGCGTGTGCGCGCTGTGCCCGCTGGATCAGATGCTCGACGAGGGTGAGCAGGACGTCTTTGCAAGAGCTGCGGTCGCGGGCGTCGCAGAGCATGACGGGGGTCACCGTGTCGAGGTCGAGGGCGTCACGCACTTCGTCGATGGTGTATCGCGGTGCGCCGTCGAAGCAGTTGACGCCCACCATGAACGGCAGACCACGCCGCTCGAAGAAGTCCACGGCGGCGAAGGAGTTGCCCAGTCTGCGGGTGTCGGCCAGCACGACCGCGCCGAGCGCGCCGCGCGCGAGTTCGTCCCACAGGAACCAGAACCGATCCTGGCCGGGCGTGCCGAACAGGTAGAGCACCAGCTCACGGTCGATGGTGAGCCTGCCGAAGTCCAAGGCGACCGTGGTCGTGGACTTCTGCTCGACGCCCGACAGATCGTCGATGCCGGTGCTCACCTCGGTGATCAGTTCTTCGGTGCGCAGTGGCGCGACTTCGCTGATCGCGGAGACCATCGTGGTCTTGCCGACGCCGAACCCGCCGGCGACGAGGATCTTGACCGAGGCGGCCAGTTGCGGTGTGCCGCTCGGGTCAAAGTTTTCGGATTCCATCCAGTACCGCTCGCAATATGTTGAGGTCATCGGGTCCGGCCTCCGTCGGAACGGGAGCGCGGAAGATCAGTTGCCCGTCGCCGATCAGGTCACCGACGAGGATCTTCGTCACCGCCAGCGGCAAACGCAACTGTGCGGAGAGTTCGGCGACGGTCTGCGAGACCCGGGACAGGCGAAGGATTTCGGCGTACTCGGGTTCACTGCGTCGCAGTGCGGCCGCGGAGGTGTCCGCGACCACGGTGGTGAGCATATCCAGTTCGGGTCCGGCGCCGCTGGTGCGCCCGCGCGTGAGCGCGTAGGGACGCACCAGCGGACCGGCCGCCTCGTCGAACCAGGGCTCACGCGGATTGGTCATGGCGGTCGCTATTCGACATGTCCGACGAGGTCTTGGCGCGGAGTTGTGGACAGGTAGTTGCCTACGCGCTGGACGGTGAGGTTCATCTCGTAGGCCACCATGCCGAGATTGGCCGATTCGGCGGCCTGCAGTGCCAGGCAGGCGTTGTCGCCCGCGGAGGTCACGAACAGCACCGCGCGGTCCAGTTCGATGACCGCCTGGCGGACCCCGCCGCCGTCGAATCGGTTGCCCGCGCTGCGCGCCAGCCCGTAGAGCGCCGAGGACATCGCGCCGAAGTGTTCGGCGTCCTCGCGGTTCATTCCGCTGGAGCGGCCCAGCAGCAGCCCGTCGGTGGACAGCACCACCGCGTGGCGGACGCCGGCCAGCCGGTCGACGAGATCGTCGAGCAGCCAATTGAGATCACCTGCGGGAGAAGCGGACACACCTAGCCTTCCTGTTCGTCGGAAATGGCAGCGCGACGGCCCTGCCTGGTCCCGTTCTCGATGGCGGACATCAGATCGCGGGCTTGCTCGGCGGAGCGGGGCGGCTGTGCGGGTGCGGCCTGCTCCTGGACCGGCTGCGCCAATTGCGGTGCGAGGTTGGTCTGGCGGCTCCGGCGGGGCAACGCCGGACGGCCGTCCGGACCCGCTTGCGTCGGCGCCTCGGTATACGGGCGCGGTCCGTAGCGCGGGGGTGCGGCCGGTTCGGCGGAAAGGGTCGCCACCGGCGATGCCGACTGCGCGAACGTCCCGGTATCCGCCGCGACCGCGGCACCGGCGACGAGTTTGCGTCGGCTGCCGGGATCGGTGAGTTCCGCCGGTGTCTGCGGTGCGACGGAATCCGTCGCGATCAGCGCGGTCGGAATGAGCACGATGGCCTTGATACCGCCGTAGTCGGAGTCCGCCAGCCGCACCGCGATGCCGTGGCGCGTAGCCAGCTGCGCGACCACGAACAGCCCGAGCCGGGAGTCCGCCGACAGCGCCGCCACGCCGAAATCCGGCGGGTTGCGCAGCATCTCGTTCATCTTGGTCAGTTCGGCTTCGGACATGCCCATGCCCTGATCGCCGATCTCGACCACTACGCCCTTGCCGACCACGTTGCCGGTCACCTCGACCCGCGACTGCGGCGGGGAGAAGGAGGTCGCGTTGTCCACCAGCTCCGCGAGCAGGTGGATGAGGTCGGCGACCACCGTGCCGAGTACGCGGACCTCGGGCAGCCGCGCCACCCGGACCCGCGCGTAGTCAAGGGTTTCACCGACGGCGCTGCGCACCAAGTCGACCAGCGGCACGGGGTTGCGCCACTGCCTGCCCGGCTTGCCGCCGCCGAGGATGGTGAGGTTCTCGGCGTTGCGCCGCTCCCTGGTCGCGAGATGATCGAGGCGGAACAAGGTGTCGAGCAGGATCGGGTCCTCCTGCCGCTGCTCGGCTTCGTCGAGGATCTCCAGTTGCCGGTGCACGACGATCTGGCTGCGGTGCGCGATGTTCAGGAACACCGCTTTGACGCCCTCCCTGGTACGAGATTCGGCGACCGCCGCGGAGACGGCCGCGGAATGCGCGTGCTGGAAAGCCTTGGCCACCTGGCCGATCTCGTCGCTGCCGTAGTCCAGATTCGGGGATTCGACCGCGGGATCGACGGTCTCTCCGTCGCGCAGCCTGCGCATCATCTCCGGCAGCCGCTCATCGGCCAGGGCCAGCGTTTGACCGCGCAGCCGCTTCAACCGGCGAATGACCCGATTGGCGATCACCACGGCGATGAGAAACGCCAGCACGCTGACCACCAGCACGCCGCCGCCCGCGAACGCGGATCTGGTCGCCGCCGCGGCCGCCTTGTCCTCCGCGAGTTTCTGCGATGCCCGGTTGTGCCCGGTCCAGGCATCCATCAGGCCGCGGTTGACCTCGGCGGCGGCGCTGCGCCATTCCTGCGTGCTCAGTGGCAGCGGCGGCGGACTCGATGAACGTGTACCGCTGCCGGATGTGCTCGAGCCGGTCGGCGCGGCAGGAGTCACGGCGCGCTGGGCGATGGCGTTCTCCATCGCGGAGAGCTGCTGCCAGGCCGGGCTCGCGGTCAGCGTCTGCAGTTGGTGCTGTTCGGCGCCCTGCAGTTCGGCGCTGAGCGCGGCGATCTCGGTGTGGTAGAAGCCGATCTGACGGACGTACTCCTCGGCGGGAATGGCCGGTGGCGCGGTGGCGCCGTCGACGTACAGGCCGCCGAGCGCGTTGCTGCGCGCCATCGCCTCGGTAGCGTTGAACAGGCGCATGCCGGTGGCGATCCGCACGCCGATTTCGGTGTACGGGGCGGTCTGCTCGGCGACTTTGGTGCCGACGGAGATCACGTCGAGCAGGCGGTTGAAGAACATGTACGCGTCCGAGGGCGGCAGCGCTGCGGCGTCGACGCCGGAACGCACGGCGGTCATGTTCTGCGTGAGGGTGGTGAAGTTGGCGACGTTGTCGCCGAGCTTGGAGTCGTCGATGTCGCGGAGGCCCTCGGAGGCCTGGACCAAGCCGCGCAGCGCACCGTCCAGTCGCATCCGCGCGGCGCCGAGTGGTACCGCCGCCGTGGGGTCGCCGCTCAGCTGTGCGAGCGTCAAGTAGCGTTCCTGCTGGACCGCCTCCATCAATTCCCTGGTCGAGGGAATGGCTTTCTGATTCTCAGCGGCCCAGTCCTTGGCTTTGGTTCCTTCCGCGACCAGATAGCTCGCAGCGCCCACGCCGACGACAAGCAGAGTCAGGCTCGGAATGAGCGCGATCGCCAGAATCCGGGTGCGGACCCCGAGCCTCGCTCTGAACATCGGCACAACGTAATCCACGAACCCGGCGATCCGGGCGTCCTGTCCCGGTGAGCGGGACTGGAGTTGACGTGACACACGTCCTCATGATTCGGCGGCGCTCTACCGAAAATTATTGCCGGAGCACATAACTGGGAGGTGATGGCGTCCGGCGCGGCTCACCTGAGCGGTCGGCCGTGGCCCGATACGCCCCGAAAACCTCCCGTGGCCGGTTCAGGGCGCCTCGAACGCGGCGTAGATTGTCCGTATCCCTCGGTTACTTACAAGTAGGAGGCAACGATGCCCGCGCCGGAAGCCGATGTATTCGACCGCCTCAGCGCGCTGGCCGCGATCGAGGCGCCCGCAGATCGTCAGCGCAGGACGATCGCCGAGACCTTCACCGGAAAGCCGCTCGGCAGCGTGCCGGTCGGCACGGCAGCTGATGTCGCCGCCGCCTTCGAGAAGGCCAGGGCCGCGCAGCGGAGCTGGGCGGCCAAGCCGGTGGCCGAACGCGCCGCCGTGCTGGATCGTTACCGCGCGCTGGTGGTGGAGCACCGTGAATTCCTGATGGACGTCGTGCAGGCCGAGACCGGCAAAGCGCGCTGGGCGGCCCAGGAAGAGATCATGGGCCTGATGTTCGCGGCCCGCTATTTCGCCAGGATCGCACCGAGCCTGCTGGGCGGCCACCGAGTACCGGGCGCCTTTCCGGTGCTCAACCGCGCCTCCGTGCGGTACCAGCCCAAAGGCGTGGTCGGCGTCATCGCTCCGTGGAACTACCCGCTGCTGCTGTCGATCGGCGATTCCATACCGGCGCTCATCGCGGGTAACGCCGTGGTGGTCAAACCCGACAGCCAGACTCCGTTCTCCACGCTGGCCGGTGCGGAATTGCTCTACCGGGCCGGTCTGCCCCGGGAGCTGCTCGCGGTCGTCCCCGGGCCGGGCGGCGTTGTCGGCACCGCGATCGTCGAGGCCTGCGACTACCTGATGTTCACCGGGTCGTCGGCGACCGGCCGCACCCTGGCCGAACAGTGCGGCCGCAGGCTGATCGGCTTCTCCGCCGAACTCGGCGGGAAGAATCCGATGATCGTGGCCGCTGGCGCCGACCTGGACAAGGCCGCGCGGGCGGCCGTGCGCGCCTGCTTCTCCAACGCCGGGCAGTTGTGCATCTCGATCGAGCGGCTCTATGTCGAGCGGCAGGTCGCCGCGGCGTTCACCGAAAAATTCGTCGCCGCCACGAACGCCGCCAGACTCGGTGCCGCCTACGATTATTCGACCGACATCGGCAGCCTCATCTCCGAAGCGCAACTGGAGACGGTGTCCAAGCACGTCGCGGACGCCACCTCCAAGGGAGCGAAGGTCCTCACCGGCGGAAAGGCCCGCCCGGATCTGGGTCCGCTGTTCTTCGAGCCGACCGTCCTCGCCGAAGTGACCGACGAGATGGAATGCGGCCGCGACGAAACCTTCGGACCGCTGGTGTCGATCTATCCGGTCGACGATGTCGAGGAGGCCGTGCGCCTGGCCAATGACACCGCCTACGGTCTCAACGCCTCGGTGTGGGCGGGAAGCAAGTCCGAAGGCGAGCGGATCGCGGCGCGGCTGCACGCGGGCACGGTCTGTGTGGATGAGGGCTACGCGCCGGCATGGGGCACCACCGGGGCGCCGATGGGCGGTATGGGTATCTCCGGTGTGGGGCGCCGCCACGGGCCGGACGGCCTGCTCAAATTCACCGAGCCGCAGTCGATCGTGGTCACCCGTTTCATGAACCTCGACGCGCCGAAACTGTTCCCCAAGGGCAAGTGGCAGCCGTTCCTGATGACGGTGGCCCGGAGTCTGCGTTTCCTGCCCGGGCGCTGAGACACGACGTCCGTCCGGGTGGTCGTGCCCACCCGGACGGACGACCCGCCGGTTCGGTCGTGCAGGGGTCACGCCAACCGGTCGGCTCCGGTGCGCGGCGGCCCGCCCGCCGCCAGCGCCGCTGCTTCTTCGTCGGTGAGCAGCCGTGATCTGATGACGAAACGCATGTCCTCGAGTGCGTCCGAGGGGCCGCCGCCGGGCTCGTCGGCCACGTCCACGGTGAGGTGGGCGTGCTTCAAGTGCTCGTATTGCTCCCCGCTGATCCACAATTCGGTGTGCCAGGGAAGGCTGCCCAGCAGAACGTCCTCACCGCCGATCCGGGACTCCCGGATGGGCAGGCAGCGCGGCGAGCCGCTGTCGTGGTGTCGGTCGGATTGGTGCAGCAGCACGGCCCCGTGCTGGTCGATCACGTGGCGCAGCGCGGCCCTGGCGCGGTCGGTGATGTCCACCGGATGCGTTCGGTGCGCCGCCGTACCGCGTGGGCGACGGAGCCGGGCATCGGGTAGTCGGCGATGCCGGAGTCCGGCCCCCGGTCTGGTGTAGCTCATGATTCCTCGCAGATATCTCGGACCGACCCACTATGGTCCGCCGAGGTTGGTGCGAGGTTGGTGGGAAAATCTCAGTCGCGCAACGCGGTATGCAGCCGAGCCGCGACCAGGGCGCGGCGCACGTCGTCAGGCGGCAGCAACCGCAGCGCGTGCTCGTGCACCGCGATGTCACGGGGCACGCGTTCGCCGAACGCCACCGCGTGCTCGGCGCGGTCCCCGGCGAGCACGGCGGTGCGCACACCCACGTCGAGATGATCACGCCACTGCAGCACGGCGGGCGCTTCCGATCCGGGCAGCAGCGGCCCCCGGTACAGCCAGACCGCCGAGGTGGTGTCGCCCGCGGTGACGGCGGCGAGCAGGTCGACGGCGTCGCAGGACACCGGACCGGTGAGGGCATAACGGCGATTGCTGATCTCGCCGCCGATCGCGCGGCGCAGGTGCGAGACGTCGGCTTTCAGCGTGCTGATGGAAACCGCGCGGTCGCCGTAGAGGGCGGCGTGCAATTGCTCCGGGGAGAAGCCGTCCGGCTGGAGCGCCAGCAGCGCGAGGATCTCCAATTGCCGAGGCGGCAGGGGCAGCGGCACGCCGTCGCGCACCAGTCGCGCGGCGCCGAGGCATTCCAGCCGGATTCCCGGCTCGGGCACGGGCGCGGCCGTGCGCAACATCGTCTCCACCGCCGTCACCAGCGCGCGCACCGAGGTCCGCACCGCGGGATGGGAACGGTCCCAGGTACTGGACAGATCCAGTGCGCCGACCTGCCTGCCGTCGGGGCCGTGGATCGGTGCGGAATAGCAGACCCAGCCGTGCAGGGCGGCGACCAAGTGCTCGGCGGAGAACACGGAGGCAGGGCGATCGGTGTGCAGCGCGAGGGCGAGGCCGTTGGTACCCATATGGCTTTCGTCCCAGCAGCCGCCGGGTGCGAGATTGACCTGCTCGGCCTGCCTGCGCAGGGTGCGGTCACCGCAGGACCACAGGACGGTGCCCGCGCTGTCGGTGACCACGGCCAGATAACCGGAGTCCTCGGTGACGGCGCGCAGTTCACCCGCCAGCGCCGTCACCGGATCGCGCAACGGGGAAGCGGCCCAGCGGTCGCCGATGTCGTCCACTCCCGGCGCGCCGGTGGTGCCCGGATCGACGGTGTGCAACGACCGCCGCCAGGATTGCGCTACTTCGTTGCGCAGGACGGTGTTCCGTGGCTCCGGTGTCGCCCGCGGAGCCGTCGCCCAACGCTCCCATTCTCTTTCCAGTTCGACCCGCTGTTGCGTGAGGGTGCGGAACCGCGCCACGTGGAAGACCCATCGTCGTGTGAGCTCGTAATCGCACTCTCATTCTGGCGGACGCCGGTGACGGTGGCGAACTGTTCGAGCCCTACCGGCCGGTCACGCCATAAGCTGCTGGCATGGCGACCGGTACTCCACGTGCACGGCTCGCCGACGTGCACGCAGTGGCCTCGGGCATGCCCCACGTGACGCGCGTCGACGGACCACGCGGCAACCCGATCTACCAGGTCGGGGGCAAATCGTTCGTGTTCTTCCGCAACCCGCGTCCGGACGCGGTCGACCCGGCGACCGGCGAGCGCTATGCCGATGTGATCGTGATCTGGGTGCCGTCGGAGTCGGACAAACAGGCGCTGGTCCAGGACCCGGACTCGCCGTTCTTCACCACGCCGCATTTCGACGGACATCTGTCGGTCCTGGTGCGCGCGGCCGAACTCGGCGAACTGAGCCGTCGGGAGCTCACCGAGGTCATCCAGGACGCCTGGGTGGCCCGGGCCTCGCGTAAGCGCGCGGCGGACTGGCTTGCCGCCTATCCGCCGCGCTGAGCGGTCATTTCCGGATGAAAATGCCTGCGACGTCGGCGTTCTTGATCGGGGTGTCGGCATTGGCCTGTGCGCCGCACAGCAAGTCGACCGAGACCATCGTCGCGTCCACCACGGTCCCCGCCGGCTCGCGGTCGTCCTTGCTCTGTTGCTTGACGAACTTGGTGATCGTCGTGCGCTTGGTGTCCTGGTCCTGCTTGATGTACTCGCTGCACGGGGTGTCGCCGCCGCGGTTGAGCGCGCGTTCGATGTCGGTGCAGCCCGCGAGCGCCATGGCGACCATCGCGATCCCGAGGCCGGTTCGGCCGGTCCGTGACAGCGTGGCGTTCATGGGACTCCTCCTGAGGTTCGGCGGCGCTGCCCGCCGCGATCGGACTCCAGACTAGAGCGCTCCCGGGCGTATGTTCACCACGACAGGGGCTAGGCGCGAAAGACGCACAGCGGGATGTCGATCTCCGCGGGGGTGAGCGAACCGTGGTGACCGACCAGCCGGGACTGCAGCGGTTCCGCGCCGGTCCGGATGACGCCGCGCCGCCCGTGGGCGACCACGACCAGATCGCCGATGCGCTGGGCGATCGCGGGGTCCACGGTGGGCCCGAACCAGCCTCGGCTCACGGCTTCCGCTTTGCCGAGCACCTCGAAGTCCGCGCCGAGGGTGGCCTGCCAGGCTGCCGCGACATCGGGTTCGGCGCGCGGCTCGGTGTAGACGTGCCGGGCGCGGGCTTCACCGCCGAGTGCCCGGACACCCTCTTGCAACACGGGAGTGGTGTCGAAATCGATACGGTCGTCCAGTGGCACCATGCCGTGATCGGCGGTCACCAGCAGCGCCGCTCCGGCGGGCAACTCCTCGGCGAGCGCGGCGGCGAGCCGGTCGGCATGGGCGAGTTCCAACTCCCAGGATCGCGAGGCGGGTCCGCGCACGTGTCCGGTGAGGTCGAGATCGCCGTGGTAGGTGTAGACCAGGGAGCGTGGACCGGCGCGCAGCGCCTCGCTCACATTGGCGACGAGATCGCCGAACGACAGCTGGGGACGGAACTCGCAGCCGCGCAGAACCGCCTCGGTCAGTCCCGATCCCGCCTGATCGCGCGGCGACACCTGTGCGACGGCGATGCCGTCGGCGGCGGCGCGCTGGAAAACCGTTGTGCGCGGCTGGAACTCCGTCGGAGCGAGTTCCTTCCGCAGATCGGACTTCGGTACGCCGTGCAGCCGCCAGGACAGCGGAGTGAACAGCGAGTCGTAGCCGGGGACGTGGAACAGATAGCCGACGATGCCGTGCTCGCCGGGAGGAACACCCACCCCGAGCGAGGCCAGGCTGGTGGCCGTCGTGGTCGGGAAACCGGCCGTGAGCGAGGTCGGCGCGAGACCGGACAGGAAGGGCGCCGCAGCGGGATTCGCGACCAGATCGTGGTAGCCGAGCCCGTCCACCAGCAGGACGCAGACCTGGTCGGCGTCGAGCTCCAGCCCGAGGCGGTCTGCCTCGCCGGGCACGCCGAGACCGGCGAGGACGGAGGGGAACAGGTCGGCCAGGGAACCCGTACCGTAACGCGGCGCGACGAACACGAAGGTCAGGATGTCAACGCGGACGGCAGGCTGGCAAGGGCATTCACGCCTGCCCGGTCTCGAAACGGCTCACCTTGCCTTCGCGCAGGACGAATCGCCAGGTGGTTCGCATCGAGCCCCAGCGTGTATTGGTGTAGTCGGCGACCAGTTCGGTGCCGTCGTCGCCGACCGACTCGACTTGCATGCGGGCATTGCTGTCGAAGATCTCCGCTTCGGTCCACTGGGCGAGGTTGCGCTCCACACCGTCGTCGGACATGGTGGCGTCGTCGGTGAGCACCGCGTAGAACCGGTCTTGATCATTGGCGTTGAGCGCGTCGACGAACTCCTGCACCGTCGGATCCAGCTGCGTGGTCATCCGTGTCGTCCTCTCGGATCGGTGTGGGGAGCATCGGAGGAGCAAACGTCTGGCGTTCACTCTAGGGCAGCGGCGGCGCGCCGGGTTCGATCAATGTCGCGAAGGTCCGCATCACGTCGTCCACCAACGCCGAGCCGGTGGTGCCGAACTGTCCCGCGCGCTTCTCCAGCTGTCCGTCCAGCCACAGCGAGGCCAGGCCGTGGCCGAGTCCCCAGAACATGACGGCCAGTGTGTCGGCTTTGTCGGCGGGCAGCGCGCCCGCGCGAACGCACTCCGTGATCGCGTCGGCCAGCACTCCGAAAGCCGCGTCGCCGGCTGCCATGGTGTCGGGATGCTTGTCGGGCTGGGAGAGTTCGGGCCGGAACATCAGGCGGAAGTAGGCCGGTTGCTCGCGGGAGAACCGCACGTAGGTGTTCGCCAGCGCGGTCAGGGCGGCCATGGGCGTTTCCGCCTCGGCGCGGGCGGCCGCCAGTTGCGCTCCGAGCATCTGGAAACCCTGGGTGGACAGTGTTGCCAGCAGCGCGGCTCGGTCGGGGAAGTGGTGGTACGGCGCCGCGGTGCTCACGCCTGCCTCGCGAGCCACCCGGCGCAGGCTGACCGCGGCGAGCCCTTCGGTTTCGATCAACCGCAGGCAGGCGGCCAGCAGCGCGTCGCGCAGGGCGCCGTGGTGGTAACTGGTCCGCGTCACCGTCCGAGCGTATGCGACGTGTCCTGGACAACCTAACTATGCGGTGCTTAGATTATCTGAGCGGCGCTCAGATGAGTGCGGCGCAGCCACTTCACGAGACGGATGAAGAAATGAGCACACGGGTATCGGTCACCGGCGCAACGGGTTTCGTCGCCGGTCACGTCATCGCCGAATTGCTGGAGCATGGCTACGCCGTGCGCGCGACGGTTCGCGACCTCGCCGACACCGGCAAACGGGCACACCTGGTCGAGCTGGCCCGGCGAACCGGGGGCGAACTGGAGTTCGCGCAAGCCGACCTGAACGGCGACGACGGCTGGGCAGCCGCCGTCGCGGGTAGCGCCGCGGTGCTGCACGTCGCCTCGCCGTTCCCCACCACCCCGCCCGACGACGAGCGAGAACTCATCGACACGGCGGTCGAAGGAACGCTGCGCGTGCTGCGCGCCTGCGCCGCCGCGGGCACCGTCCGCCGGGTGGTGCTCACCTCCTCGATCGCGGCGATCGTCGCCGGGCACACCGAGGACGTTCTGCGCACCGAGGCCGACTGGACGGTGGTCGAGCGCAGCCCGGCCTATCAGAAGAGCAAGACGCTGGCCGAGCGGGCGGCCTGGGATTTCGTCGCACGGCTTCCGGCGGGCGAGCGATTCGAACTGGTCGTAGTCAACCCGGGAATGGTGCTGGGGCCGGTGCTGTCCACCACGACGAGCACCTCGCACGAGCCCATACGGAGACTGCTCGCCGGGGACGTGCCCGGCACGCCCCGCGTCGGCTGGGCGCCGGTCGACGTGCGCGATCTCGCCGTGGCGCATCGGCTCGCGCTGGAAACGCCGGAGGCCGCAGGCAACCGCTATATCTGCGCGAGCGAGCACCTGTGGATGGGGGAAATGGCGCGCATCCTCACCGAGGAATTCGGGCCGCGCGGATACCGGGTGCCGACCAGACAGTTGCCGAATTGGCTGGTGCGCGGCGTAGCGATCTTCGACAAGGGCGTCCGGCTGACCCTGCCGGCCCTGGGGCGCACCGAGTCGCTCAGCGCCGAGAAAGCCCGGCGCGAACTCGGCTGGACCATGCGCCCGGTCCGGGAAACCGTGCTGGACACCGCCGAAAGCTTGCTGCAGCACGGGATCGTCGAACCACCGCGAGGCAAGTCCACCTCCCGGGCGGTCGCGCCGCGCGCCGTACGCGTCTGAGGGGGCGGGCATGCTGATCGCGACGTTGATCATCACCACGGTCGCCATGACGCGGCGCTGGTTCGCCCGTCGATCCCCGCGCGCGAACACCGCGGCGCGCAGCGCTCCCGGCCCGGTCCGTCGGGCGCTGCGCAGGCCGGTGCCGGTGGTCGCCGCTGTCGTCGCGCTGCTCGGCATCGTGGTGGCCGCGGGTGCGCTCGCCCAGTGCTGAATCGGCCCCGAAGTACGGCGGTCCGGCCCGGTTCGCTAGACAGGACACGTGACTGCGCAGCGCCCCTTCCGGTTCGGTGTCAACATGGTGGTCCCCGAGTCCAGGTCGAATTGGATCGAAAAGTGCCGTCGAGCAGAGGAACTCGGCTTCGACGTGGTGGGTGTCGCCGACCATCTCGGCCTGCCCGCGCCGTTCCCCGCGATGATCCTGGCCGCCGAGGCGACCGAGCGGGTGCGGTTGAACACCTTCGTGCTCAACACCGCGTTCTACAACCCCGTCCTGCTGGCCCGCGACGTGGCCGGTGCCGACCAGTTCACCGACGGGCGGGTCGAACTCGGGCTCGGCGCTGGCTACGTGCAGGCGGAATTCGAGGCAGCGGGCATCCCCTTCGAAAGCGGGAGCAAGCGCGTCGAGCACCTGGAACAGACGGTGGTCACATTGCGCGGCCTGTTCGCCGATCCGGAGTATCAGCCGCAACCCGCACAGCCGTCGGGACCGCCCGTGCTCATCGGCGGATGGGGTGATCGCTTGCTCGCCGTCGCCGCGCGGCACGCCGACATCATCGCCTTCACGGGCGCGGCGGCCGCGCGCAATGGCGGGCCACTGCAGATGGCCGGGCTCGACGAGATCGAGGAGCGCGTCGTCTATGTGCGGGATCTGCTCGGTCCGCGGCTGGACAAGGTCGAGTTCAACATCCTCGTGCAGCGGGTGGTGCCGCCCGAGGAGCGCGCGAGCGTGCTGGAGGTCTTCGGTCCGGCGCTGCCGCCCGACGTCGCCGACTCCCCGGAGGAACATCCGATCCTGCTCATGGGCACTCCCGAGGAGATGGCCGACCGCCTGCGCGATCGGCGCGATCGCTACGGCATCACCTACATCACCGTCCTCGAGGACAGCATGGAGAAGTTCGCCCCGGTCATCGCGTTGCTGCGCTGATCCGCCGGACGCGAGTCACGGCAGCGGATCGATGATGACGCGCGGATCGATCTGCCTGAGCCGTCTCGGGCGGCTGGTCAGGCAGGGCCAAGTGCGGGCGACCGCCTCGCGGGTGACATGGCCCGCGGCGACGAGGGCGTCGGCGGGGGCCGCGCCGCCGAGTGGTGTGAGCGGTGGGCTCACGGTGCGGTCGAACGACGGGACGACGGTGTGCGGCAGGCCGACCAGCACGGCCAGGATGTCGAGCCGATCGGCCGGAATGTGCGTGCGCGCCGCCGCGAGAACGGTGCTCGGAACGACGATGGTGTTTCCCGCGTCGACCGTCGCCCAGACGACCGCTTGGGCGTAGCTGGCGCGGTTGGCGAACGCGACGACGGCGGCGGCGTCGAAGACGACTCCGCCGAGTGCGCGGGTGGTCACGCCGCGCCTGCGTGCCGTACGTCCACCTCCTCGCCGGGTAGTAGCGGCGGCGTCGGCACGGCGTGGTCGGGCAGCGTGCGGATGGCCTTTCGCGGTCTGTGCTCCCGAAGCGGCGGCATGCCCACGACTCTAGCCGGGTGCGTCCTCGCGATGGACGATCACGCGGGTTTGTGCCACAGCAGTGTGTAGCGCCACATGAGCCGCCGCCGCATGCGCGCTCCGGGCAGGAGTTCCGCTGCGGCGGAGCGGATCTCGGCGTATCCGTCCACGGGGTCGCGCGTTCGCGCACTCGGCCAGGAGACGCGGTGCGCGAGGTCCATCGCCCGGATGAGCGGCACCACTGGGAAGTAGTGGAAGTCCGTGCGCGGCGTCATCTTCCACAACCCGACCACGGCGAGCACGCCGCCGGGCGCGACCAGGTCGCGCAGTGCCGTGAGCCCCGCCCGCAGCGAAACATGATGCAGCGTGGCCACGGTGGTGACGACATCGAAAGAGCCCGCGTAGTCGAGGAAGTCGGCCTGTTCGAGCGACACGCCCGTCGTGGCGGGGGCTGCGGCGATGATGTCCGAGTCGACGTCGATCCCGGTGACCGCCAGCCCGCGTCCGGCCAGTTTGCCCGCCAGCAGCCCGTCCCCGCAGCCGATGTCGATGGCAGTGCGCGCGGAGAGTGGCACCTGCTTCAACAGCCAGGGGTGGTAGCGGGTGTTGTGATTCCAGTAGGGATCGTCGCGCACGCTGTCATCGTAAGGCGGTGGCTAGCCGTTGGTCTCCGTCACTGTGAACCGCTGGGCACCGGTCACCCGGAGCAACTCCAGGGCCGACGCTTCCCGGCTGCCGGGCGCGCCGAATAGACGACGACGGCTTGGTCGGTGTCCGGGAGGAGCAGGTGTCGCAGTCCAGCCGCAACGAGCGCAGGTCCGGGTGATCGATCGTCTTGGTCGCGCTGCGCCACTGCCCCGACCGCCGTGCGTTCCACAGTTGCTCGAATCATGGACTGCGGGAGCGTAGTTCGGAGACCAGGCGTAGGAGGCCGGGATCGTCGGGGTAGCGCACGCGGGCGCTGCGCGGGTTGGCGACCGAGAACGCCGCGGCATTGTCGGTCTCGGCGGGTGTCATCATCACCCGTCCGGATTCGGTGCCGAGGAAACGCTGCCAGATGATGTTGCGCTGGGTGGGCGGCCACACGGAGAATCGCCGAGCAGCGCGGTCACCATCGGATTCCGTTGAAGGTCATGCGTTTCGCAATCCGCACATCAGTCTCTCATCTCATGGTCCAAGGTAGAGACGTTCACACGGCAGGCGCGCGCAGCCGCTGGTGTCGCCGAGGTCAACGGTAGTGGCGTCGGCATAATGCCGCGCCTGGTGCTCGTGCACGAAGATCAACGCGGCGGTCAGGCACGCGGCAAAGTCGCATCGGGCACCGTCCAGGAACTAGCTGCTGAAGTACTAATATGTTTGCGAAGGTACGTGAGTCGACCACATGAGGCGGTGAGAATGCATGCTTACAAAGCGCGACGAACACCGATCCCGGTACCTGTCTTATCTCGAGCGCTGTAATGAGCACGATTTTGACGGAATGGCGACATTTTATACACCAACCATCAAGGTCAATGACGTCCCTATGGATCCAGTCGCCGTTACGACGCAATTCTCACATCTCTTCGCCGCATTTCCCGACTGGCATTGGGATATGCGGAACCTCCTTGTAGACGGCGACTATATAGCGTTGCACTTCACTGTAACCGGCACCCACAGGGGGGCTTTCCGTGGAATTGAGGCAACCGGTCGTCGGGTGACTATTTCCGAGCTCACTCTTTATCGCCTCGAAGACGGCAAGTTCGCCGAAGTCTGGGACCAGGCCGATATGGACGCGTTGATGAAGCAAATCGGGCAGGGCGAACACCGTTGACGACCTCCGTTGACGAAGCTGGATAGCTGACATCGCCGAGCGCGTCTGGTTCCGCACACGATGCGGCACGATGGATGGCCTCGGCGGAGAAAACAATTCAGCCCCGTTGCACAGGGCGTCCCGGTAATTCGTGCGGCTGGCGCCGCTCCCGCCGGACGGACCCACCGGCGGTTTCTTCGACCGCACCGGGCCGGTCCGTTGGTGAGCCGACGATGGGACGGGCTATCGACGCGAAGTCCAGAAGGTGCGGGCCGAAGGGTGCCTCGGTCAGGGCTCGAGCAGGTCAGCGGGCGCCTCCGTTGACATACAGCGTCTGGCCGCTGACGTAGCTCGCCTCGTCGCTGGCGAGGAACGCGATGACCGCGGCGACTTCGTCGGGCTGTCCCACCCTGCCCAGCGGCGTACGGTCCGCGGCGGCTTTCTGATGGTCTTCGGCCGTCACACCGACCCGGTTCGCGGTGGCGGCGGTCATGGCGGTGGCGATATAGCCGGGCGCCACCGCGTTCACCGTGATGTTGTAGGGCCCGAGTTCGAGAGCGAGCGTCGCGGTCAGTCCCTGGATGCCTGCCTTGGCGGCTGCGTAGTTGGCCTGGCCGCGATTGCCGAGCGCCGACCGGCTCGACAGCGACACGATCCGGCCGTATCGCTGGGCCACCATGAACGTCTGCGCTATCTGCGCACAGTGGTAGGCGCCGGTCAGATTGACCGCGAGCACCGCGTTCCAGTCTTCCTCGGTCAGGCGGAAGAACAGGTCGTCGCGCGTGATCCCCGCGTTGTTCACCAAGATCTGCGGACTGCCCAGATCGGTTGCGACACGGTCGAATACGTTCTGCACCGACGCGCGGTCGGTGACGTCGCAGACGTAACCGCGCGCCACGCCGCCCGCCGCGGTGATCCGCGCGGCGGTCTCGCCGGGCTCCTCGCGGTCGAGTACGGCCACGGCGGCGCCCTCGGCGGCGAGGCGCAGCGCGGTGGCCGCGCCGATGCCCTGAGCCGCGCCGGTGACAACGGCGACCCGGTCGGTGAAGCGGTGCATCGGAGGTACTCCTGTCAGAACGCGGCGACGCCGGTCAGTGCGCGGCCGATGAGCAGTTTCTGGATCTGGCTCGTGCCCTCGTAGAGGGTCATCACCTTGGCGTCGCGCAGATACTTGCCGACGGGGAATTCGTCGATGTACCCGTAGCCGCCGAACACCTGCACCGCGCGATCGGCCGCACGGACCGCGGCCTCGGAAGCGAACAGCTTCGCCTTGGAGGACGCCAGGGCGAATTCCTCGCCGCGGTCGACGAGATCGGCGACCCGCCACACCAGCAGCCGCGCCGCGTCGACGTCCAGCGCGATGTCGGCGAGCAGTTCCTGCACCAGCTGGTGGGCTGCGATCGGCTTGCCGAACTGTTCCCGCTGGGTGGCGTAGCCGACGGCGGCGTCCAAGCACGCCTGCGCCAGCCCGACGCAACCGGCCGCGACCGACATGCGGCCCTTGGCCAGCGCCGCCATCGCCACGGTGAACCCTTTGCCCTCGGCGTGCAGGCGGGCGCTGTCGGGGACGCGCACCCCGTCGAGCACGAGTTCGGCGGTGGCCTGTCCGCGCAGCCCGAGCTTGCCGTGGATCTCCCGCGCGGTGAAGCCGGGAGAGTCGGTCGGGACCAGGAACGCGCTGATGCCCCGATGCCCTTCGCCGCCGGTACGCGCGAACACCAGCGCCACATCGGCCCACGTGCCGTTGGTGATGAACATCTTCGTGCCCGACAGCACCCAGTCCGAGCCGTCGCGCACCGCGCGGGTGCGCAACTGGGCGGCGTCGGATCCGGTACCTGGCTCGGTGAGCGCGAAACAGCCGAGCGCCTCGCCTGCGACCAGCCGCGTGAGCCAGGCCTGCTTCTGTTCCTCGGTGCCGAAGTGGTGAATCGACTTGGCGACCAAGCCGAGCGACACCGAGACGATGCCGCGCACGGAGGAGTCGCCGCGCCCTAATTCCTCCAGGACCAGGCAGTACGTGAGGTGGTCGCCCGCGCTGCCGCCGTACTGCTCGGGGATGGTGAGCCCGAGGAAGCCCAGTTCGCCGAGCCGGGCGACGATCGACCGGTCCACCTGTTCGTCGCGATCCCACCGGGTGGCGTGCGGCGCGATCTCCCGGTCGACGAAATCGGCCGCCAGCTGTCGCGCCGCCGTCTGCTCGCCGGACAGTTCGAGGTTCATGCGCGGTAGGCTAGCGAAGAAAAAACTTGCACCGCAAGTTTTCGGCGTGGAGCGTTCGCGGAAGACTGGGTCGGCCGTCGTTTGACCCGCGAATGCGTCGTGCCGCTATCGGCCCGTCGCACATGGCCGTGGTGACCGGGCGAGCGGCCCCGAAGGGGAGGAGCCGTGATCGGAGGTGGGTTAAGCGGTGACCGCTCCGAATTCCGTCGCGAGCCAGGCGGGGAACTCGGTGAGGTCGGCAAGCACCACGTCCGCGCCCGCCGCGCGCAGTTCGTCGGCCGAGCACGGCCCGGTGCTGACGCCGACCGCGAAGACGTCCGCGGCGCGCGCGCCGTTCATGTCGCCGACGTGGTCGCCGACGAACAGATTCGCACCCTGTTCGCGCAGCGTCGCCGCCTTGCCTGCCGACCAGAGGTCGCCCGCGAGATGATCGACGCGCCAACCGAGTTCGGCGAGGTGCAGCTGCGCGAGCGGGGCGTGCTTGCCGGTGACGACGACCACTCGTCCGTCACGTGCCTCGACGGCCGCCAGCGCGGCTTGCGCGCCGGGCATGGGGGGAATGCTCGACACGATCGTCGGATAGAGCGCGCGGTAGCGGGTCACCAGGGCCGGAACGAGATCCTCGGGTGCGCCCGCTTCGACGAGCAAGGTGGCCAGCGGCGGGCCGAGCCGATCGGCGAAGGTCGTCCCGTTCAGCGGCAGATCGAATTCGATGCCGAGCAGGTCGATGGCCCGCGCGACGCCCGGCCGCGAGTCGATCAGCGTCATGTCGAGGTCGAAGCCCACGGTCCAGGTCATCTGACCGACCCTAATCGCCCATGCCGCGGCGTGCCGGTCCGGATGTTGTGATTCACAACTCGGCCGCGCGAGTGGTGGGATCGTCCGGAGCGTGTCGCCTGGTGGCGGTGCCCGTCGTGATCCACGTGGAACCGCCGATGCACTCGATGCCGGATAAAAGATTGTGCCGCAGAATGTTTCGGCAGCGAGTGCAAATCGGCGTCAGGTGTATCGCCGAGTCAGGATCCCGTCGGCGGGGCGGCGTCCAGCCGCGGTTCGGCGAGGGTGGAGCGCTTGCGTCCGTATCCGAGGTAGACCGCGATGCCGACCAGCACCCACACGCCGAACCGCACCCAGGTCAGCGCATCCAGCGTGGTCGCAAGCAGCAGGCACCCGATCAGCGCGAGCACCGGAACCACGGGCACCAGAGGGGTGCGGAACGGGCGTTCGCGCTCGGGCTCCACCCGGCGCAGCACCAGCACGCCCACGCACACCACCGCGAACGCCGACAGCGCGCCGATGTTCACCAGTTCCACCACGATGTCGATCGGCAGCAGTCCCGCGATGACCGCGCCGAGCGCTCCCAGCAGCAACGTCAGCCGCACCGGAGTGGCACGTTTGCCGGTGGCCGCGAGGGAGTAGGGCAGCAGCCGGTCGCGGCACATCGCGAACATCAACCGCACCTGCGCGTACACGATCAGCAGCAAACCCTTGGTGAGCGCGATGATCGAGGCGATCACGATGACGTCGCCGATCCAGCCGATGCGCACCGCGCCGAACGCGGCGGCGATCGGTGCGCTGTTGTTCAGCGTCACGAACGGCACCATGCCGGTGAGCACCGCGCTGACCAGCGCGTAGAGCACGGTGGCGATGAGCACCGTGCCGATGATGGCGAAGGGTACGTCGCGCCGAGGGTTGCGCGCCTCCTCCGCCGACGCGGCGACCACGTCGAAACCGAGGAAGGCGAAGAACGCGATCGCGGCGCCGCCGATGATCCCACCGAGCCCGAACGGCGCGAACGGGGTCCAGTTGTCCACGCTCACGTGCGGGGTGCCGACGGCGATCACCAGCACCAGCACGCCGATGGTCACCAGAACCAGCGCCTTGGTGATGCGGGCGGTGAACGTCACCTCACCCACCAGCACCGCGACGACGGCGGCGACGATCAGTACGGCGGGCAGGTTCACCACGCCGCCTTCTCCTGGCCCCGCGACGAGTGCGTGCGGGACGGTGATGCCGAACAGTGAATCGAGCGCGGACACCGTGGTCGCGGACCAGCCGATCGCCACCGCGGCGCCCGCGATGACGAACTCCAGCAGCAGGTTCCAGCCGACCAGGAACGCCGGTGCTTCGCCGAGGGTCGCGTAGGTATAGGTGTAGGCGCTGCCGGAGACCGGCACCATCGCCGCGAGTTCGCTGTAGCACAGCGCCACCAGCACGCACACCGTTCCGGCCAAGGCGAACGACAGCATGATGGCGGGCCCGGCCTTCTCCGCTGCCGCCACGCCGGTGATGACGAAGATCCCCGCGCCGACGATGGTGCCGACGCCCATGGCGGTGAGATCGAGCCGACCGAGCCTGCGCGCCAGCGTGGGCGCGCCCGCTTCGGTCGCGGTGTCGGGCAGGCGGCGGCGCCATCGCCGGGCTGATGCGGTGGTCATGACTCCCTCAGGAACGGTCCGTCGGTCGCGGCCGGTGTGCCGGACAGATAGACCATTCTCGCCGCGTAGCAGCGCGTGGGAATAACTGGGGTGTTGCGCTCAGCTGCCGGATGACGTCGCGAAGGGCGTGGCGGCGGCGATGTGCTCGGTGCGGTTGGGATGCCGCCAGAGGCCTTTGCGCTCCAGGATCGGCAGCACGCCTTCGCCGAACCAGTACGCCTCTTCCAAGTGCGGATAGCCGGAGAGGATGAAGTGGGTGATGCCCAGGCGCGCGTATTCGGCCAGCCGTTCGGCGACTTCGGCATGCGAGCCGACCAGTGCGGTGCCCGCGCCGCCGCGGACCAGGCCGACGCCCGCCCAGAGATTGGGCGCGATCTCCAGCCGTTCGGTGCTGCCGCCGTGCAGGTCCAGCATGCGCCGCTGGCCTTCGGATTCACTTCGCGCCAGGTTCGCCTGCACCCGCTCGATGTCGGCGGGGTCGATGTCGGCCAGCAGCCGGTCGGCCTCGGCCCAGGCCTGCTCGGAGGTGTCACGGCTGATCACGTGGATGCGCAGGCCGTAGTCGAGGACGCGTCCGTGGTCCACCGCCAGACGGCGGATCCATTCCAGCTTCCTGCTCACCGCGAGCAGCGGCTCGCCCCAGGTCAGGTAGGTGTCGCTATAGCGGGCCGCGATCGGGCCCGCGGGTTCGGAGGAACCGCCGAAGAACACCGGCGGCACCGGGTCCGGTCGATTGCTCAGCAGTGCCTGATCGACTCGGATGTGTTCGCCTTCGAACGTCACCGGCTCGGTGGAGGTCCACAGTTCCCGCACCACATGCAGGAATTCGCCGGTGCGTGCGTAGCGCTGGGACTTGTCCAGGAAGTCGCCGTAGGCCTGCTGCTCGTGCGGCTCGCCACCGGTCACCACGTTGAGCAGCAGCCTGCCCCTGGAATGCCGCTGGAAGGTGGCCGCCATCTGTGCCGCGAGCGTCGGGCTGACCAGGCCGGGGCGGAATGCCACCAGGAACTTCAGCGTCTCGGTGGTCTCCACCATCATCGCGGTGGTCAGCCAGGCGTCCTCGCACCACGCGCCGGTGGGGGTGAGCACGGCCTCGAACCCGTTGTCCTCGGCGGCGGCGCCGATCTGGTTCAGATACCGCAGGCTGGCCGGGCGGTCACCGGACATGAAGGTGCCGTGCCCGCCCGCGACCAGTCCGCGGGAATCGCCGTAAGTGGGGAGGAACCAGTGGAACGACAGACTCATGCTGAGCCAACTCCCTTCCGGAGACCGCGGCCGAGCCACCGCGGTGACCAGCGCGCACGCGAAGCGACCCGAACCGGTGTCGCGGTCACAACGACCCCGCGGCACGTCGGGTGGGACAGATCGGGCGGTGCGCCTTGTGGGCGCGCCGCAGTGATCCATGCTGGGCGCTCCGCCGGCTCAGGTCACGATTTGAAACCAGGCCGGTTTTTATTCCGGTCTCGGTACGTGTCACTATTCGTGACTAGACGTAACCACGAATAACACGTAATCTGGCCTCAGCACGCACCCTCAGGTGTGCGAGGCGGACCGGACGAAACGAGTACCTCAATGACGCGGCATGTCGACGTATTGATCATCGGCGCTGGGCTGTCCGGAATCGGCATGGCCTGCCATCTCACCAAAGAGCAGACGGGACGCAGTTACGCGATCCTGGAACGCAGGACCGCCATCGGCGGCACCTGGGATCTGTTCCGTTACCCCGGCATCCGCTCCGATTCCGACATGTACACCTTCGGCTACGGCTTCCGCCCGTGGAACGGCACCAAGGTCCTCGCAGACGGCCCGCACATCCGCCACTACATCGAGGAGACGGCGGCCGAGTACGGCGTCACCGAGCACATCCGGTTCGGCCGCAAGGTCACCACGGCCCGCTGGTCGAGCGAGACGGCCACCTGGACGGTCGAGGCGCTCGACGAGCAGACCGGCGAGACCGAGATCCACACCAGCGACTTCCTGGTCGGCTGCACCGGCTACTACGACTACGACAACGGCTACCGTCCGCAGTTCCCCGGTGAGGAGAACTTCGGTGGGCGCATCGTGCATCCCCAGCACTGGCCGGAAGACCTCGACTACGCAGGCAAGAGGGTGGTGGTGATCGGCTCCGGCGCCACCGCGATCACTCTGATCCCGGCCATGAGCGACGCGGCGGCGCACGTCACCATGCTGCAGCGCTCGCCGACGTACATCACCGCGCTGCCCGCCGACGACCCGGTCGCGGTGGGGATGAAAGCCGCCAAGGTGCCGGAGAAGCTGGCCTACCGGATCGGCCGGGCCCGCAATATCGCCTTGCAGCGCGCGAGCTTCCAACTCTCCCGCACCAACCCGGAGGCGGCGAAGAAGCTCCTGCTGGCCGCCGTGCGCATGCAGGTCGGCCCCGGCATCGACATGCGCCATTTCACGCCGAACTACAACCCGTGGGACCAGCGGCTGTGCGTGGTTCCCAACGGCGACCTGTTCAAGGTGTTGCGCAGCGGCAAGGCCTCCATCGTCACCGACCGCATCGAGACCTTCACCGAGACCGGCATCCGCTTGGCCTCCGGCGAGGAACTGCCCGCCGATCTGGTCATCAGCGCCACCGGCCTGAGCGTGCAGATGCTCGGCGGCATGACCCTGGAGATCGACGGCGAGCCGGTGGTGACCCGGGACCGGGTGGTCTACAAGGGGGCCATGCTCGACAGCGTGCCGAACGCGATGATGGTGCTCGGCTACACCAACGCGTCCTGGACGTTGAAAGCGGACTTGGCGGCCGAGTACTTCTGCCGGGTGCTCAACCACATGAGGAAGAACGGTTTCACCCGGGTCGAGGCCGTCGCCACCGAGCGCGACCGAGGCGCCGACTCGGTGATGGGCGGGGCACTGACCTCCGGCTACATCCGGCGCGGCGACGCGGTGATGCCGCGGCAGGGCACCAATGGCCCGTGGCAGGTGATCAACAACTACTTCCGCGATCGCAAGCTGCTGCGCAAGGGCGCGCTCGAAGACGGGGTGCTGACCTTCAGGCGGACCGAGAAGTCGACCGCCACACGGCCGCTGGAAGGTACGCGCAGCGCCTGATCGCGGGGCGTCGCACCGCGGCGGGCACGACGATGTGCCTGCCGCGAGCGCGTGTCGTTTTCGAATCGCGCCGAAGACAACCCTGGACACGAAATAGCGCATGCTCAACGATCGCTGCACTGCGACGCGATGGCGCGTCGGCGGATGTATCGAGGGAGAGTATGAGCGTGATAACGCGCAGCAAGTTTCTGATAGGCGCGGTAGTCGCCACAACTCTGGCACTGCTTTCGACCGCATGCGGTGGCGGGGAGGTCCGCACCTCCGGCGGTGTGCCGGTCCTGCGGTATCAAGGCTGGGCCTCGCAAGTTGTCATTCCCGAACTCGCGGAGGATCTGGGCTTCTTCGACGGCAAAGTGAAGCTCGAATGGCAGGGCAATACCATCAGCGGTCCGCAGGACATCCAATCGGCGGCGACCGGTCAGGTCGATTTCGGCGGCGCGTTCGGCGGCGCGGTCGCGAAACTGGCGCAGGGTGGTGCGCCGATCACGGCGGTGGTGAACTACTACGGATCCGATGAGAAGACGTTCACCGGATTCTATGTTCCCGAGAACAGTCCGATCAGAACTCCGAAAGATTTGCTGGACAAGAAGATCGGGGTGAACACCCTGGGTGGTCAGTCCGAGGCGGACATCCACACGGCGCTGAAGAAGGCCGGTTTCAACGAGCAGCAGATCAAATCGGTTCAGCTGGTAGTGCTGCCCCCGCCGAATACCGAGGACGCCGTGCGGCGCGGCCAGGTCGACGTGGCCGCGCTGAGCGGACAATTCCAGCAGCGCGCGATCGCCAATGGCGGCCTTCGTCCGGTCTTCACCGACTACGAGGAGTTCGGTCCCTTCAACGGCGGCCAGTACGTGTTCCGCAACGACTTCATCGCCAAGAACCCCGACAGTGTCCGGGCATTCGTCGACGGGGTCGCCAAGGCGATCGAATGGCTGAAGACGACTCCTCGTGACCAGGTGGTCGCGAAGTTCACCGAAATCATCGAGAAGCGAAAGCGTTCGGGGGAGGACGCCTCGTCGGTGAAGTACTGGCTTTCGGTCGGAGTGCCTGCCGTCAACGGCGTGATCGTCGATGCCGACTTCGTGCGCTGGGAGGATTGGTTGCGGGATACCGGCGCCATCACCGGTTCGTTCGAGCCGTCGAAGTTCTACACCAACAAGTACAACTCGCAGGCTCCGAAGTAATGCATGCGACGGATCGGGTGTCGTTGCGCGCGAGCCCGATCCGTCTTCCTCATTCGGTCGGCCGAGAACGGTAACTATGGCTGAACTGCGCGATAGCTCGGTTTGGGCCAAGGGATGTACACCGGAATGTATCGCGCCATCACCCCGGCGCCGAGGGCCGACACGCCTCCGATGGCGAGGACCGCCACGGCCAGCGGACCGATCGCCGCCAATCCGCTGATCACCAACGGGCCCACGAAGAAACCGCCGTCGTGGGTGAGCCGCCACGCGGCGAGGAACTCGGCACGGGTTGCGGCGGGCGCGATATCGGCGCCGATGGTCATGATGACACCGTTGCCGATGCCGTTGCCGATTCCCATGACGATCGCAGCGATGCCGAGTGTGAGCGCCGAATCGGTCAGCGGCACCGACAAATACGCGACGGCCAGGATAACCAACGACGGCACGGCGATGAATCTTCTGCCGTACCGGTCCATCAAATGGCCTGCGGGATAGGCGCACAGTACATCGAGGCCCGCCCCGATGCCGAAGATCAGGCTCGCGGTAGCAGCGTCGACGCCGAGATGATCGGCCCAGAGCGGCAGTACGGCTTCCCGTGACGAACGCGCCGCACCCATCAACAACGACCCGGCGCCCAGCGTCAGCAACAGCGCGCGATGTGCTCGCGTGATCTCGACCAGGGACAGCGGCGGTTTCGGTATCGCTCCGGCGGCCGAGGTCTGCGGGTCCGGCAGCCGGGCCATCAGCCATCCGGCGATCGCGATGGCGATCAACTGGACGACGAATCCGCCGCGCGTGCCGAGGCCGGTGATAGCGGCCGCGCCGAGAAACGGTCCGGCGAAGAATCCCAGTCGCATGGCTCCGCCGAATAACGACATCGCCCGCGCTCGGCGTTCGAACGGCACCACTTCCGACAGATAGCTCATTCGAGCCAATCCCCAGACCGCATTGGACAGTCCGACGATTATCAGCCCTGCACCCAGAATCGGCACCGCCGGTGCGAACAAGCACAACAGCACGCCGATCGAACCCGCCGTACTCGCGGCGATGATGGAGATCCGCTCACCGAGCCGGGCGACGACCTGGCCGGCGGGAATGTCGCCGAGTATCTGCCCGAGGCCGACCAGGGCGACGGTCAGACCAGCGACGGCGGCCGACGCGCCCAGGTCGAGCGCCGTGAGTGCCATGACGGGCGCCGCGGCTCCCATGCCGATCCCGTACGCCGCCGCGGGTACGTAAACGGTGAACAACAATGGCCGAAGTGAGGGAAGTTCGACCGACGATCCGTCCTGCCGGTAGGTGGTCATGCGACAACTCGAATTTGCGCCGGTAAGTAATGCGCCCTGCACAGATAGGATGATGGGACCATATGGCCCCACGGTACGGATGTTCTTATCCGCTCCATATTGTGAAAATCGAGGTGATTTTTACTTCGGGACCGCCGGGTCCCGCTCTCGTGTTCGCGTCAGGAATCCGTGCGAGCCGGTGTCCGTACGGCTATTTCGCCGCTCAATGCGTAGTCGCCGGACAGTTGCAGTCGGTCTCCGCTCCAGAATCGGCCCGGGTCGTACCAGTCGGGGCTGCGGCGCTCGGGCAGCAGCCCCATCGCTTGGTATGTGGCGGCGACGATTTCGGCACAGTACGCGTTCTCCAGCTCGCGGGCGGTCGATCCACTCGTCTTCCTGCGGGGCAGACGCGCACGACCACGGAGCCAGCGCCCCGCCAAGCCCGCGGTGGAGGGGAACGGAGTGCCGTCGAGCCGGGCGATGGCGCGCAGCGCGCCGTCCTCCATGGCGCGGGTGGCGGGAGGGTTCAACTGGCGCAACCATGCCTGCTGACCGTAGCGGTGTGCCCAGACCAGCACGGCATCGCGCAGATTGTGCAACTGGGCGCCACGGTGCGCGGTCCCCGACCACATGTCGGTCAGTGATCGTCCGAGCTCCGCGTGCCAGATCAGCGCGGGCAGGTCGTCGATCACGACGGACATCCCGACATGGTTCACCGGACTGTTCGTCGTCATGCGAATCACCCGGTCGGCTGTGGAATGGCCACGGAAAAGCCAGATGTCACCCGTCCTGGTGACCTCGACCGCTCGGTCGAGATCGATGCCCGTCCCCGTCATGGTCGTAGCCTATGCGGTATGAGGTGGTGGAAGGCAGTGGGATTGGCGGGTGTGGCCGGTGTGGTTGCCACCGGTGTCGTGGTGGTGCGCGCCGAGCGCCGCCGCCGTGCCTACACCCCGGACCAAGTGCGCGAACAACTGCACGCGCGATTGGCCCAGGCGGCGTCGGCCGCGGCGGACGTCGAAACCGCTCGTGCGCGGCCGCAACCCGCGCCGGGTCTCAGCGAGCGCGTCCGGCGATTGTTCCGTCGTTGGTCGGGACGCGGGAAGTAAGCGCGAGCCGAGCGCAGACGGCGGTTCACAAAGTGATAGGCGCCATCGGGGCGAGGCCGAGTTCGGCGAGCGTGGCCGCGCCGCGTGCGCCGTGCTCGCCACCGGCGAGCACCACGGTGCGCGCCGACTGGTAACGGCAACCGGCGGCGTCGAACGCGGCCGCCGTGGCGAGCAGCCGCTGCCGGTCACCGGCGTGCAATGCCGCGGCGCGCTCGACGATGGCACCGGCGATGGGGTTTCCGGCGACGATGGTCCTGGCCTCGGCGAGGCGATCGGCGGCATCGGGGGCCTTGGCGAGCACGGCGGCTTCAGCCCGCAGCGCCACATACCAGTGCAGCCAGATCCAGGTGACCCATCTCCATACCTCGCCGGGATCGGCTGCCATCCGTTCCAACGCCGCGCTCACCTGCCCGCGGTGAAGCATGGCGAGTGCGTCGAAGACCGCGCCATAGCCGTGGATATGCGCTGGTGGCGTGCCGAGTCGGGCTACGACGGCGTCCCATTCGGCCCGAGCGTCATGGTCGCCGCGTAGGTCGTGGATCATCGCCACGCCGGCTACCGCCGGACCGAGGACCGACTTGACGGGGTTGCCGACCCGATGCCACGACTCGAGGAATCGGACGCTGTTGGTGCGTACCTCCTCGACATTGCCCGCCAACGCGTCGGTCACCAGCAGCCAGCTCGTCGCGCGATGTCCGACCTCGGCGAGCAGCGGATGATCCGCGAGCTGCTGGGCCCACCGGCGGGCGCCCAGCAGATCACCCGCGCCGAGTTCGGCCTCGGCGGCCTCGCCGAGCGCGTCGATCAGCTCATGGGTACCGGCTGGGGTATGCGGAGCGGAGTTCAACAACACCATTCGGCTACGCGCGACGGCCGCTGCGGCGAAGGTGTCACCGGCCATGCTGTGCGCCCCGGCGAGTGTGTCGAGCGCAGCGGACTCCGCGAGCGGATCAGCCGTGTGCCTGGCGAGTTCGACGGCACGTTCGGCGCGCGCGACGGTCTCGGACACAAGGTCGGATGAGTGCAGGCCGGTGAGGGCATCGGTGAGCGCTCGTCCGGCTTCGGCCAGCGCCACGGCGGCCTGGGCGGCCGGGTCGACACCGGCGAGCTGCCGCGCCTCGGTGATGAGCGCGATGGCTTCCTCCGGTGCCAGGGGCCGGACGAACTTACTCGCGAACCGGTAGCCGTTGGCAGCGGCGGTCGCCAGGTCGCGGGCGGCGCCGGCGGAGTCGCCGGACCTGAGGGCCGCCTCCGCGGCCGCGCGGTGCAGGCGGTGCATATCGTCGCCCCGCATCTGACATCCGGCCGCGGCAGCGGCATGGCGCAGCATCGAGGCGGCGGCGGACGGGTCGTCGGCGAGCGCGGCCGCCTGCTCGTAGCGCATCTGGGACTCGCCGATCAGATTGCGGGTGAAGCACAGTCGCGCCAGATGCTGGGCGAAGCGGAAGGTATCCGCGCGGTGCTCCGGCCGATCGTTCGCCCACGTCATCGCGGCGCGGAAGTCGTCGGCCACCGCGTCGAATCGTGCCCGCCAGTCCGCTTTCACCACGGTCAGCTCGGCGGCCTCGGCCAGGCACCAGCGGAGGTGCCCCGCACGGGTGCCTGCCAGTTCACCGGCCTGCGTGAGCTGCTCCGTCCCGTACTGGCGGATGGTTTCCAGCGCCCGGTATCCGGTCCCACTCGGGTATGCCGTCACCGCGAGCAGGCTCTGCTCGGCGAGTCGGGCCAATCCGTCTGCGACAACGGCTTTCTCGGACGCCGCTACCTGCGCCGCCGCCTCGACGGTGAACGCACCCATGAAGACCGACACCCGGCGCAGGAGCACTCGATCGTCCGGCTCCAGCAAGGCGTGGCTCCAGTCCAGCGCTGCCCGCACCGACCGGTGCCGGTCCTCGGCGCGCGGTCCCCCGGCGAGCATCCTGAGCTGGTCCGACAGTCCGGCTTCGAGACCATCCAGCCCGAGCGTCGTCCAGCGTGCGGCAGCCAACTCGATCGCCAGCGCCACACCATCGAGTCGCTCGCAGAAGGCGGCGACCTGGTCGCGAAGGGCGTGATTCGGCGGCCAGCCGCCGGCCGCCGCGCGGTCCATGAACAGCCGGACCGCATCCGAGTCGCCATCGCCGGCCAAGGACATCGGCGCGACCGTGTACACCCGCTCGAACGGCACCATCAGCCGGGCCCGGCTGGTCGCCAGCACCGTCAATCGCGGACATGTCGCGAGCAGTCGTTCGATGAACGGCGCCACCCCGTCGCGCACATGCTCGCAGTTGTCCAGCACCAGTAAGGCGTGCCGGTCGGCCAGCGCGGTGAGCACAGACTCGTCCATGCCACGGCCGGGCTGCTCGCCGAGGCCGAGCGCGAGGGCGACCGTACCGGCGATCACGCCGGTGTCCGCGCTGGTGACCGGCACCAGGTCGACGAACCACACCCCGTCGGTGTACGCAGCGGCCATCTCCGCCGCGACGGCCAGCGCAAGCCGGGTCTTGCCCACTCCGCCGGGACCGACCGCGGTCACCTGCCGGTATTCGCCGATCATCGCGGTCAGTTCCGCGCGCTCCCGGCCGCGGCCGATGAAGGAAGTCAGCGGCCTCGGGAGGACCGGCGCCGGGTGCGGCCGGTCGTCGCGTACCGAAGCGGACGCGCGCTGGGCCAGTGCCCGCCGATCGGGCACCTCCAGTTTGCGCAGCAGTGAGGAGACGTGGCTTTCCACGGTGCGCACGGAGATGAACAGCTTCGCCCCGATCTCGGCGTTACTGAGATGTTCCCCCACCAGCGCCAGCACCTCGGCTTCCCGAGCCGAGATCTCCACCGTCGCCACCATGGCACCGATTCTGCCGTATCCCTTCGCCCTCATACTTCTCGGTCTGTTCCCGGTTGCGGGTTGCTGCCGTAGTCGATCGGTGGCCCGATCAGTGGACGGTTCCGTGGTCGCCACGGATGTGGGTCGGAGTCGCCGGGAGAGATGCTGTGAGCACGCCCGGTTCGCCCGACAGAACGGCACACCGGGACAAAGTGACCGACGAGTTCAGGAGTGATCATGACCAGCTCTCCCACCCAGGGAATCAAGACCGTGCTGCATCCCGTGTCCGACCTGGCGGCAGCCAAGGCGCTGTTCACCGCTTTGCTCGGCACGCCGCCGCAGACCGACTCGCCTTACTACGTCGGCTTCGAGGCCGAGGGCCAGCACATCGGGCTGGTGCCGAATGGCGGTCCGCAGGGAATGACCGCACCGGTGGCCTACTGGCACGTGCCGGACATCGAGGCGAAGCTGGCGGAAGTGACCGCCGCGGGCGCCACTGTGGCGGAGTCCGCCCACGATGTCGGCGGCGGCCGCCTGGTGGCCACCGTCACCGACGTCGACGGCCACGTCCTCGGGCTGATCCAAGACCGATGAGCGCCCGAACCACCATCGAAATCACCCCTGTCCGAGACGAAGGAGACACACTCATGACCGCGCAGAAGTCCGCCACCCGCACCAACGCCAAGACCAAGACCGCGGTGGGATTCACCGACGAGGAACGCGCCGCGATGAAGGAGCACGCCCAAGAGTTGAAGACGGCCGCGCGCCGCGGCTCGCGCGCGACGAAGGCGGACGGAGAGAAGGACGTGCTCGAGAAGATCGCCGGAATGGCCGAATCCGATCGCGTCATGGCCGAGCGGGTGCACGCCGTCGTCCGAGCCAGCGCTCCGGATCTGTCGCCGAAGCTGTGGTACGGCATGCCCGCCTACGCCAAGGACGGCAAGGTCGTGTGCTTCTTCCAGAGCGCGGAAAAATTCAAATCGCGCTACGCGACTCTCGGTTTCAGCGATATCGCCACCCTCGACGACGGCGCTATGTGGCCGACGTACTTCGCGCTGACGAAGGTGTCCGCCGCCGAGGAGGCGAGGATCGGGGAACTGGTGCGCAAGGCGGTGGGCTGAGCGCCGAAGCGTCAGGTCACGATGCGGAGTGGATGTTCCAGCAGGTCCTTCAGTTGTTGCAGGAACTGTGCGGCCACGGCTCCGTCGATGGCGCGGTGGTCGGCGGACATGGTGACCCGCAGAATCTTGCGGGTCACCACTTCACCGTCGTCCAGACGCAGTTCGTCCGTGGCCGCGCCGACGGCCAGGATGGCGGCCTCCGGTGGGTTGATGACGGCGGTGAAGTGCTCGATGCCGAACATACCGAGGTTGGAGATGGTGAAAGTGCCGCCGCTCATCTCGTCGGTGCGCAGCTTGCGTTCGCGGGCGCGTTCGGCTTTGTCCCTACTCTCGGCGGCTATCTCGGACACGCTCTTGCGATCGGCGTCGCGCAGCACAGGAACGAGAAGGCCCGCGGGCGTCGCTACCGCCATACCGAGGTTGATGCCACGGTGCCGCAACAATTTGTCGCCCGCGAGGGAGACATTGACCGAGGGGTTTTTCCGCAGCGTCACGGCGACGGCCTTGAGCAGCAGATCGTTGACGCTGACCTTCACACCTGTCTGCGCCAGCGTGGCGTTGACCTGTGCGCGGAAGTCGAAGAGGTCGGTCACATCGACCGCGTTGGTCAGATAGATGTGCGGAGCTTGTTGTTTGCTCTCGGTGAGCCGCGTGGCCGAGACACGCTGGATGGTGGTCAGCGGAATTTCCTCGTAGTCGCCTGCGGCCGGAGCGGGAAGCTCGCTCAGGGGAGCGGGGACGACCTTCCGCGGCGGATCGAGTTCGGCTGCACGATGGGCGGATTCGACATCCTGCCGGATGATGCGCCCACCGGGACCGGTGCCGACGACGGTGGTGATGTCGACGCCGAGTTCGTCGGCGATCTTGCGCGCCAGCGGCGACGTCTTCTTTCGCTGCACCGTTGCGCGGGAGTCGACGGTGGGTTCGGTCACTGTGACAGCCGGAACCGGGCGAGTGTCCGGCTCCGCACCGTGTCCGGCGGCAGCTTGCTCCTCGGCGGGGGCGGGCGTACCCCCGTTCGGGCCGCTCGCGGTAGTTCCGCTGCCGTCGCCGATGACGCCGATGGGTGTTCCGATCGGCACCCGCGCGCCCTCACCGGCGAGGATCTGCTCGAGCACGCCGCTGTCGTACGCCTCGAGCTCCATGAGAGCTTTGTCGGTTTCGATCTCGGCGAGGATTTCGCCTTGTTCGACCGGATCGCCCACCTGCTTGAGCCAGGAGACGACGACGCCTTCCTCCATGGTGTCGGAGAGGCGGGGCATGGTGATTTCGGGCATGAATGTCCTCTGGTCTTTCAGCGTCGCTTGCCCACTGCCGCAAGGGTTTCCACTGCGGCGGTGTACAGCGAATCGGCCGACGGCAGGGCGAGTCGTTCGAGCGGCTTGGCATAGGGCAGCGGCACCTCGGCCATGGCCACCCGGCGGACCGGGGCGTCGAGGTAGTCGAAAGCGCCGTCGGAGATGGAGGCCGCGACCTCTGCGCCGATGCCGTAGGTGAGCCAGTCGTCTTCGCCGATGACGGCGCAGCCGGTCTTACGGACGGACTCGATCAGGGTGGCGCGGTCCAGCGGACGAAGGCTGCGCAGGTCGATGACCTCTGCCGAGAAACCGTCGGCGGCGAGTCGTTCGGCGACCTCGGAGCAGATCGTCGCCATTCGCGAGTACCCGATCAGCGTGATGTCGGAGCCGGTTCTCGTGACCGCGGCCTTGCCGATCTGGGCGCTCGGAAGATCTTCCGGCACTTCGCCTTTGGTGTTGTACAGCGACAGGTTCTCCAGGAACAACACTGGATCGTCGTCTTCGATGGCGGCTTTCAGCAGCGCACGCGCGTCGGCCGGAGTGCTCGGCGCGACCACCTTCAAGCCCGGCACGAAGGCGTAGTACAACTCCACGTTCTGCGAATGCGTCGCGCCCAGTTGCTGCCCGCCGCCGCCCGGGGTGCGGATGACCATGGGCACGCTGGTCTGGCCGCCGAACATGCCGTAGATCTTCGCGGCGTGGTTGACGATCTGATCCAGCGCCAGCAGTGAGAAATTGATCGTCATGATCTCGACGACCGGGCGCAGTCCGAGCATGGCGGCGCCGATGGCGGCGCCGACGAAACCCTCCTCGGCGATGGGAGTGTCGCGCACCCGCCTCTCACCGAATTCGGCCAGCAGTCCCGCGGTGATCTTGTAGGAGCCTTCGAAGATGCCGATCTCCTCCCCGATGAGGAAGACATCGTCGTCGCGCCGCATCTCCTCGCGGAGGGTCTCGCGCAGCGCTTCACGATAGGTCATGACAGCCACGGTGATGTCCTTAATGGGTGAAGAGCGGATCGGCGGGCAGGCGACGCGAATCGCCCGCCACGGGCGTCGCGTAGTTGTAGTCGAACAGGCTCGACGGCTCCGGATGGGGGCTTGTGTCGGCGAATTCGACCGCCGCGGCGACCGCGGCCGTCACCTCCGCTTCGAGCGCGGCCACGGACCGATCGTCCAGCACACCGGCGGCGAGCAGCGCGTCGCGCCAGCGCACGATGGGATCGTTGCCGCGGGCGATCGAGACCGCCTCTTCGGTACGGTATTTCGCCGGGTCGACCACGGAGTGGCCTTTGAGGCGGTGACTGACCGCCTCGAGCAGCGCGGGTTTCTTCTCGCGCCGAGCGGTTTCGATCAACTCACCGGCCACATCGCGGACGGCGAGCACATCGGTGCCGTCGACACGCTCCCCGCGCATGCGGTAGGCGGCGGCGCGCTTCCACAGATCCGGCTCGGCGGAGGAGCGCTCGACCGTGGTGCCCATGCCGGTCTGGTTGTTGATCACCAGGAACACCACCGGCAGGTTCCACAGGGCCGCGATGTTGAGCGACTCGTGGAACGCACCGATGTTCGTCGTGCCCTCACCCATCTGGCACACCACCACGTCGTCCTCGCCGCGGTAGTCGATGGCCAGCGCCGCGCCGACGGCCAGCGGAACCTGGCCGCCGACGATGGCGTAACCGCCCAGCATGCGAGTCGCGGTGTCGTACATGTGCATGGAACCGCCCCAGCCCTTGGAGGTGCCGGTGGAGCGGCCGTACAGTTCCGCCATGACGCGGCCGGGCTCGATGCCTTTGGCCAGCGCGTATCCGTGCTCGCGGTAGTTGGTGAACAGATAGTCGGTCGGGCGCATGGCCGCGCCGAGACCGATCACGGTGGCTTCCTCGCCCAGGTTGAGATGGCAGTAGCCGCCGATCTTCGCCTGCTGATAGCTTTGGGCGGTGCGCTCCTCGAACCGGCGCACGAACAGCATGTCGCGGTACAGGCCGCGCAGGCTGTCGGGATCCTCCGCGGCGATGCGCGCGTCGGCCGGAACGGAGTCGTCCTGCGTCCGTGCGGGTTCGGCAGCGTCGCTCTTGCGCTCCTCGGCGACCGGCGCGGAGGTGTGTGCGGCCGTCGACCGAGCCGTCTTGCGACTCGGTTTGCGGGATGCGGTGCTGGTGGTCACGGCAGGCTCCTCAACGCTTCCGGGGCGGGATGTGCACGGGCAGTCCGAGTCCGGCCATGGCCGCCTCCATGCCGATCTCGCCGAGAGTGGGGTGGGCGTGGATGGTGTCGGCGAGTTCGTCGAGGGTCGCCTCCAGCGCAATGGCCAAGGCGCCCTCGGCGATCAGGTCGCTGGCCGACGGGCCGATGATGTGCACCCCGAGCACTTCTCGATGACGCTGTCCGGCAACGATTTTGACGAAGCCCTCGGTTTCGCCGAAGGTCTTCGCCCGGCCGAGTGCCGCGAAGGGGAATCGGGCGGTGACGACCTCGTGCCCGGCGGCGCGGGCCTTCGCCTCGGTGAGCCCGACGCTCGCGATCTCCGGGTGGGTGAAGGTGGCGGCCGGGATCGCGGTGTAGTCGATGTGCGCCGGATGGCCGGCGATCACGTCCGCGGCGGTGATGCCCTGATGCGAGGCGACGTGTGCGAGCAGGGCACGCCCGGTGACGTCACCGATGGCGTAGACGTGTTCGACGCCGGTGCTCAGCCGTTCGTCGACGGGGATGAATCCCCGCGGGTCGGTGTCGATTCCCGCGCGGTCCAGGCCGAGGTCGGCGGTGTTGGGACGGCGTCCGACGCCGACAAGTACCACGTCCGCGTCGAGTTCACCGGCGTGCTCGCCCGCGACGGTGACGCGCAGGGCATCGGTTCGCGCGATGGCTTCGACGGTCGAGCCGGTGAGCACGGTGATGCCGCGCTTGGTGAACGACCGTCCCAGGGCGGCGCCGACGTCGGCGTCCTCCAGCGGCACCAGGGTGTCCTGTAGCTCGACGACGGTGACCCGGCTGCCGAAACTCGCGAACAGGCTGGCCCATTCCGCGCCGACCGCGCTGCCGCCGATGACGACGAGGCGTTCGGGCACCTCGGTCAGCCCGAACGCGCCGTCGGAGGTGATGACGCCCGGCAGATCCGCGCCCGGAATCGGCAGCCGAGCGGGCACCGATCCGGTCGCGATGATCACGTCGCTCGCGCTGATCGTCCGGGTGGCGGTGGCTGTCGGAGCGGCGGCGTAGCGGGGGCCGCCGGGGAAGATCGGCGATTGTCCCGCCTCGAATACCTCGACGCTGGTCGGACCGGTGAAGCGGGCGTGTCCCTCGATCACCGTCACGCCGTTCGCGGCGAGCAGGCTCGCCACACCGTCGGTGAGTTGCTTGACGATGCCGTCCTTGCGCTGCCGCACCGCGGCGAAGTCATAGCGCACGTTGTCGGCGTATACGCCGAAATCAGCTGCGGCGGTGACGGTTTGGAAGATCTCGGCGGACCGCAGCATCGCCTTGGTCGGAATGCAGCCCCAATTGAGGCAGACGCCGCCCGGGCGCTCCTTCTCCACCAAGCCGACCCGCAGGCCGCGCTGGGCCGCGCGGATGGCGGCGACGTACCCGCCCGGGCCGCCGCCGACCACCAGTAGATCGAAATCCGGCACTCGTGGTGCTCCTCGTCCTCGATGATCCGATCCGCCTCCGGTTGTGGGGCGAATCATCGCTATCGAGTGTTGCCGTAGCGAACTGCACAGACAATTGCCACGAAGCCCAGTAGTGCAATCGTCGGATTGGGCGCAGCGCCCAATCCGATGAGGTCGGATCAGGCTCTCTCCGCCGTCCGGTCGAGGTCGAGGGCGGCCAGGGCCAGCGACAGTTCCACATAGCTGCGCTGGCCTTCGAGCGGGCGGCCGAGCAAGGTCGAGACGCGATGGAGGCGGTTGATCACGGTATTGCGGTGGCAGTGCAGCCGTATCGCCGCATGGGCCGCCGAGCAGTCGTGCGCCAACCATGCCGCGAGCGTGTCGAGCAAGGTCGTGCGCTCGGCGGCGGGCAGCGCGAGTACCGGACCGAGGGTGTGGGCGACCAGCATGTCGGTCACGTCGGTCGAGCGCAGCAACAGCGCATGTTGGAAGCGTTGGTGCAGCGGCACGAGTCCCGTCGCGTCCTCGGGCAAGGTTTGCAGGGTGAGCAGTGCCCAGCCGTGTGCGGTGCCGACCTGCGCCAGGCCGCCGACGGTCGGCGAGGCGCCTGCTCGTCCGCGAACGTGCGGTTCGATCCGTCGCAACACCGAGGCGACGTCGTGGCGCTCGACCGCTATCAGCCCGACCGTCGAGTCGACGCGATCGTGCCACACCGAACGAATGCCGACCGCGGCCAAGGCCGCCTCGGTGCCGGTGTGCATCGCCTCGCCCGCATCGCAGGCGACGACGACGAGATAGTCGCTACCGGCCGGAAGGTTCAACTCACGCGCGGCGCGCGCGGCGAAGGTGGTGTCGTTGCCCCGGCCGGCGAGCAGGTCCTCGATCAGGGCGTGCCGACGGCGTTCGTCGCTGCGCAACTGCTCCAATTCGGTATTCCGGTAGGACGTGACCAGCGACGTGGACAGCCCGTCGATCACGGCCCACAACGCGGTGCCCGCCGCGCGGATCTCGCCGGGAGCGAGATCGTCCGCTCGGTCGAGCAGGACCTCCCAGACGATCCGGCCGCCGAGCCGGAACGTGCGCAACATGGCTTCCAGCGGCACGCCCTGCTCGGCACGGCGGCGGCCGATGGACGCGGCGACATCGTCGTCGAACGCGGTCGTCGGAGCGCCCAACCGGTCGAGGATGCGGGTTACGTACCGGCGGCAGCCGTCGACCAGATCCGCGCGGGGTACCCGCGAATAATCGGTCCATTCGGGGTTTTCGGTGAAGATCTCCGAGATCAGCCGATCGGTCAGCGCGGGGATCTCCGCACGGCAGGCGGCCACCAATTCCTGCGTGCACGCGTCCGGATGCGCCTTCTTCGATATCGACATGTCGCTCGGGTTCCTTGTCGTCTGCCATGCGCCACGACTGCGCGAGCGGTGGCCTACCACGACCGTATAGCCGTCGGATTGCCGCATCGACAGGGACGCTCCACTCCGACGGGCAGGTGACATCGCCGCACCGCGGCGCAGTCCGGCTTGTGAAGACATCGACAACGCCCTGCCGTCACGAGAAGCCGCCGGGCGCGGGCGAACGAGAGTACTCGAAGTAGCGGATCTGACCGACTATCTTTACCGTGAATGCGGCAATAAACTGTCGCTTGTGTCGAATCTACGGATCAGTGAGGCCGCCGCGTTGCTGGGTGTCAGCGACGACACGGTGCGTCGATGGATCGATCAGGGCCGTCTGACCGCGATTCAGCTGGACAACGGCCGCAAGGGTGTCAGCGGCCGCGAGCTCGCCGAGTTCCTGCGCGCCACTGCCGAGGCGCCCGCACCCGGTGCGACGGTCGCGGCGTCGGCCCGCAACCGGATGCGCGGGATCGTGACCCGGGTGGTCAAGGACACGGTGATGGCGCAGGTGGAGATGCAGGCCGGACCGTTCCGGCTGGTGTCGTTGCTGAGCCGGGAATCGGTGGACGAGCTCGGTCTGGAAGTCGGCAGCGTCGCTGTCGCATCGGTGAAGTCCACGCACGTCGTCGTGGAGATACCGGAGAGTTGACGAGGATGAGGATGATTCGCAAGTGGGGTGTCGCCACCGCGACGGTGGTGGCTGTGGTGACCGCGGCCGGCTGTGGTTCGGACGATATGACCGAACACACCGGCGCCGAGCATGTCTCGGGCACGGTGACCGTGTTCGCCGCCGCCTCGCTGATCGAGACGTTCACCGAACTCGGCAAACAGTTCGAGGCCGCGCACCCGGGCGTGAAGGTGATCTACAGCTTCGGCGCGAGTTCGGCGCTCGCCGAACAGATCGATCAAGGCGCACCGGCCGACGTGTTCGCCTCGGCGGCGCCGAAGAACATGCAGCAGCTCCGCGACAAGGGCGAAGTCACCGCCGCGCCGGTCACCTTCGTGCGCAACAGGCTCGAGATCGCGGTGCCCAAGGGCAATCCGGGACACGTCACCGGGTTGGCCGATTTCGGCAGGACCGCGCCCAAGCTCGCGCTGTGCGCGGAGCAGGTGCCTTGCGGCGCGGCGGCCAAGACGGTGTTCGAGACGGCGAACATCATCCCGCAACCCGATACCCGCGAGCAGGACGTGAAGGCGGTGCTGACCAAGGTGACGCTCGGCGAGGTCGACGCGGCGCTGGTATACCGCACCGACGTGAAGGCGGCGGGCGACAAGGTCGAGGGCATCGATTTCCCGGAGTCCGGCAAGGCGATCAACGACTACCCGGTAGCGCCGCTGGCGCACGCGCCGAACGCGGCCGCCGCGGCGGCGTTCGTCGACTTCGTGACCTCGGACAAGGCCGAGACGGTCTTCGCCGCGGCGGGATTCGACACGCCGTGATCGCGCCCTCGCGGCGGCGGGCGGTGCTCGGGCGGCGACCGGTCGCGCTGATGCTGCCCGCAGGCTGCGGGCTGGCGTTCCTCGTCCTACCGCTCATCGGGTTGCTGGCGCGAGCGCCGTGGGCGACCATGCCGGATCGGCTGTTCAGCGTCGAAGTCGGCCAGGCACTGCGGCTTTCGCTGGTGTGCGCGACCGCGGCCACGGCGATCTGCTTGGTCCTCGGCATCCCGCTGGCCTGGGTGCTGGCGCGCGCCGAACTGCCGGGGCGCGGGCTGATCCGGGCCTTGGTCACCGTGCCGCTCGTGCTGCCGCCGGTGGTCGGCGGTGTCGCACTGCTGCTGGTGCTGGGACGGCGCGGGCTGATCGGGCGGTATCTCTACGAATGGTTCGGTGTCGCACTGCCGTTCACCACCGCCGGGGTGATCGTGGCCGAGGCATTCGTGGCCATGCCTTTCCTGGTGATCTCCGTCGAAGGAGCGCTGCGGGCGGCCGATCCTCGCTTCGAGGAGGCGGCCGCCACGCTCGGCGCCACCCGCTGGTACACCTTCCGCCGGGTGACCCTGCCGTCGGTGTTGCCCGGAGTGGTCGCGGGCGCGGTGCTGTGCTGGGCCCGTGCGCTCGGTGAGTTCGGCGCCACCATCACCTTCGCCGGTAACTTCCCTGGCCGCACCACCACTATGCCGCTGGCGGTCTATCTCGCGCTGGAGACCGATCCGGACGCCGCGATCGTGCTCAGCCTTGTTCTGCTGGCCGTCTCGGTCACCGTGTTGGTCGCGTTGCGCGAACGGTGGATCCGGGGAGCGATATGAGCTTGGAGGCCGACCTGCGGATCGACCGAGGGCATTTCGCGCTCGAACTGCCTCTCGCCGCCGCACCGGGCGAGGTGACCGCTCTGCTGGGACCGAACGGGGCGGGCAAGACCACTGCCCTGCGAGCCCTGTCGGGGCTGATCGCGCTGACCGGCGGGCACATCCGGCTGGACGGAACCACCTGGGACGCGCCACCGTCGGCGTTCGTGCCCGCCGAACGCCGACAGGTAGGCGTCGTGTTCCAGGACTACCTGTTGTTCGGGCATTTGTCGGCACTGGAGAACGTCGCATTCGGGCTGCGCGCCCGCGGATGTCGGCGTGCCGTCGCGCGGGAGCGGGCCACCGAATGGCTCGCGCGGGTCGGACTGGCCGATTACGCACTTCGCAAACCCCGGGCACTGTCCGGAGGACAGGCGCAACGGGTCGCCTTGGCCCGCGCGCTGGCCACCGAGCCGCAGCTGTTGCTGCTCGACGAGCCACTCGCGGCACTCGACGCCGGCACCAGGGTCCAAGTGCGCTCGGACCTCGCCCACCATCTGCGCGACTACCCCGGCCACACCGTTCTGGTGACCCACGACCCCCTCGACGCCATGGTCCTCGCCGACCGGCTGATCATCCTCGAAGACGGCAAGATCGTCCAGCAAGGACCGCCCGCGCAGGTCGCGGCGAGACCACGCTCGGACTACGTGGCGACTTTGATGGGCCTCAACCTCTACCGCGGCACGGCTCGCGGCACGACTGTCGACCTGGACGGTGGCGGCAGCCTCACCATCGCCGAACCCGCGGAGGGGCGGGTCCATGTGGCCTTCGGCCCGAACGCGGTGGGCCTGCATCCGGAACAACCCGTCGGCAGCCCCCGCAACAGCTGGCCGGTCACGATCACCGGCATCGAGCAACACGCGCACATCACCCGGATTCGTCTCGACGGCGCGCCGCCCGTGCTCGCCGACATCACACCGGCCACCGTCGCCGAGCTGCGACTGCGTCCGGGCCAGCGGCTGTGGGCTGCGGTGAAGGCCACCGAAACTCGTTCCTACCCGGCATGATCCAGTGGCCGCGTCCAGCCGCCGTGTCGTCGGTCGAGCCGCCGAGATGCGCTGCGGCCAATTGCAAGCCGATGGTCTCCGCTGCGGCTGTCCAGTCGGAAGCGAGCTGAGCGACAGGCGCGGGTAGGTCGGGGCGATACGTCGTAGTCGCCTGTTTCAGATTTGCTATGTATAAGCTGTTCACTTTTTCGGTCGGCATGGAGCACACTGTGAGGGTCGCATCTCTCGAATGAGGGATGCGGCGATCGGTTGCGCTGGGCTGAGTTGTCCGTTCGGTCGATGCCACTGGAGGATTGCCATGAACGCGTATCCACCGATCGCGGAGCACGGCATTGTCGGTGATCTACAGACCGTGGCGTTGGTGTCCTCGGTGGGCACCATCAACTGGTGGTGTACTCCGCGATTCGACTCGCCGAGCGTCTTCGCCGCACTGCTCGACAGCGAGCGTGGTGGTAGCTGTCAGTTGTCCGCCGATCTGGCCGAGGCGGAGGTGACGATTCGTCAGCTGTACCTGTCGGACACGGCCGTGCTGGTCACCCGGTTCATGGCCGAGAGCGGGGTCGGCGAAGTCATCGATTTCATGGAGCCGATCCGCGATCGCGCCCCGATCGACCGGCATCGGCTGGTGCGGATTGCGCGGGTGGTGCGGGGCACTCTGCCGTTCGCGCTCAGCTGCCGACCACGGTTCGACTATGCGCGCGCCGCCCACACCCTCACAGTGCACGATCACCGGTCGGTGACCTTTCGCGGGCCGGGCACCGATCTGCGCCTGCAGGCAACCGACCCGGTGGCGTTGCGCGCCGAAGGGGATGATGTGTCCGCGCGCTTCACCCTTTCGGCAGGGGAGACGGCGGTGCTCGTGTTGACGAGCACGGACAGCGGGGGCGCCGCACCGGCGCCCCCGGAGCGGCAGGCTGTGCTCGCGGAGTTGGACGCGTGCCGCGCGTTCTGGCAGACGTGGTTACGATCGTCCACGTATCGGGGTCGCTGGCGGGACATGGTCAATCGTTCGGCGATCACGCTGAAACTGCTGACGTATGCGCCCACCGGGGCGCCGATCGCCGCGGCAACCATGGGGCTGCCCGAGCAGGTGGGCGGCGAACGCAACTGGGATTACCGCTATACCTGGATCCGGGATGCGTCCCTGTCGGTGCGGGCGCTGAACGATTTGGGTTTCGCCGAAGAGGCGTATGCCTTCCGGCGCTGGTTGCGCGAGCGGCTGGAAGCCGGTGACACCACTTCTGGTGAGCCGTTGCAGATCATGTATCGCATCGATGGCGATCCTCGACTGGAAGAGGAGATTCTCTCTCATCTGGAGGGTTACCGCGGATCGGCGCCGGTGCGAGTCGGTAACGCGGCGGCCGATCAGATCCAGCTCGACATCTACGGTGAGGCGGCCGACGCGCTGGCGCAGATGTCCGATATCGGCGGAATCTCGGGCTGGCGGGCGATCGCGAACCTGATCGACTGGCTCACCGAGAACTGGGACCGGCGCGACGAGGGGATTTGGGAAACTCGTGGTGGTCAACAGGAATTCACCTACAGCCGTCTCATGACCTGGGTCGCGTTCGATCGCGGTGTACGGCTGGCGATCGAACACTCTCGGCCCGCGGACGTCGCGCGCTGGACACGGGAACGGGACGCCGTGTTCAACCAGATCATCGAGCGCGGCTGGAGCTCGAAGCGGCAGGCGTTCGTGCAGCACTACGCCACCGAGGTGCTGGATGCGTCGCTGCTGCTCATGCCGCGGATGGGCTTCCTGTCCTCGCAGGATCCGGCGTGGCTGAGCACGCTCGACGCGATGGACGAGGAATTGGTCAGCGACAGCCTGGTCTACCGTTACGACCCCGAAGCCTCCCCGGACGGCTTACGCGGCGTCGAGGGCACGTTCAATCTGTGCAGTTTCCTATATGTGGAGGCGCTGGCCCGTGCTGGGCGATTGACCCAAGCCCGCTACGCGTTCGACAAGATGCTCACCTACGCCAATCACGTCGGTCTCTTCGCCGAGGAGATCGGCCCGTCCGGCGAGCAATTGGGCAACTTCCCACAGGCGTTCACGCACCTGGCCTTGGTCGCCGCGGCGATGGCGCTGGATGAACAGCTCGACCGAGCCGAAGCTCGGCCGGACGGTTCCTGACCCGGGGCGCGCGGATGGCGGAGACGACCGGGTCCAGACCGCGTGGGGTGCTGCTTCCCCTCGCGCTGGCGCAGTTCATCTGTAGCTTCGCCGGTTCGAACATGAACGTGATGATCACCGACATCAGCGCCGACCTGAACACCACCGTGCACGGGGTGCAGGTGACGATCACGATCTTCCTGCTGGTGATGGCCGCGCTGATGATCCCCGGCGGAAAGCTCACCGACCGATACGGTCGCAAGCGATGTTTCGTCGTCGGCTTGGCCGTCTACGGCGTCGGTGCCGTGCTCAGCGCTCTCGCACCGGCGCTCGGTGTGCTGATCCTGGGCAATTCGATCCTCGAAGGTGTCGGCACCGCGCTGCTGATCCCACCGGTCTATATCCTCAGCACCCTGCTGTTCACCGAGACGTCGTCTCGCGCACGGGCCTTCGGCGCCATCATGGCCATGGGCGGCATCGGCGCCGCGGCCGGACCGTTGATCGGCGGACTCATCACCTCCGGGCTGAGCTGGCGCGCCGCCTTCGGCTTCCAGGCTCTCGTCATCGTGGCGATCATCCTGCTCAGCCGCCGCATTACCGACCCGCTGCCCGCGGACCCCACGCGGCCTTTCGATCTCGGGGGCGCGATTCTGTCGGCGGTCGGCCTGATCCTGTTCGTCATGGGCATTCTGGCCGCCGACGACAATTTCTGGTTGATGCTGGCGCTGCTGGCACTCGGTGCGATGTTCCTCGCCTGGTTCTTCGTCTCTTGCCGCAACAAGGAGCGCGCCGGGCATGAGCCGCTGCTGTCGACCGGCTTGTTCCGCAACCGCACGTCCAACCTCGGCCTGGTCACCCAGAACATCCAGTGGTTGCTGTTGATGGGCACCTCGTTCGTCGTCTCGGCGTATCTGCAGGTTGTGCGCGGATACAACGCCATTGAGACCGGCGTCATCTTCACCGCCGCCACCATCGGCCTGCTGGTCTCGTCACTGTCGGCCGGACGACTGGCGCGGCGCCGCGCCGCGCGCACCCTCATCATGGGTGGTTTCCTGGTGACCATCATCGGCGTGGTGGTGCTGCTGGCATTGGCGGGCAGCGCGCTGAACCCGTGGGCGTTCGCCCCCGGACTGTTGTTGATCGGGCTCGGCCTCGGCGTGATGCTCACCCCGTCGGTCAACGTGGTGCAATCCAGCTTCGGTGAGGAACTGCAGGGCGAGATCTCGGGGTTGTCGCGCAGCGTGTCCAACCTCGGTTCCTCGCTCGGTACCGCGGTGGCCGGGACGATCCTGGTCGCCGATCCCGGCGGTCACGCCTACGCCGCCGCGATGAGCGTTCTCGCCGCGATCGGCCTCGGCGGACTGCTCGCCGCGGCGCTGCTGCCCCGCCGCACGGTGTCGGCGCCGCCCGTGGCGTCGCGCGACACCTGACCCGCACCGGCACCGCGGCCGCTGCCGGTCACATGCGGCTCGGCTCCCAGGTCGTGACCGCCCAGATCACGACGACGTCCAAGGCGATGACGATGGTCGACCACCACGGGTAGTACGGCAGCCACAGGAAGTTCGCCAGGATCGACAGCGCGGCGAGGAACACCGCTGTGACCCTCGCCCACATAGCGCCGGCGATCAGCCCGACCGCCGCGATCACCACCAAGATGCCGAGAACGAGATGGATCCAGCCCCAGGTGGTGGCACTGAACTGATAGGTGTAATTCGTTCCGGAGACCAGAAGATCATCCTTGGCGATCGCGGAGATCCCCTGGAAGATCGACAGGAGCCCGGCGGCCAACAGCAGGACCGCGGCGCCGATCGAAGTAGTGGCCGCGACCGCCTGCTTGACGGAATGGTCATTAGTTGCTGACATTTGCCGGTCACCTCTCTCATCGGCGATGCACGGAGCGATGCATCGGTCTGACGGGGCGTCTTGCCTGATCCGCATGGGACGTACCGAAAACCTGGAACAACAGAGCCCGCATACGTCGCCGCGCGCCGGTGTTCAGCATAATCTCCAGCGATCTTCTGGCTACTATTTAGTAGGCCTTGCCGCGGGCTCGGCACGACTCGGAAAGACGGATGGCCCGGCGACGAACTCGGTGAGAGGTCGATGGAAGCCAGCAGACATGCACTCCTACACGGACCGCTGTTCTCCCGGAGCGCTCCACTGGACCGCCGCAATGCGGCCAGCCGGATCAGCGCCTACGTCTACGGGAACGTGCTGATACTCGCGGCGCTGATACCGGTGACGACCTCCGCCGAACACGTCGGCATCTTGATCGTCCTCGGAACGGCTTTCTCGACGTTCATCGCACACTCTTTCGCCGAAGGGGTCGGCCAGAGCGTCCAGCAGAACCGTCCGATCTCCGCTCGGGAGCGCTGGATGGACATGCGGGACTCCGTGCCGATCCTCAGCTCGGCGGTGCTACCTTGCGTGATCCTCGGCATCGCCGGTCTCGGATGGCTCGCACCGCGCACTGCGCAGCTGCTCGCGGAGGTGGTCATGCTGATCCGGATCGGCGGAATCGTGTTCGTCATCGAGCGGCTCAACGGTGCGCGTCCCCGACGTTCGACCTTGCTCGAGGCCCTGCTGCTGGCGGTTGCGGCCACCACCGTCGTGGTGGTCAAGGTGATCATGACCCACTGATCGCGCGGATGCTGTGGCCGAACCACGCCTGCTCTGCTTCAATCGATATATGTGCAGGTGGATGGCTTATTCAGGGGAGCCGATCCGGGCCGAGGACCTTTTGTTCCGGCCGACGCATTCGTTGATCGACCAGAGCTTGCACTCCCAACTGGGTGCGACGACCACGAACGGTGACGGCTTCGGGATCGGCTGGTACGGCGATGGCCCGCGACCTTCGGTGTTCAAGAACACCGAACCGGCATGGAACGACCGCAACTTGCGGGAGATCGCGGGCGCGGTGCGCACGTCGCTGTTCTTCGCGCACGTGCGCGCGTCGACCGGGACCTCGGTGCAGCGCAGCAACTGTCACCCGTTCCGGCACGGGCACTGGTTGTGGATGCACAACGGAGCGCTGCGCGGGTTCCGCCAGTGCAAGCGTGATCTGATGACGGCGGTCGATCCGCTCCTGTTCGCCGACATCGAGGGATCTACCGATTCCGAGTTGCTCTTCTTCCTTGCCCTGACCTTCGGGCTCGTCCACGACCCGTTCGAGGCGGTCGCCCGCGCGGTCGGCCTCGTAGAAGACGTCGGCCGGGCGCACGAGGTCGAGGCTCCGGTACAGATGACCGTCGCGACCACCGACGGCGAATCCATGTGGTTCTTCCGGTATTCCACCGAGCGGCAGACGCGATCGCTGTTCTATTCCAACGATGTCGCGAAAGTGCGCGCCCTGCATCCGGAGGTGAAAGCTCTCCGCGCGCTGGGGGAGGAGGCCCGGTTCGTGGTCTCCGAGCCGCTGCGTGACCTGCCGGGAGCGTGGAACGAAGTCCAGGAATCGTCGGCAGGCGTCGTCCGCCTCGGTCACGATGAAACGCGCCCGTTCGAGCCGGTCGCACCGTGACCCACCGGACGGCCGCGGTGAACGATCGGATCGCCACCCGCGCCGAACGTGCCGAGCAGGGTGAATCCGCTCGGCGGACTACCCCTTTCGCCGCTCTCGCCGAACACGACGCCACCGGCAGGGACCCGGTCGACCTGCTCGATCGGCAGGCTCGATCCAGGATTCCGGAACTGGTTCCAGTGCGGTACGGCCGCATGGCGAACTCACCGTTCGCCTTTTATCGCGGCGCGGCCCTGGTCATGGCGGACGATCTGTCCCGAGCGCCCACGACGGGGCTGCACACTCAACTGTGCGGTGATGCCCACCTGAGCAATTTCGGAATCTTCGCGACACCCGAACGCCGCCTGGCCTTCGACATCAACGATTTCGACGAGACATACCCCGGTCCGTTCGAATGGGATGTCAAACGGCTCGTCACCAGCCTGGCGGTCGCCGCCGGAGAGAACGGCTTCTCCGCCAGACAGCGGCTGAAAGTCACGCTAGCGTGTGCGGCGGAATACCGGACCACGATGCGGGACCAAGCCGAGCGGAGCACCACAGCCGTGTGGTACTCGCGCATCGATCCCACGGCCGAATTGCCCGAATTGCGCGACGAGCTGGACACCTCGACCCAGGAGCGGGTGCGCAAGGCGCTCGCGAAGTCGCGGACGCACGACAGCCACCACGCCCTGGCGAAGCTGACCACCCGTGTCGACGGCAGGCCGCGGATCATCAGCGATCCGCCCCTACTCGTCCCGCTCGAGGAACTCTTCGCCGATGTCGACGCCGAGCAGCTGTATCGCGAACTACGCCAACGTCTCAGCGATTACCGTGCGACTCTGCAGGACAATCGCCGCGCGCTGCTGGACCAATTCGAGTTCACGCAAGCCGCGCGCAAGGTGGTCGGCGTGGGGAGCGTGGGCACCCGCGCTTGGATCGTCCTGATGCTGGGAGTCGACGGAGATCCGTTGTTTCTGCAGGCGAAAGAGGCCCAACCGTCGGTATTGGCACGGTATCTGGCGGGCCCGTCGTATCCGAACCAAGGGGAGCGGGTAGTGCGTGGGCAGCGGCTGATGCAGGCGGCGAGCGACATCCTGCTGGGCTGGCAACACGGTCCCGACATCGACGGCGAGCAGCGGGACTTCTACTTCCGGCAGCTACGCGACGGCAAGGGCTCGGCGGTGATCGAGACCATGGGTCCCAAGGGACTGCGACTCTACGGCCGACTGTGCGGGCGGGTGCTGGCTTACGCACACGCCCGCGCGGGCGACCGGATAGCGATCGCTTCGTACCTCGGCACGACAGACGAGTTCGACCATGCCATGGCGGAATACGCCGAAACCTACGCCGACCAGAACGCGCGCGACCATGCCGAACTCGAGCGCGCGATCCAGGAAGGCCGCATCACCGCACGAACCGGAATGTAAGACCATCGTCGTCTCCGAATACCCGTGGGCGCCTTGCTCATTGCGCAGGACGGTTAGGCTGCGACCTTGTGCGCGAGCTGTCGTCGGTGTCGAGGTTGTGGGTCGTTTGGGTGGTTACTCGATTACTGATGGTGGTGTTCACCGGTGTGACGGCGTTGCCGCACAGCGTCTGGGATGCCTCGGCGGCGGACTTGACCCTGTACGGCGCGTGGGCCGAACATATCGTGCACCAGAACGCTTTCCCGTTGGACGACGAACGCTGGCAGTACCCGCCCGGGGCGGGTGCGTTGCTGGTGGTGCCCTGGCTGATCGGCGGTGGGTTGGGCTACAACTGGTTGTTCTTCGCGCTGGTCGCGGCAGCGGACGCCGGTGTGCTCAGCTTGTTGATCAGGGCGGCGCGGGCTGACGGGCTGCGGACAGCGCAGGCCGGGCCGTGGATTTGGACGCTCGGAGTGGCCTTGCTTGGCCGGGTCTGTTACGGCCGATTCGATTTGATCGTAGCCGCGACCGCGATCGCGGCACTGTTGTGGTCAGCGCGCCGACCGGCGGCGGCAGGCGTGGCCGCCGCCGCGGGTGTGTTGCTGAAACTGTGGCCGGTGGTGGTCGTGCTCGGGCTGCGCCGACGGACGCTGTGGCGCATGAGCGCGGCGGCGGCCTGCGCCGGCCTGGTTGCAATGGCGGGATTGACCGCGTTGGGTCCGGGCGCGTGGTCGTTTCTGGAGTTTCAGTCGAAGCGGGGATTGCAGATCGAATCCGTCGCTGCCACACCGTTGTTGGTTGCTCGGCTGATGAACGGCGGCTGGACCATCGTGCATCGTTATGGGGCGGAGGAGCTGTCCGGCCCTGCGGTGTCCACCGTGGCCAGGGGATGCGTGGCCGTCATGATCATCGGCGGCGCGGTGTTGCTGATCACCTGGTGGCGCGTGCGTCCTCCGGCGACGGATCTGGCATTGGCGGCGGTGCTGCTCGCCTTGGCGGCCAGTCGGGTGCTCAGCCCGCAGTACTTGGTGTGGGCGGTCGGGGTCGCCGCGGTCTGCGCGCTCGACCCGCGCACCACGCAGCGGCCTGTGCTGGTGCTGGTACTCGCGACGGCACTGGCGAGTCAGGTGGAGTTCCCGTTCCTCTACGACCGGGTCGCCACCGGAAGCGGACCGGGAGTAGTGGTCCTGGCAGTGCGCAACGGCCTGCTGCTCTGGGCAACCGCGTGGTCGCTTGTACGTCTGTGGCGCGACAACTTCCAACCGTCTCGTGAAAGCCCGGAAGTGCCGATAACGGTCGTCGGGGCCGCGTCGTCGGCCTGAACGACGCCGTGCACTTCCGGCGCGTGCGGCCACATCCCCGAACTTTCCACTGGCGGGAGGGACAGTCGAGCCGGGCGATCGATGTTCCGGGAAAGATGACGTGTCGTCGGCCCCCGGACCGGCAGCTCACCGTGAGAAGGAGCCGAATTCGATGAGGATCACCCGAACACTTCGCCTCGGTATCGGGGCGATCGCCGTCGCCCTCGTCGCCGCCGCCTGCGGTGGCGGCAGCGACCCCGCGACCACCGCCGATCACGTGCGGGACGGCAAGCTGACCATCGGCATCAAGTTCGACCAGCCAGGACTCGGATTCCGTGAAGCGGACGGCTCCTACCAAGGGTATGACGTCGAGATCGCCAAGTACGTAGCGAGCAAGCTCGGCGTGCGGCCCGACGGCATCACCTTCAAAGAGACGCCGTCGGCCCGGCGGGAGACGATGATCATGAACGGCGAGGTGGACTTCATCGTCGCCACTTATTCGATAACCGACGCGCGCAAGGAGAAAGTCGACTTCGCCGGACCGTATTTCGTGGCCGGGCAGGCGCTGCTGGTGAAGAAGGAGACCACCGATATCACCGGTGTCGAGTCGCTGAACGGCAACAAGAAACTTTGCTCGGTCAAAGGCTCCACCCCGGCGCAATACGTCAAGGATCACTACGCCAAAGATGTTCAGCTGGTGGAGCTCGACACCTACTCGCAGTGCATCGAAGCTCTGCGCCGCGGTTCGGTCGATGTGGTGACCACCGACGACATCATCCTCGCCGGTTTCGCGGGGCAGGCGTCAGGGGAACTGAAGCTGGTCGGCAACACGTTCACCACCGAGAAGTACGGTATCGGCCTGAAGAAGGGCGACCAGGAAACCCGGAACAAGATCAACGACGCGCTCGAGCAAATGGTGGCCGACGGTTCGTGGCAGAAGGCGTTCGAGGAAACGATCGGGCCGCTGCGTGATTCGACGTTGACGCCGCCCGCCGTCGACCGATACTGATCGGAACTCACCGCTTCCGGCAGCCGCACGGACAGCAGCCCGCTGCACATTTCGAGCACGCGGACGGCATATCCACCGTCGTGTCGAGCAAGCCCGGTTTCGGGCGGAGGTGAGGTAGCCGGTTGTCACGTCCGCGACGCCTACTGACACCCCCGTCGGCAATCCCCGCCACCCGGGCCGGGCGTGCGTACCATCACCGGCATGCAGCTATCTACCCGCAATCAACTTGACGGCGCCGTCGTCTCGATCACCCGCGGCGAAGCCATGGCCGTGGTCCGGGTCCGGCTCACCGGGGGTGACGAGATCACCTCCTCGATCACCCGCGACGCAGTCGAAGACCTGCGACTCACCGAAGGCACACGCGTCAAAGTCCTCATCAAGTCGACCGAGGTGGCGCTCGGCGTCGAATAGCCGGGCGCCACCGTCGCCAATTCCGCTGGGACGACCCTGTATTCGTGGGTCACATCAGCTGCGGACCGAATATTGTCGGCAGATTCCGCTTCGGCTCATCTACACGGCGGACGCGCCGACCCTGCGAGGCATGCTGAGGTCGAGAAGCGTGGACCGGCCACCCGACGCGTGGGTTGATGCTTCCTGCCACACCGAAGCGAACGCACTGGCCGAATGGGGGATGGGTGCTGCCACGATGTCCATACCGGGCGCGGACGGGGAAGAACCAATTGCTCTTCCCTTTTAACATATATCGCACTGGGGGACTTGCGGCAAGGGCCGGGTCGTGCTGCAAAATCTTCGGCCGAAGCCAGAACCTGCGGAAATCGGCGATTCGCGAGGCACGTGCGCTCGCGGATTTCCGCCGGACCAGCTGGCCGAGATGCGACACCAACGGATGGGCGGTTCATGTTTGACGTGATCATTGTCGGCGGCGGACCGACCGGCTTGATGCTGGTCAGCGAGTTGCGGCTGCACGGCGTGCACACGCTGGTACTGGAGAAGGAGATGGAACCGTCCACGCTGTCCCGGGGGCAGGGCCTACACGCGCGCAGTGTCGAGATGATGGACCAGCGCGGCCTGCTGGACCGGTTCCTCGCGGTCAGTAAAAAGTTCCAAGTCGGCGGTCTTTTCGGCGGCATCGTCAAGCCGTGGCCGGAACGGTTGGACACGGCGCACCCGTACGGCCTCGCCACTCCACAGCCCGTCACCGAACGGCTGCTCAACGCGCACGCCCTCGAGGTCGGCGCCGAGATCCGGCGCGGCTGCGAAGTGGTGGGGCTGAGTCAGGACGAGCACGGGGTGACCGTCGCGTTGGCCGACGGCACGCAACTACGCTCGCGCTACCTCGTCGGCTGCGACGGCGGCCGCAGCACGGTGCGCAAACTGCTCGGCGTCGGCTTCCCCGGCGAACCCACCAAAGTCGAGACGTTGCTCGGTGAAATGGAGGTGACCGAGGACCCGGCGAAGGTGGCCGCGATCGTCGAGGAAGTCCACAAAACGCAGAAGCGGTTCGGCGCCGCCCGCTCCGGTGACGACGGAAGGCTGTTCCGTATCGTCGTGCCTGCCGAGGGCGTGTCGGACGATCGTGCGGCCCCGACCCTGGAGGAGTTCAAGCGGCAACTGCAGGCGTTCTCGGGCACCGACTTCGGGGTGCACTCCCCGCGCTCGCTGTCCCGCTTCGGCGACGCTACGCGGCAGGCCGAGCGTTACCGGGTCGACCGGGTGCTGCTGGCCGGCGACGCTGCGCACATCCATCCGCCGACCGGCGGGCAAGGGATGAACCTCGGCATCCAGGACGCGTTCAACCTCGGCTGGAAACTGGCCGCCGAGGTGAACGGCTGGGCGCCGGAGGGACTGCTCGACACCTATCACGCCGAACGACACCCGGTGGGCGCGCGTGTGCTGGAGAACACCCGCGCGCAGATCACGCTGATGGGAACCGATCCGGGCGCGACCGCGCTGCGCGAGCTGTTCTCGAAGTTGATGGACTTCGAGGAGGTCAACCGGTATATCACCGAGATCATCACCGCGGTCGGGGTCCGCTACGACTTCGGCGAGGGGCACGACCTGCTCGGCCGGCGGATGCGGGACGTCGGGCTGAAGCGGGGTCGTCTCTACGAACTGATGCACGGCGGGCGTGGGTTGCTGCTCGACCAGACCGGCCGGCTTTCGGTAACGGGGTGGGCGGATCGGGTGGACCACGTCGTCGATGTCAGCGAGGAACTGGAGGTGCCCGCCGTGCTGCTGCGGCCGGACGGCCACGTGGCCTGGGTCGGTGCAGACCAGCAGGATCTGCTCGAGCACCTGCCCCGGTGGTTCGGCGCCGCAGCGGGCTGATTCGCCGACTGGCCGCCGGACCCCGCGAGTGCACCGGGGACAGCGGGGTAAGGCGGTCAATGGTTGTCTCGGTCTGGCGGTGGACGCATGGTCTGCCGGCGCCGCCAGGCCGAGGGCCCGGCCCCGCGGGCGCGTTTGAACGCGACGCTGAAAGCGAAGGCGTCGTGGTATCCGACATGATGAGCGATGGTCGCGATGGTGGCGTCGGTATCGCGCAGGGCGTCCGCGGCCAGAGTCATTCGCCAATCGGTGAGATAGGTCAGCGGCGGGCGTCCGAGCAGGGCGGTGAAGCGCGCGGCGAAGGAGGCTCTGGACATGTTGGCCTCCTCGGCCAACGCGGCAACGGTCCAGCGGTGGGCCGGATCGTTGTGGAGCGCGTGGAGAGCACGGCCGATCCGCGGGTCGATCATCGCGTGATACCAGCCGGGTGGCGTCGCGCCGGGCGCGGCCCACCAGGCGCGCAGCGCCAGCACGAGCACCAGATCGAGCAACCGATGCAGGACGGCGTCTTGTCCCGGCTCGTCCCGGGCGGCTTCGGTGGTGAGCAGATGCAACGCGGCGCTGGTCCGTGATCCGGCAGGTACGACCGCCACGGGTGGCAGCAGATCGAGTACTCGCTCGCCCACGTCGCCATGAAGTACGAAGGAGCCACGCAGCACTGTCGTGGCTCCTGGCAGACCGTCACCGTAGGTGCGTGGGCCCATATTCCGGAGCGCGCCCGGTTCCCGGCTGTGGTCGAGGACGACTTTGCACCCCTCCTCGATCAAAATCTGAGGCGGGGTGGTCGGACTATCGGCAACCGTATATCCGCCGGTCGTTTTCACCACGGCGATACCACCCTCGGGCACCGGCACCTTTGTCGTGTGGGCATCGTCGAGCCGCAAGTGCGCCGGACCGCCCAGCACCGCGACGACAGCGAGCGCTGGATGTCCGGATGCGGCGAAGGTCAGCGACCACGGCGGCCGCTGGATGAGCTGGCGTACCTCGGTATTGCCCACTCGCGCTCGATGCAACAGATCACTCAGCACGTCCACAGCGACCAACGTTAGACGATCACAAAGAAATCCCGGATCTTCTCCCATGGATCGTCTGGCTGCTGCTCGATTGGATGATTGCCATGACCAACATCCTGATTCTCGGCGGCACCGGTAAGACCGGCCGACGGATCGCACGCCACCTCCGAGCCGCGGGCCATCCGGTACGGGCGGTCGCCCGCACCGGGGGCGATATGTCGTTCGACCTGGGCGACCCGACGACTTGGTCGGCCGTGCTCGACGGCGCCACCTCCGCCTATCTCGTGGAACCGGCCCTGCAATTCACCGATGAGGGCCGAGCGCGTATCCCGAAATTCATCGAGGCGGCGGTCGGGGCCGGTGTCCGGCGGCTCGTACTACTGTCCGCACCGGCCGCCGACCAGGCCGATCATCCCCTGCACGCCGCCGAGCGCGCGACCCGGGACAGCGGGCTGGAATGGACCATTCTGCGACCCAACTGGTTCGCGCAGAATTTCAGTGAAAGTTTCTGGCTGTCCGGCATTCTCAATGGCGCGCTCCATATCCCCACCGGCGACGGTCGTACCCCGTTCGTCGACGCCGACGACATCGCCGAAGTAGCGGCGCAAGCACTGATCGATGACCGGCACAGCGGTAACACCTACGAGCTGACCGGCCCGAGGGCGATCAGCTTCGGCGAAGCCGTGGACATGATCGGAGCGACCATCGGCCGCACGATCCGCCACGTCGACATCGACCCCGTGACTTTCGTCGAACAGCAAATCGGCTTCGGTGTCTCGCCCGAGGCTGCGCGGCTACTCACCGACATTCTCACCCGGCTTCCCCACGGCGGCCCGGGCACGACCCCCACCGATGACGTGCACCGAGCTCTTCACCGTCCGGCCCGGACATTCGAGAACTATGTCGCGGAATCCGCCGCCTCAGGCTGTTGGCGCCGGACCACTACCTCCTAGCGCAACCGCGCGGCCGATGCTGACAACGGGATCGTCGGGTCGAAACCGGCACCATCGCCCTGCACGAGGTTCTGGCCGCAGAAAGAGTGGGTGGCGATCAGGAGGACAGGTTCAGCTATCAGTTTTCGAGAGCGGACTGCGGGTAACACGACCTCGTTGGATGCGGGAATGGGGAAGGAATCGACTATGGGAAAGCAATCGTTCAGCAAAGGCGACGAAGTCGAATGGAACAGCCACGGCAGTACCGCCGAGGGCGAGGTGGAAGACGTGATCACGTCCGACACCGAAGCGGCGGGCCGAACGGTACGGGCCTCCGAACAAGATCCGCAGTATCGGGTGCGCAGTGCGAAGAGCGGCCGTGACGCGGTGCACAAGCCCGGCGCGCTACGTCCGCACGACGATTGACATCGAAAATCGGAGCCGCGCCATGACGACGGAAGACAAAGACACGCGTACGGAATTCGACAACATCGTCAACATGACGGCGAAAGAACTGCGCCGGTGGCTCGACACCGACGAGTCGAAGTCGGTGGGGCAGAAACCGAAAGACGGCGGCGAGTCGACCGGGCACGCGAGCGGGCGGCGCATCGCGGACATCCTCGAGAAGAAGAAACCGACCGACGATGATTACGCGCACATGCGCAAAGTCATCGGCTATGCGCACCGCCATCTCGAGCAGCGACCCTCCGGCGAAATCGAGAACACCAAATGGCGATACTCGCTGATGAACTGGGGCCACGATCCGATGAAAAGCTGACGGCAGCAGCGAATACGCGTCACATCCAGCTCTTGCCGATTCGAGCCGTCTCCGGCGGGCAGGGGCAGACGCCGGCGCCGCTAATCGCGCCAGACAGGTGGGCGCTTCGCCAGGAAGGCCGCCATTCCTTCGCGGGCGCCGGGAAGTTGGGCGGCTGCGGCCATGACTTCCAGGGCGAGGGCGTAGGCGTCTGCCTCGGGGCGGTCGAGCTGGCGGTAGAGGGTGCGTTTGCCCAGTGCTTTGCTGCCGCGGCTGCCGCGGGTAGCTCGGGCGAGCAACTCGTCGACGGCGGTGTCGAGCTCGGCGTCCGGCACCGCTCGGTTGATCAGGCCCCACTGTTCGGCGGTGCGGGCATCGATCGGGTCGCCGGTGAGGGCGAGTTCCATCAGTCGTTTGCGGCCGACGGCGCGGGCTACCGGCACCGCGGGGGTGTGGCAGAACCAGCCGCCCTTGCCACCGGGGAGCGCGAAACCGGCCGATTCGGCGGCGATGGCCAGATCGCACGAGGCCACCAGTTGGCAGCCGGCAGCCGTGGCCAGACCTTGCACGCGGGCGATCACCACCTGCGGTACCGACTCGATGGTCGACATGAGCTCGGTGCACAGTGTGAGCAGTTCCCGCACGCCGAGCAGGTCGCGTGCGGCGACATCGGCGAAATCATGTCCCGCGGAGAACACCGGACCGGCTGCCCCGAGCACTATCCCGGTGGCGTCCGTCTCGCCCGCAGCGCGGAAGGAGGCGAGCAACTCGGCCAGATGTTCGCCGGACAGGGTATTGCGTCGCTCCGGCCGGTTCATCGTGATGCGCACTGTGTCGCCGTCCCGCGCGACCAGCACATGCTGATACTCCAAGGCGGTCATATCTCCACCGTAGAGCTATACGGGGAACGACACGACACTTCCGGGATGATCTCCGAACAGCTCGCACGGCTGGGTGCCCCGCTGGGCGGTGGTGGTGGCGGGGCCGCGTCCCGGCTGTGGCGACCTCGATGCGGATGGCCTGCTCGGCATCTTCCTCGCCGCAGGCGCCCGATCGGACGCAGTTGACCCTTCACCGAGCGCTAAGGCTTGTTCGGCATCGAAGTCGGTAGCGACGCGGCCGACGCTCGGATACCGCAGTGCTCATGTTCGTCAGGATTGGCAACACTGCAAACTGATCGGATGATTGTGGGGATCGACGGCTCATGTTCAGCTCGATGCCAACTGGCGGTCGGGCTCGGACGGTACGCATCGCTGGTGAGAATGCACCGCAGTACCCGAAGCGCGCTCGTCATGGTCGCCGTGTGCGCGACCGCCGTTCTGTCCGCTTGCTCGTCGTCGAACTCGGAGGCGGGCTTCACCGCCGCCAAGGACCAGCCCTTGGTGATCTCGCTGGATGATCTGCTGGCGGCGACCGGCGGCAGCGCCGCGGTCGGGATCACCGATCCGCAGCACGGCACGATCACCCGTCGCACCGACGGTGCGGTGGTGTACACGCCTGCGGCTGGATACACCGGTTCCGACAGCATCACCGTGACCACCACCGACGCCGTGAAGCTGTTCACCACCGATATCCCGCCGCTCGGTGACTTCGGTGGCGTGAGTCTGCAGGGCAGCGGATACGGGTCGGCGTTCACGCCGGTGCCCGGATCGACCGACGAGTTCTACGGTCTCACCGACCGCGGTCCGAACGTGGACGGCAAGGGCAAGAATGAGAAGCTCACGCCGATACCGACTTTCACGCCCACCATCGCGAAATTCAAGTTGGTCGGCACCAAGGCGGTGCTGGAAAGCGCCATTCCCCTGAAGAATTCAGCGGGCCAGCCGTTCAACGGCCTGGTCGACGCCTCCGCAAGCACCGGCGAGACCATCCGCGACCTCAACGGCACCGTCCTGCCGCCGACCGATCACGGCATCGACAGCGAAGGCCTGGTCGCGATGCCCGACGGCAGCTTCTGGGTGTCCGACGAGTACGGGCCGTTCGTCGTGCACTTCGACGCCAACGGCACCGAGCTGGAGCGGCTCGCACCGGGACGCGGTCTGCCCAAAGAGCTTTCGCTGCGCACCCCGAACCAGGGTATGGAGGGGCTCACCATCACGCCGGACGGCAGCACATTGGTCGGCATCGTGCAGAGTGCACTGAACGAGCCAGGTGTCGCGTCGGCGCGTGAGGTGCCCATGACCCGGATCGTCACCGTGGATCTGAAGACCCGGGACGTCAAGGAATTCGTATATCCGCTGGAGAATCCGAAGCAGAAGCTCGCGGTCTCCGAGATCACGGCGCTGAGCGAGACCACCTTCCTGGTCGACGAACGCGACGGCGGCAAATCGCCCAAGGCCGACAAGAAGCTGTGGACCATCGACATCACCGGCGCCACCGACGTCGGCCCGCAGGCGAAAATCCAGAACGCGCACTATGATCCACAACTCGGCCTGCTGGTCGACGGCAAGCCGCTGGAACTCCTCGTCGGTGCCGTGCCCGCTGCCGAAGGCGTCGCCACGCTGCGGAAGGCGAGTGTCACCCCCGTCGCCAAGAAGTCTGCCCTGGACCTCGGCGGTCTGCTGGACGGCCTGAACGCCGACGGCAAGTTCTTCGGCCACGACAAGATCGAGGGCGTCGCCACCCGCGACGGCGGCAAGACCCTCTACATCGCCGACGACAGCGACTTCGGCATCGAGGCCGCCACCGGCGACCAGCCGCCGTTCGGACTGAAAGCCAAGCTCCTCGCCAACGGCGCCCAGGACACGGGTGAGGTGCTGATGGTCGACACCACCAAGCTGCCCGCCAAGACGCAGACGCGGACGCTCACGATCACCGTGAAGTAGCGGACGTATGGCGCCGGGCACCGTCGCGAACCCTCCCCGAAGTGGCAACAGCCGTGACCGGGAGGGCGCCATTGGTCAGTGCGAAAACACGTGTTCGGTCCTCTGGAGCCGCTATTCCCGGGGTGACACCGTGCCCTGCCCGCTGTCCGGCCTGTGCCCGGCAGTCGACCAGCTGGTGCGACCGGTTTCTCGGCGGCGAATGGCTCGGCGCAGGGAAGAGGCATCGGCGTAGCCGACTCGATGGGCGGCAGCCTCCGCAGTGGTTCCCGATCGGATCAGCGTCAACGCGGTGTCCGTGCGGATGTACTGGACGAAGGCTTGCGGGCTGAGGCCGGTAGCGCGCTGCAGGCGTCGTGCGAGTGTGCGGGTATGAAGTCCCACCGCGTCGGCGAGATCGGCGGTCGTGAAGGATCGGCGGAGATTGCTGACGATCCAGTCGTGGGCGTGCACCAGATCGGGGTCGTCGGCGATCAGCACGGTGAGCATCATGTAGGGACGCTGCGAGGTCCGGCGGTCGATGAGCTGATAGCGGGCGCACAGATCGGCCACGTCCGAGCCGGTGAGCATCTCGATCGCCGCGAGCATGACGTCGACATGGGCGAGTGATGCTCCGCCGGTGACCGTGCGGCCGTGCCGGACCAAGATCTTGTCGGGTTCGACGGTGATCGCGGGGTGCCGTGCCTGGAGTTCGGCTGCGAGGAACCAGGATGTCGTCGCGCGGCCACCGTCGAGCGCTCCGGTTCGCGCGAGCAGGAACACGCTCGAACAAGAGGCGGCCACCCGAGCCTGCGAGTTCACGGCCTCGGACAGAATTCGCATCGACCACGGATCGCTCGCTCGCGCCAGAACGGCGTCCAGTTCGCTCACCGATACGCACCCCATTCCCGGAGTAGCGAGCAGATCGAGCGCGCCGGGCAATTGATCGCCAGGGCGCAATGCGGTGATCTCGAAAGGGCGGGACCGGCCGAGAGCTTCCGCGGCGCGGTTGGCCGACTCGAGCATGTCGTGACTGATCGCGATTCCGGTGGCTCGCATATCCGGCAGTTCGAGCACTGCGGCTTTCACGTCTCGATCATATCCGGTTCGTGTCCGCGCAGAATTCGTGGACGATCGTGGCAGGTGATTGTCGCCTCGGTCAATTCTCGTTCACCGAGTCCCAATTATTCCCGCAGGCCGATAGTACTCATGACCCCGGACGGTAACAGTGCCCGCCGATTGCCACACGGGCTCGACCGATCATCTGTCACGAGTGGTCTCTATTTTGTCCAACTCGGCCCTGGTCCTCGATATTCGAATACTCATAGGGTCGAGTTCGTCGATTCCCGAAGGAGGACAGACTGTGACTTCCGCCCTGTCGCTCGCCACGACGTCGAACATCGCATTCGACCAGTTCTGCCGCGCCGTCATGGGCCTGGTACACGAGAGCTGTTGCGCGGCACCGAGTCTATCCGTGGTGCGATCGCGTCCGGCACAGCCGATGCGGCAGAACAGCCTGTTCAAGCGGCTCGGCCGAGACGCCTGGACCGAGACGGTGTCCACACGGGACTCGATCCTGCCCACGATCCGTGGCGCCTTCGTCCTGCCGGATGTGACCATCGCCCACATGGACAGGCCGGATGCGGTGCATGTCGACGTCTATGTGGTCGACGGCCGGATCGACAGCATCACCCCGGCCGGTGCGATGCAACCTCCGCCACAGGCGACGGTGTTCGAGGAAGCTCGCGGCGGCTTCGTCGCGAGCGCGCTGATCGACATGCATGTGCACATGCCCCCTGACAGCGTGCTTCGGCTGACCGATCTGTTCCTACTGCAAACCCTGCGGCACGGGATCACGGTTCTTCGCGACGCGGGCGACACCGACGGGACGGCGACACCGGCGGCGCTGGCATCGGTGGTCGCCGGCGCCCTGCCCGGACCGGAGATCCACTACGCCTACGGGTTCGTGAACTCCCCACCGGCACGGTGGTCCAACTCGTTCGGCTACGCCGATCCGGAGCAGGCGCCGGGCATCATCGATCGGCTGCGGCACCTGGGGGCCACGTGGGTCAAATCCTATGAGAATCTCGATGTGCCGCGCATCGTCGCGCTCAAAGCAGCGGCACGTGCGGCCGGCATGGGAGTTCTCGGACACGTCCCGTACGGGCTCGGGCACGAGGATGCGCAACTGCCGGATGGGCAGCACCTGTTCGGCATGGCGCCGCCGGCCAGTATTCGGCGGGACCACGTCTTCAATCGCATGATCGACTGGGACGCGGTCGACGACCGCCGCATCGATCTCGTCCGGCAGGTGAGCGCCGACCGCGGGCTCGCGGTCACGCCGACGCTGAACACCTCCACCGGCGTCCTCGATCTCGAGCGGCATCACCAAGCGCGCGACGAGCCCACAGCGCGAGCGCTGCCGTCGTTCTACTCGGCCATCGTGTGGCACCCTCGACACGGCATCCCCGCCTATCGCGACATCCGACGCGAGGACTTCGATCGGTGCAGGCGCGCCGTGGAGCGCAAACACCTGCTCGTCAACCGTCTCTTCGGTGACGGTGTGCCGCTGCGGTTGGGTACCGACACCCAGCAACCGTTCGTCGCGCCGGGGATCGCCCTGCATCGCGAACTCGAGGCCTTCGAGCAAGCCGGTATCCCACGCCGGGACTCGTGGCGGCTGGCCACCGCCACCGCGGCGAGCGCGCTCGGACTCACCGATATCGGCACCGTGGATCGTGGTGCGCGCGCCGAACTCGTCGTCACTCGATCGGATCCACGCCATTCGAGCTGGTCGGTGAGCCGGGACCTGACGGCGACGGTGGCCAAGGGAACGTTGATCACCGCAGCGGATCTCGACGTGGCCATCGGCAAAGAGCTCGCCCGCTTCGAGGGTGCCTTCGGCGAGTTCACCACGCGATTGCTCGCGCGCCTGACCATGCGGCGGCTCGCCAGGAACTTCGTCAGTTGACCCTGCGATATCCCGTGCGCGCCCGACCGCTCGGCCGGTTGGGCGCATTGACATGACGGACATCATGCGAGAGCGTAGTTCACATGATGGTCGACATGCGAAATTCTCCCTCCGGGGAGGGGCAGCGGGCGCGACAGAAACGAGAGTCGTTGACGCGCATCCTCGACGCGAGCGCCGCTCGGCTGCGGGCGGATGGTCCCGATGGCGGCGCTATCGGGAAGGTCATGCGGGACGCGGGCCTGACGCACGGAGCCTTCTACTCACACTTCGCGAGTAAGGACGATCTGGCCATCGCGGCCTTCCGGCACGGGCTTGCCGAAAGCCGGCCGCGTTGGATCGGCAAGACGCGCGACGCGTCCTGGGGCGCCCGCGCGGCCCGACTCGCGCGCGGCTATCTCAACCGGACCCACCGCGACGAGCGGGCGGATTCGTGCGCGTTCTCGGCGATCGGATCCGACGCCGCGCGCATGCCCGCCGAGTTCCGGTCAGCCTACGAGGAGGAACTGCGCAAGACTCTCAACGCGATGGGTGGCCGTCCGGTGGACGATCCGCAGGAGCACGAACTCTATGACGAAGCCATCGCGACCCTGGCCTTGTGTATCGGCGGACTCGTGCTGTCACGGGCTGTGGAATCCGAGTCCTTCTCGTCGCGGATTCTTCGCGTGTGCCGGAACGCGGCGGCGCGGATGGGCGCCGCGGTCGACGAGCGCGCCGAGCGCGGGCCTGGGGCAGAGGTGTGAGTGATCGGACTGCCGCAGCGGGATAGACCTGCCTTCAACGGGACACCTACACATAAGGAGACTCTGTAATGCCATACAGTACAGCGCCTTTCGCGGCGAAGAAATTCTCGGATGTTCGCGGACAGCGCATGGCCTACATCGACGAGGGGCAGGGCGACGCCATTGTCTTTCAACACGGCAACCCCACATCGTCGTATCTGTGGCGCAACGTCATGCCGCACTGTGCGGGGCTGGGACGGTTGATCGCCTGCGACCTCATCGGCATGGGTGATTCCAGCAAGCTCCCCGATTCCGGTCCCGACCGATACACCTATGCCGAGCACCGCTCGTATCTCTTCGATCTGTGGGATGCGCTCGATCTCGGCGACAATATCGTGCTGGTCCTCCACGACTGGGGTTCGGCTTCGGGATTCGATTGGGCCAACCAGCACCGCGACCGCGTCCGGGCAATCGTCTACATGGAAAGCATTGTCATGCCGGTGACGTGGGAACAGTGGCCCGAAGGCGCACGGGGCGTGTTCCAGGGTTTCCGGTCGCCTGCCGGTGAGGGAATGGTGCTCGAGAAGAACATCTTCGTCGAGCGGGTTCTCCCCGGTTCGGTACTCCGGGCGCTGAGCGACGCGGAGATGGCGGAATATCGGCGGCCGTTCGCGTCGCCGGGCGAGGATCGCCGGCCCACTCTGAGCTGGCCTCGCCAGATCCCGATCGAAGGGGAGCCGAAGGATGTCGTCGAGGTGGTCGAGGACTACGGACGATGGTTGAGCACCAGCGATGTCCCGAAGTTGTTCGTCAACGCGGAACCGGGCTCCATTCTCACCGGACCGCAACGCGAATTCTGCCGCACCTGGCCCAATCAGCGCGAAACGACCGTCGCGGGATCACATTTCATTCAGGAAGACAGCCCTGATGAAATCGGCACCGCCATAGCGGAATTCGTCAAGGAAGTACGCTACTGAAGGTGCGTAAGACGCCGAGGCGACAGCGACTGGGCCGGTCGGCGAGCATATGTCCAGCAGCCGCGCTGGTCCGGTGGAGTCACGGATCCCGGTGAGGTCGATGATCACGGCGACGTACTTGTCGCCGCGCGGTCTTCGGGGGCGGTGATCGTCCGGTGGCGCTGGTCCTGTCAGACGCGGTCGTGGAGAGTGACCTGGTAGCCGTCGGGGTCGGCGAAGGTGAATGTCCGACCGAAGGGGCCGTCGATCGGTGCGGAGACGATGGTGTGACCGTCGGCGACGAGAGCATCGTGAATGGCCTGGACGTCGGTGGCGTGGAGCCAGATCGCGGCGCCGATGCCGGGCTGAGCGACGGATGCGAGATCGGTGCCGGGAACGACGTCGCGGAGTGCGAACGCGATCGGCTTCGTCTCGAAGACGACGGCGTGTGGAGGTCCGGCCTGCGAGCGGACGAGGCCGAGGTACTGCTCGTAGAACGCCTGCGAAGCAACCAGGTCGCGCGCTTGCAGCGAGATGAAGTCGGGGCCGGTAACGGGCATGATGATCTCCTCATTATGTGTCAGTTTTCTGACATGGGGCCAAACTATGTCAGAATACTGACATGAGTCAAGACCGTGCGGGCGTCGACTTGGAAACGTCACTGGGCTACCTGCTGAAAGAGGCGTCGAGCGTCCTGCGCGTAGCCATGGAGGAGGTGCTGCGGCCACTCGGGATGAGCGTGACGCACTACTCTTGCCTCGAGCTGCTGGCGCAACGACCGGGCCTGTCGAACTCCGAGCTCGCGCGGGGCGCGTTCGTGACACGGCAGACGATGAACGTGCTACTCCAGGCTCTGGAACGAGACGGCTACGTGACCAGGCCCGCGGAGGCGCCCGTCGGGAAGGTTCTTCCCACACGGCTCACGCCCCGCGGACGACGGAGCCTCGAGAAGGCGACCGTGGCGGTCCGGTCCGTCGAGGTCAGAATGCTCGCCGGCCTGACCGAGACCGAGCGGTCCAGCGCGTTGCGGATCCTGCGGAGCATGATCCATTCCCTGCGCGATGGCAACGACGGTGCATAGCTCGTTCCCCGGCGCACGTCTCGTCGCGCTAATTGTGCTCGCGGCATTCGCTGGCGGTCAGTGCGTTGCGTAGTGCGGCGCTGCTTTGGTAGCCGACCATCGGCGCGATCTTGGTGAGGGGAAGGTCGGTGGTGCGCTGGAGGTGGCGGGCGCGTTCGGCGCGAATGTGTTGCACGAGGGTATTGGGGCTGGTGCCCAGTTGTTGCCGGACGTGACGCTCCAGAGTGCGACGGGTGGTCCCGATCGCGGTGGCGGCGTCGGCAATCGAGATGGGTTCGGTGAGATGTGCGCGGATCCAGTTTTCGAAGTCGGTGATGAGCCGGTCGGTGCTGGAGAGATAGCCGAGGGCGGATTCGATACTGCGGGAGGGACGTTCATCGATGAGCAGAGTCGCAGCCGTGAAGTCGGCGAGTTGTGAACTCGCCCGAGCCACGAGGTTGATCGCGAGATCGATGTGGGCGAACGCGGCGCCCGCTGTGGTGATGTGCCCGTCTTGGACGACCATGCGGGTCATGTCGAGATCGACGCGCGGGTAGCGGCGCTGGAATTCGGTGGTGAGCCACCAGCTGGTGGTGGCGCGGCGTCCGTTGAGGATGCCCGCCTCCGCCAGCAGCAGTGTGCCGGTGCAGGCGGCGGCTAGTTGACGGCCTTCGTCTGCCCAGTCGCGTAGCTGCGTGCGCAGCCGATGTATGTCGGGGCGCAGGAGGGCGTCGATCACGCCGGGTGGGCTGTTGGCGCCGATGGCGGGAATGACGAGGATGTCGAGATCGCCCATGCGGGCATCATCGAAGGTGAAGTCGATCGGGACCAGCAGGCCGCCCTGCGTCGGGATCGGTGCCGGGGTCGCCGCGATTGTGCGGACGGAAATCGCCGGAATGTTCCGGTCGACTCGTTCTCGTGCGGCTTCGGCGGTACGTAGGACGTCCAAGACGGTGGTCAGGCCGGAGTCCCAGCCGCCGGCGATCGCGGCTACCCCGATCTTCATGTCGCAAAGTGTAGCCGTTTTGTCGCAATCATTAGTTTTGTCGTCAATAGTGTCGCGGCCATGACAACGAATACCGCATTGATGGTCACCTTCACCACCGCCGAGGGCAAAGCGGACGCCTTCGCCGAACTCCTCGAACGCGCCCGTCCCTTGATCGAAGCCGAAGCCGGGACGACGGTGTGGTTGCTGAAGGCACAGGTCGATTCTCGGCCATATTGTTTCCGGCGGCTCGGAACTTTCCGCGTCGCCGGACAGTCCGCGAAGGACGGCTCGCGCACGGACTGCTCGCATTTCCGAACACACGAGTCGATGGTGAAACAGGCCGTGTCGAGGGTGGTCTCGGCATGACCGAGAATCTGCGGCCAAGTGCGGTCCTCACCGTCGAGCGGCGCGGGCATGTCTTGTTGATGGGCCTGAATCGCCCTGCCAAACGCAATGCGTTCGACATGGAGTTGCTGCGTGCGCTCGGAAATGCCTACTACGTCCTGGAAACGGACGACGACCTGCGGTGCGGTGTCCTGTACGGCCACGGCGCGAATTTCACCGGCGGGCTCGATCTGGCCGATGTGCTGCCGCAGATCACCGACAGCAGCGTCGATTGGGCCGAGGACGAGTTGAATCCGGTGTCCACCACCGGACCGGCGCGCACGACTCCGGTCGTGGCGGCCGTGCACGGATGGTCCATGACCATCGGTATCGAACTGCTGCTCGCCGCGGACGTGCGCATCGCCGCCGCCGACGCTCAGTTCGCGCAGATGGAAGTGCAGCGCGGTATCTTTCCCCTCGGTGGCGCGACCTACCGGCTTCCGCGCGAGGCGGGATGGGGCAACGCGATGCGCTGGCTGCTCACCGGAGATCCGTTCGACGCGAACGAAGCACTGCGCCTCGGGCTCGTCCAAGAGGTGGTCGAGCCCGGCCGTCAACTCGAGCGTGCGCTCGAGCTGGCGGAACGGATCAGCGAGCAAGCGCCGCTCGGTATCGAGGCGACCATGGCTTCGGCCCGGCGCGCGTTAAACGACGGCGAGGTCGTCGCGGGCGAAGCCATCCGTGCGGACTTGCGGCGTCTGGTCACCAGTGAGGATGCCAGGGAAGGCATGCTGTCGTTCCTGGAGCGGCGACCGGCACGATTCACCGGGCGATAACAAGCGGATGCCGGGGCCGAGTTCGCAGTCAGGAAACGCAACGTTATGCCATCTGACAGTTGATTTCGGCCTCGGCTCACCACTGCACTTCATCCCTTCCCTGGAAGCGGCGGTGATATTCGCACGTGAGTCGACTGCGAAGGGATGGGCCCGGACCGTGACACTCGATGATCGAGCCGCACGCCCGGGCTGCTGCCTACCTGGGGAGGAAGATCATGCAGGTGGTGGTGGCGTGCGCGACGAGCTTGCCGCTTTCGTCGAAGGCCTTGCCTTCGTCTGCGGTGGCCACCGTTCGCCCGACATGGATCACTCTGCCCTCAGTGGTGATTCGCCCGGCATCGAGCGCGACGGAGCGGATGTAGTTCACCTTCAGCTCCAGAGTGGTGTAGCGAGCTCCGGCCGGAAGGGTGGTGTGCACCGCACACGCCATGACCGAGTCGAGCAACGTGGCCGCGATGCCGCCGTGGACCTGGCCGAGCGGGTTCGAGAAGTCCGGCTGCGTACGTATCGACATCGCCGCATACCCCTTCTCGACCTCATCCATGGTGATACCGATCAAGCGGCCGATGGACGATGTGTCGGCAGGCCGATCCCGTTGGGCCCAGCGCATCAGTTCGAGTCCACTCATGCTGGTGAAGTCGACTGCGGTCATGGTTGTCTTCCTGTCGGTCTCGTCGGGGCGTTCGTCAACCGCGCTCACCGATCGTGCCCCCGCTCATCACCAGGACATCGGCGCCGGGATCGCGGCGCAGATGCGGAACCACCGAGCGCCAGGCGTCCGCGAGGTTGTCGCCGACCGAAACAGCTTGGATGGCAGTGACATTTGGTGGCAGCGGGAGCAGTGCACAGCTCGCGAACGGGGCCCGCACGAGGTCGGAGAACAGTCCGCCGTATCCGCCGCCGAACGGGATTCCGTATGCCGCCACACCGTGGGCGGCGGTGGCTCGGCAGTAGAGCGGCAGGTCCGCGCGGCACCGGTCGCAGTTCCCGCAGGACACGTGGTAGGGGATCGCGACCAGGTCACCGGGGGCGATACCGGTCACCGCGTCCCCGACCTCGACGACCTCGCCGACGCCTTCATGGCCGATGGCGAACGGGGCGTCGACACCCGGGAGGGGCACCGCGCCGCGGATCACTCGCTGATCCAGATCGCAGGTCGAGACCGCGATGGGCCGGACCAGCGCGTCGGTCCGGCTTCGGATCACCGGCTCGGGTTCGTCGCGCCATTCCAAGCCCCCGGCTCCGTTGTAGTAGAGCACTCGCATGCGTCGCAGCTTTCGTCTCGGTCCGGCGACGGCGCCGGACTGGTTGGGGTGTGTCATTCGGTCATGCTTGATGGGTGATGATCGGCGGATGCTCGGCGTCGACGGGTACCGTCGCCGTGGCGTCGTGTGTGCGCTCGCCGAAATACAGCAGTTCCCAGACGGTTCGCCCGTCGAGACTGTCGGTGTGACCGTCGCTGGTGTGCGTCAACGTCACGTCGCCGAGGAAGCGGTGGTAGGCGCCGTACTCGCCGAAGTCCAGCCGGAAGATGTCGTCGAGGTAGGTGAAGGTGACGGTGTAGGTCGTGCCCGCTTCCTCGATCGTGTACCGCAGCCGCTTGTCGAACGGCACGCCGCTGTCGGGATGTACGGCGGTGTCGTCCGCGGCGACCTCGATGCCTTCCGCGCCCACTCTGGCGGCCACGATCTTGCCCGCCTCGACGATCAGCAGTACGGGGACCGTCACGCCGCCGTACTGATCATCAGCGACGAACGTCAGTGTCACGATCGTGTAGTCGCCGAGCAATGCTCGACCCCAATACCAGTGGTCGAGGATCTTTCGTGGTGCGATGTTGCCCCAGTTGTGGTCGTGGTAGCCCAGTCCCATCGATCGCACGACCTCGCCGTCCACGGTCAGAACGGCGTCGACGGCACCCCTCGCCACCACCGGCAACCAGGCGATGTAGTGCTCTTCGTTCTCGCCGAAGAAGAGCAGCCCCGATTCAGGCCGCCATGGTGGCACCTGCGGGGTCAGCGTGAGGTCGACGATCACTTCATCGATCTCGACATGGATGGTGTAGCCCTCGGGGCCACCGCGGAAGACGTTGGCGCCGATCCACACGTCGCAGCCGTCGGTGGCGGCTCGGAAGGCGTCCGGTGACTCGATGCAGGTCTTCTGAATTCGTGTTCCGTCCGGGCGCGTCAACGTCAGCAACACGAACGGAGTCAGCGGCGCCTTGGGGGAGGCATACGGCGGCTTGGTGTGGAACTCGACCGTGAGTGTCGAACCATCCTCCAAATGTGCGTCGCAGTACCACCATTCGAAGGTCCCGTCGGCAGCGCCGGTGCGGAGGCCGTCCTCCCAGGGCTCGATCACGCCGGGCGTGAGACCCAACCGCTGGTAGTGGCTGGGGCTGTTGCCAATGACAGCTTTCATCGGTGTTCCTCACCTTTGATGACTCGAACGACTCGGTTTGGCGTGGCGGTGACACTGCTGTCCGGAGTTCTCGCTTCGGACTCGACCAGCGGCAGGGACCGTGCGAGCCCTTGAGCGCACACCACGACCGATGGTTAAGGAGTTGAGTATTTGTGTTCCCGTTGCCACGTTCGCGACGCTAGCCCTCGACCTGGTCAAGATTGCGACAATAGAACTAACCTTTGCGACATCATGCGCCTTTGCGCTATGGAATCAGTGCCGCTGCACGACTGCTGAGCCTGCCTTGGCCCGATTTGCGCCAGCGCGCGAAACGTTGGCCTCGACGCCATGGCCAGGGAAGCATGTAGTAAGAATGTTGACTATGGCGCGCGTCGCGTAGACGCCTGGAACAGGCCGCCATGGCAGTGCGGCACGCTACGCCGCTGAATTCGCCGCGCCCGAGAGCATCGGCCGCGATATGGAGAAGCAACCAGATGAGTCAGACTTACTTTCAGGTGATCGCCCACTACCACGTGCAGCCGGAGCAGCTGACGGCCGTCCTCGAACTGCTCGCCCGGTTGCGCGCCGCCAGCCGTGAAGAACCGGCCAACCTGTCTTACGACTATTTCCAAAATACCGACGACCCAACGCACCTGGTGATCCTCGAGCGTTACACCGATGCCGAGGGCTTCGCCGCCCACCGCGAATACGAGCACTTCCGGACTTTGGGAATCGACGGAATCATTCCGCGACTGGATCGCAGGCAGGTCGACACCTACCCGGTCGTCGCGGCCGGCTGAGACTGCTGCCGCGGGCCGGTCATCGGCGCGCCGAAACGCGAAATACCCGCCTACCTGGCAATGATCGCGTTACCGGGTAGGCGGGTATTCCGCGTCAGCGGCCGATGAACTCCTCGTCTTTGGCGAGGAAGGCCTCGACGGCCATGTGTGGGTCAGGCCGGCTGCTCGACGGTGTCGGGCCTCGGTGTCTTGCGGGCGAGAGCCTGGAGCGCCTCGTCGTACTGGGCCTTGAAGCGAGCCACCAAGTCCGCGACAGTGAGGTTTTCCTTGATCGCGCCGATGCCTTGCCCGGCGCCCCAGATGTCCCGCCATACCTTGGCGCTCGCATTGCCGCCGGAGCCGAAATTCATGATGGAAGGGTCGGAATGGGGGAGGTTGTCCGGGTCCAGGCCTGCGGCGACGATGCTGCCGCGCAGATAGTTGCCATGGACACCGGTGAACAAGTTGCTGTACACGATGTCCTTGGCTCGGGAGTCGACGATCATCTGCTTGTATTCCGCAGCCGCTATCGCCTCGACGGTCGAAAGGAATGCCGAACCGATATAGGCGAGATCAGCGCCCGCGGCCTGCGCGGCGAGGATGGAACGGCCGTGGGCGATCGCGCCGGACAACAGCACCGGCCCGTCGAACCACTCCCGGATCTCCTGGACAAGCGCGAACGGCGACTGCGTTCCGGCGTGGCCGCCTGCACCTGCAGCGACGGCGATGATGCCGTCCGCGCCCTTTTCGATTGCCTTCCGAGCGAACTCGTCGCTGATCACGTCGTGCAGGACGATTCCGCCGTAGGAGTGCACGGCGTCGTTGATCTCCGGGCGTGCGCCCAGAGAGGTGATCACGATAGGCACGCGGTGCCGCACGATCACGTCCATGTCGTGTTCGAGGCGGTCGTTGGTCCGGTGGACGATCTGATTGACGGCGAACGGCGCGACGGTGGCGTCCGGGTTCGCCGCCGCGAACGACGCGTTTTCCTCGGTGATGCGGTCCAGCCAGTCCGCCAGCAGTGACGCCGGACGTGCGTTCAGCGCGGGAAAGGATCCGATCACCCCGGCCTGGCACTGCGCGATCACGAGTTCGGGTCCGGAGGAGATGAACATCGGCGAGCCCACGATGGGCAGGGTGAGGCGACCGGACAGAGCGGCGGGTAAGGCCATGATGACGTCCTTCGAGGAGTTCTGAAGCGTTGACTCGCGGCGATTCCGGCCGCACAGCGCTGCGTTACGACGAAGTTATCTACGACCCCGCATTCATGCAATAAGTTGCAAAAACATGTGTGGCCGATCACACGCCCGGTGGTCACGGCTTCATAAGTTGCCGGATCCCGGGCCGCGCAAGGTCCCGCGCACAGCCTTCGCCGCGGATACTCCGGATTCAGGTCGCGGGACCAACGCGCTCGACGCTCTCTAACATGGGGCCGTGGCACTGCAGTTCGCGATCCTCACCGCGTTGACCGAACGGGCCTCGACCGGCATCGAACTCGCTCGGCGCTTCGACCGCGCGTTCGGATACTTCTGGTCGGCCACCCATCAGCAGATCTATCGCGAATTGGATCGGCTCAGCGGTGGCGGTTTGGTCGCCGAGGTTTCGCAGCCACAGGCCCCGGGGCGTGGTCAGCCGAAGCGTTTCTCCATCACACCGGCGGGCACGGCTGCGCTTCGCCGTTGGGTGTGCGAGGTCGACGAGCCGCCGCAGCAGCGAGAAACGCTGCTGATCAGGTTGCGGGCAGCGGCCGCCACCGGGGACTTCGAAGGTGTCCGCGAGGTCGTCGCACACCATCTCGCGGTGCACGAGAAGACGTTCGCGACCTATCGGGAGATCGAGGCACGTGATTTTCCGGCTGTCGGCGACGATGCGGGCGCGATGAGGCATCTGATCCTGAAGGCCGGTCTCGGGACCGAACGTGCCTGGATCGACTGGTGTCGGGAAGTCATCGAAGCCCTCGATGCCATGCAGACGCCGAGCGAATCGCGCTCGACCTGAGCCTAGGCTCGTCGCGGCCGCAGCCTGTCGGCGAAGTTCGGGGTCGAGGCGGGGTCCGATGGATGGCCTGCACAGAGCGCGGGCGGCCGCGTGGCGTCATCAAGTGCATGGTCTATCTATGAAACCGATATCCTCGCTGAATGAGGCGTACATCCTTCGCACGGTGGCCATGCTCCGTCGCGCGCACGATGGATCTGCTCGGTGATTGGTGGACCCCGCTGGTGATGCGTGAGGCCTTCTATGGAGTACGCCGTTTCGAGGACTTCCAGCAGCAGTTGGGCATCGCGCGCAATACCCTCAGCAACCGATTGCGTCGTCTGGTGGACGAAGGCTTGCTCGAGAAACGGCCGTATCAGGTCGAGCCGACCTGGTACGAGTATGTGCTGACCGAGAAGGGCGCCGACTTCTGGAGCGTGTTGCTGGCGATTTCGAGCTGGGGTGATCGCTGGCTCGCCGACGAATCGGGTCCGCCGGTGCTCGTGCGGCACACCGCGTGCGGTCATGACACGCAGGTCAAGGTGGTCTGCGAGCACTGTGAACAGCCTGTCCCGATCGAGGAATCCCGCCTGCGCATGGGTCCGGGCTACCCCGAACATCTGCGCGAACGTCCCGACGTCGTGGAGCGCTTCGCGCGGCAAGAGTCGAAGTAACTGACGAAAGTTCACCGGGGCCGGTTTCAGGTCCCGAGGTGTAGCGGCACACCGAGTTGCTAGTCCACCGCCATCGTCGCTTCGGTGCTCTGCTCTGCCGAAGGACACTCCGAACGATGCGGTACGCGCACAGTGGCCGCGTTCTTCGCGAGCCGAATTCACCTGCCTCACCTGCACTTATGTACATGTTGTGTGGTAGATCACATCGATAAATGCGGGCCGTCGGTATTGACCGCGGCCTGTCCGATCCAGCATCGTATGCGCTGAATAAGCGCTTAGTAAGTAGCTGGGAGGTGGGCACATGCCCGAAGCCGTCATCGTCTCCGTCGCCCGGTCGCCGATCGGACGCGCCGTCAAGGGCTCGCTGAAGGACATGCGCCCCGACGACTTGGCGGCGCAGATCGTCAAGGCCGCGCTGCAAAGGGTGCCCTCGCTCGATCCGGCCACGATCGACGACCTGATGCTCGGCTGCGGCCAGCCCGCGGGCGAATCGGGTTTCAACCTCGGACGGGTGGTGGCGGTACTGGCCGGGCTCGATCGGGTGCCCGGCGTCACGGTCAATCGCTATTGTTCGTCGAGCCTGCAGACGACCCGGATGGCGCTGCACGCGATTCGAGCCGGTGAAGGTGATGTGTTCGTCTCGGCGGGCGTCGAGACCGTCAGCCGCTACAACAGCGGCAATGCCGATGGCCTGCCGGGCACCCAGAACCCCCTGTTCGAGGACGCGGTCGCGCGGACGTCGAAATTCGCTGCGGGAGGGCAGGTTTGGTCGGACCCCCGTGAAGACGGAGCACTGCCCGACATCTATATCGCGATGGGGCAGACCGCCGAAAACGTCGCGCAGTTCGCGGGTGTCAGCCGCGCGGAGCAGGACGCCTTCGGCGTGCGTAGCCAGAACCTCGCCGAAATCGCACTGTCGAATGGATTCTGGCAACGCGACATCACCCCGGTGACTCTGCCCGACGGCACGGTGGTGTCGGGCGATGACGGTCCGCGCGCGGGTGTGACGCTGGACGCGGTCGCGGCGTTGAAGCCGGTGTTCCGGCCGGACGGCACGGTCACCGCGGGCAATTGCTGCCCGCTCAACGACGGTGCCGCCGCGGTGGTCGTCATGTCGGATACCAAGGCGGCGGAACTCGGATTGACGCCACTCGCGCGCATCGTCTCCACCGGGGTCAGCGGCCTGTCGCCGGAGATCATGGGCTTGGGCCCGGTCGAGGCGTCGCGGCGGGCGCTGGCCAACGCGGGCATGACGATCGGCGACATCGACCTGGTCGAGATCAACGAAGCCTTCGCGGCGCAGGTCATCGCGTCCATGCGCGAACTGGACATCGACCTCGACAAGCTCAACGTCAACGGCGGCGCGATCGCCGTCGGCCATCCCTTCGGGATGACCGGTGCGCGGATCACCAGCACCCTCGTCAATTCGCTGCAGTTCCATGACAAACAGTTCGGCCTGGAGACCATGTGCGTCGGCGGGGGCCAGGGCATGGCCATGGTGCTCGAGCGGCTGTCCTGAGCGCGCAGCGCTGTTCGTCCACCGGTTGCGCGTGGACCGTCGAGCATCTGTCCATCCCGAAGGAGAGCACCATGAGCGATCGCGCAGATTCCCGTCGCGCGAGCGGGGTCGCCCGAGGATGTCGCACACACCGTCTCATTCCTGGCGAGCGAGGGTGCGGGATTTGTGTCGGGGCAGGTCGTGCACGTCGCCGGAGGACCGAAGAACTGACCGACACGGTTCGCGACCGTCTGCGAGCGGGACCTGCAGCTGACCAGATTCGCTGTGGGGCAGAGTTTCCCGACGGCAACGGACGCCATCCCGGACATATGGCCGAATCGATGAGAAGAGAAATGTCATGACGAAGACTCAGCAGATCCGTCTCGCGCGGCGTCCGTCGGGGCTGCCCGGCGACGACACCTGGAGCCTGACGACCGAGGAACTGCCCGGACCCGCCGAAGGCCAGCTGCTGGTGAAGATCGACTTCATCTCCATCGATCCCGCCATGCGTGGATGGCTGAGAGATCAGCGTTCCTATGTGCCACCGGTCGGGATCGGCGAGGTGATGCGGTCGTTGGATATCGGCACGGTCGTGGAATCGGCGCACCCCGACTTCGCCGTCGGTGACACGGTCAGCGGCACTTTCGGGGTGACCGAATACACGATCAGTGACGGCAGTGACGTCTCGAAGGTCGATCTGACCATCGCCCCCGGCCCCACCTGGCTCGGCACCCTCGGAATGCCCGGCATGACAGCGTATTTCGGCCTGCTCGAGGTCGGGAAGCTGCAGGCAGGCGACACCGTGGTGGTCTCGGCGGCGGCAGGCGCCGTCGGAAGCGTGGTCGGTCAGATCGCCAAAGCCAAGGGCGCGGAGGTCATCGGGATCGCGGGTGGCCCGGAGAAGACCCGGTTGCTCACCGAGGAACTCGGCTTCGACGCGGCTGTCGACTACCGCAACGACAACGTTGCGAAGCGGTTGCGCGAGCTCGCCCCGCAGGGCATCGACGTCTTCTTCGACAACGTGGGCGGTGACATCCTCGATGCCGCGCTGATGAACTTGCGCCGTGGGGCCCGCGTGGTGCTGTGCGGCGCGATCTCGGCCTACAACGCCGAGCAGCTGCCTCCCGGTCCGTCGCGCTACATGTCACTGCTGGTCTTCCGCGCCTCGATGACGGGATTCGTAGTCTTCGACTACGCCGATCGCTACGGCGAAGCCGTCGCGCAGATCGCGCAATGGCTGGCCGAGGGCAAGCTCGAGAGCCGCGAGCACGTCGTCGAGGGAGGCGTCGCGCGTTTCGGCGAGACGCTGAACATGCTGTTCAGCGGTGCCAACAACGGAAAACTCGTGCTCGCGCTCTGAGCGGCGGCCACCGCAGCGTATCCGGGATCACAGCCGTGCGACGCGCCGAAGGTCACGACAGCATCGACGCCGGTCGCGCGAGGGCCGGACCGATACCGTCCGGAAGTGTTCGATGGCAGGATGCGAGACTGTTCAAGTGACCGAATCACGTGCGGACGACACACGAGCTCGGCTGCTGGATGCCGCGGTCGTCGCCTTCGCCGAGCGGGGCTTCCACGGCTCGACCACTCGCGACATCACCTCGATCGCGGGGCTGAGCACGGCAGCCATCTATGTGCATCACCGCTCGAAAGAGGAACTTCTCTACGAGGTCTCCCGGACCGGTCACCACAACACCCTGGAGCGCTTAAAGAGCGCTGTCGCTTCCGCTGACGATCCGGTCGATCAGTTGATCGCGGCGGTCAGGGCCTTCACTGTTTTCCATGCTCGGGCGCACACCGTGGCCCGGGTCATCAACTACGAACTCGCCGCACTCAGTCCGGAGCATCAAGGCGAGATCAAGGCGATCCGTCACCTCATCGACGCGGAGATACGGCAGCTGATCGAGCGAGGTGTGGCGGCGGGTGTGTTCGACAACCCGAATCCGCATATGGCGGCGGTCGCTCTGCTGTCGCTCGGCATCGACCTCGCTCGCTGGTACCGGGAGGACGGCTCACTCTCGCCGGAGGAGATCGGCGACTATTACGTGGACCTCGCGCTGCGCATCGTGGGTGCGTCCAAGTAGACCGGTCTCCCGGTGAATGACCGGCTACGGATCGCCGGATTTTGCCGATTCCCTCGTCGGAGAGCCATCGATTACTCCAGCCCGTCATGTCGGCGATTGATGAAGCGACGCCCCATCTAGGGGCGTCCGAGAGTCGTCCCCAGTGGATCAATCGTGCGGGGTGCCGGGACGATCACAGTTCGCCGACGATGTGCGCGGCATAGCCCATCCCCGTGAGTCCAAATGTGAAACTCAGCTGTTGAGTGGTCTGAAGAGACCGTTGTAGTGCTTAGTCTATCTATGCAACTATGGGCGAAACAGCCGGAAGGAGCTGATCGTGGAGTGGACCGGGCAGGTGTATGCCGACACCCCGACCGTGGCAGTTCAGACCTTCATCGACGCGCCACCGCGACGGGTGTGGGCATTCGTCAGCGATATCCACCTCATGCCGCGGTTGAGTGAAGAACTACAGAGCGTGGAATGGCTCGACGGCGCCACCGGACCCGCGGTCGGCGCGCGGTTCATCGGCCGCAACGCCCACGAGGCCATGGGGAACTGGGAAACGACCAGCACGGTCGTGGAATTCGAGCCGGAGCGGCGCTTCGCCTGGGCTGTCGGCGATCCCGGATACCCATCCAGCATATGGCGTTTCACCCTCCAACCCGAGGGCGCGGGCACCGTCCTGGAGCAGTGGACCCAGATGGGTCCCGCGCGTTCGGGACTCAACTTCGCGATCGATGCCATGCCCGAGAAGGAGCAGAAAATCGTTTTCGTGCGCCTGCGCGAGTTCGAGTTCGGCATGGCCGCCAATCTGTCCGCCATCAAGGACCTAGTGGAGAAGGACGCGTGATGCGCACGGCCACCACCATCGAGGCCTCGGGGGCGAACTGGCCCGACCTCGTCGAATTCGTAGTCGAAGCCGAGAAACTCGGCCTGGACATCTGCTGGATGGCCGAGGCGTGGGGGAGCGATGCGGTGACACCTTTGGGTTTCCTCGCCGCGCGCACCGAGCGAATGCGGTTGGGTACCGGCATCATTCAACTCGGCACCCGGTCGCCGGTCCTGATCGCCCAGACTGCCATGACCCTGGCACGACTGTCCGAAGGCCGATTTCTGCTCGGTCTCGGCGCTTCCGGCCCGCAGGTCATCGAGGGTCTGCACGGCGTGCCGTTCGCCCGTCCACTGGCCCGCATGCGCGAGACCGTGCAGATAATCCGGGCGGCCTGCACCGGTGAGAAGGTCGTCTTCGAGGGCCGGCACTTCACAATCCCGCTGCCCGGTGGCGAGGGCAAACCGATGCGGCTGAGCGTGCCCGCGGTCACGGTTCCCATATACCTGGCCACCCTGTCACCGAAGATGCTGGAGTTGACCGGCGAGATCGCCGACGGCTGGCTGGGCACCAGCTTCGTCCCCGAGGGAGCGGACGCCTATTTCGAGCATCTCGACGCCGGGCTGGCCCGTTCCGGCCGGGACCGCGCGGATCTGGACATCTGCCAGGGCGCGGAGATCAATATCGTCGCCGACGAGGCCCAACTCGACGAGGTCCTCGGCAGCCGCAAGAAGGAACTCGCCTTCTCGCTGGGCGGAATGGGATCGGGCTCGACCAACTTCTACAACAACGCCTACAGCCGCCAAGGCTGGGCCGATGTCGCCGCTCGAGTGCGTGAACGGTGGCAGAGCGGTGATCGCGATGGCGCCGCCGCGCTGGTCACCGACGAAATGGTGCTGGCCACCACGCTGATCGGCACCGAGGACATGGTCCGCGAGCGGTTGCGAACCTGGCGCGACACCGGCGTGGACACCATACGTCTCTATCCCGCGGGCGACACCCTGCACGCGCGACTGGACAATCTCGGCCGCGGCATCGATCTTGTGCACGGGCTGGATGGTCGTTCGACGATCTGTCACTCCCAGGGTGGTTAGACGCATGCTCCGGCGCGAGTGGCGTGCTCTGACCAGCCGGTGAAAGACTGTTGTGATCAGAAGCCGAGGCGTTGTGCCTGGCCACGCGACGGGGGATCGGCGGGAATCCCGGACCGGTCCAGTCCGATGAGCCGCACGGCGGTCAGGGCGACGTAGAGTTCGGCGGCCGCTTTGGGATCGGAGCAGCGGCGGTCGGTCAGGGTTTCGATGCGGCGCAGCCGGTAGTGGATGGTGTTGCGGTGGTAGTGCAGACGTTGCGCGACTTCGGTATTGGAGCCTCCGCATTCGAACCACATGGCGAGCGTGTCGAGAAGGGGATCGCACTCCTCTGGTGGCAGGTCGAGTACGGGTCCGAGGATTTCGTGCGCCATTTCGTGCGCAGCGGACGGAGCATGCGCGAGGACGAGCGGGATGGGTGTGTCGCCGTAGACGGTGACCGTGGCGGTGCCTGCCGGTGCGCAACGCCCGGCCAGTTCGGCCTCCCGCAGTGCGGCGCCTGCGTCCCCCGCGGTCGAGAACGGGCGGCTCACGCCGACCCGGCCTGTGGCGTGTTGCCGCAGTTGAGCGAGTACCTGCTGGTGCGCGCGCTCGGTGGCCGGACTGAGCAGCCCGATGCGTGCGCCGGCTTCGGTGATCCAGATCGATTCGACGTATTCGGCGCGGAGCCGGGACTCGATGCTCATCAGTGGCGCCAGTGCTTCGGGATCGGCTTCGGCATGCACGACGACGAAGCTGCCCAGCGGGGGCAGGTGGAGGGCGCGGGCGATGTCGCGTTGTGTCGGATCGTGGGAATCGCCGTTCAGTAGACGGCGCAACAGAGCGCGGCGTTCGGAATCGTCGTGGCGGACTCGCTCGGTCAGATAGTCGCCGTACGCCTCGGCCGCCGCTCCCGAATAGTCGTCGATGATCCGCCACATCTCCGACCCGAGCTGGGGTAACACGTCGAGTCTCGTGCCGGTGGCCACTCCGAGCGCGCGTTCCCACAGCAGTCGTCCGGCCAGCCGGTACGCGTGCAGCACCGCGGGGAGGGGCACGCCGAGCTCGGCTTTGACCCGGCCCACCACGGTAGCGGGCTGCAGCCGACGCCCGACACCGCCGGAGAGCTGGCCCAGCAGCGAGACGAGGTTGTCGCGGACGACGAAGCCCAGCTCGGCGTCGGTGAGCGCGGTCGATTCCGCGTAGGCGTGGTCCCCGGTCCGGATCCGGCCGACGAGTTCGGCGGTGAGGTCGTCGACCTCCGCGAGCAGCGTGCGCGCCACCGAGGCGGAATCATTCACGGGCGGCTCCGTCAGCGTGGTCATGGATAGATGGTAGGCATTCGCCGGGAATGCGATTGTGCTCTGGCACACATATCCGCCGTCGATCGGTAGGCCCGTGCACATGGTGGCTCGAGGCATCCCACCAGCAGTATCGACTGCGACAGTGACCGGGGTCATAGCGCCCCGATTCGAGAATTGATTTCGAGAGAGGTGCCGACCGTGTACGACTATGTCGTCGTAGGCGCCGGATCCGCTGGATCCGTGCTGGCGAGTCGATTGTCCGAGGACCGGCGGGTCCAGGTGGCCGTGATCGAGGCGGGGCCGCAGGACACGGCGGACGAAATCCATCTGCCGGTCGCATTTCCCTCTCTGTTCAAAAGTCCGCTCGATTGGGATTACGACACCGAGCCCGAAGCCGGGCTGCAATTCCGCCGCGCCTATCTGCCGCGTGGGCGTGTGGTCGGCGGAAGCAGCTCCATGAACGCGATGATCTACATTCGCGGAGCACGTGCCGACTACGACGGATGGGCCGCGGGCGGCGCCGACGGATGGAGCTACGACGAAGTCCTTCCCTATTTCATCAAGGCCGAGGACAACGAACGCGGAAAGGACGCCTACCACGGCGTCGGCGGGCCGCTGGCGGTGAGCGAAAGCCGATCGCGGCATCCGCTGGGCGACGCGTTCCTGCGCGCCGCCGAGCAAGCGGGCCACCTCCGCAACGAGGACTTCAACGGGTCCACGCAGCTGGGCGTCGGTCGCTATCAGGTGACACAGCGCAATGGCATGCGGTGCAGCGCCGCCGTCGGTTATCTGCACCCGGCCGCGTCGCGCCCGAATCTGACGGTGATCACCGGCGCGCTCGCCCATCGAGTCGTCATCGAGAACGGCCGCGCGACCGGTGTGGTCATCGGCCGGGACGGGAGCACGGAAGTGATCCAGGCCCGGCGCGAGGTTGTGCTCGCCGCGGGCGCATACGGATCGGCGCATCTGCTGCTGTTGTCGGGTGTCGGCCCGGCCGAACAGCTGTCGGCGTTCGGGATCGAGGTGGTCCGTGACCTGCCGGTCGGGCGGAATCTGCAAGACCATCTGTCGGTGTTCCTCAACTACCGCACCGATCGCGAGTCGCTGATGACCGCACTCACCCCGGAAAACCTCGCTCTGCTGCAGGAACAAGGGCGCGGCCCGCTGACCTCCAATATCGGCGAGGCAGGGGGCTTCATCGAGACCCGCGGCGGTCTCGCCGGGCCCGACATCCAGTTCCACATGGCGCCGGTGCTCTTCCACGGTGAAGGCATGGGGGCCGCGACGGAGCACGGATACGCCTTCGGCCCGTGCCTGATCAACCCGACGAGCCGCGGCGAAGTCACCTTGCGTTCCGCGTCCCCCGGCACGGCGCCACGTATCCACCACAACTATCTCCAGACCGAAGAGGACCGCCAGAGCGTGATCGCCGGGCTGCGCAGCGCCCTCGGGATCGCCGATCAACCCGCGCTGCGGGAGCTCACCACCGGTGAATTCTCGACCCCCACTGGCGATTCCGATGCCGAGCTGCTCGATTTCGCGGCTCGGACGGCACAGACCCTGTACCACCCGACGTCGACCTGCGCGATCGGCGCCGTCGTGGACCCGCGATTGCGCGTGCTGGGATTGCGCGGTCTGCGCGTGGCCGACGCGTCGGTCATGCCGTCGGTAGTGCGCGGAAACACCAACGCTCCCACGATCATGATCGGCGAGAAGGCTTCCGACATGGTCCTCGAGGACGCCGAATCGGAAGGAACCGAAGCATGACCTCGACCGTGACGGCAACCGTCGGCGCCGCGGTCTCCGCACTAAGGCGTGGTGAAGTCGAATGGGCGCGCACCGCGCTGCCCGCACGGCGCCGACTGCTGGATCAGATTCATGTCAACACGGCGCGGCATGCGCAGGAGTGGGTCGAGACCGCGGCCCGGATCAAGAAACTGACCTCGGATTCGCCCTTGCTCGGTGAGGAGTGGGTGAGCGGACCGTATTCCCTGCTGACCGGGGCTGCCGCGCTCGCGGAATCCCTGCTGGCATTGGAGGAGGGGCGCAGCCCGGTCGACGGATACCCGATGCGTCCGGCCCCCGGTGGCCGGACGGCCGTCGAAGTGTTTCCGCACGGAGTGTTCGACGCCCTGCTGCTCAACGGATTCCGCGCCGAAGTCTGGTCGCGGCCCGGCGTCGACGCCGAAACCGTTCGCGCCCGTGCGGGCCTGGGGCAGCGCACGCCGACCAGCACCGGCGGCATCGGCGTCGTCCTGGGGGCTGGCAACATCTTCTCGATCGCCCCTCTGGACGTCTTGTACCAGCTCTACGCGGACAACAGGGTGGTGGCGCTGAAGCTCAACCCGATCACCGATCCGCTGCTGCCGGTGCTGGAGAAGATCTTCGCTCCGGCGATAGAGCGCGGATTCGTGCGCCTGATCACCGGCGGCCCTGAAGTCGGCGCGGCCTTGGTGCACCACCCGGATGTGGACGCCGTCCACATGACCGGCAGCGCGGCGACCCACGACGCCATCGTGTTCGGCACCGGAGCGGAGGCCGAACGGAACAAGGCGGCAGGCACGCCCAGACTCACGAAGCCGATCACCAGCGAACTCGGCGGCGTTTCGCCCACCATCGTGGTGCCGGGCCGATGGTCCAACGCGGACCTGCGCTTCCAAGCCGAGCACCTGGCGACGCAGCGCCTGCACAACAACGGGTACAACTGCATCGCCGCACAGGTGGCGGTGATCTCCGCGGATTGGCCGCAGAAGGAGCGGTTCCTCGCCGAACTCCGTGCGGCTATCGGCCGCGCGCCGCAGCGGCCGGACTACTATCCCGGATCCTCGGACCGTGTCGAGGCCGCCCGACAGAGCTACCCGCAGGCGCAAGTGATCGGCGCACGCACCCTCATCGAGGGCCTGACACCGAATCGGCGCGAACCCGCTCTGCACACCGAATACTTCGCCCCGGTGCTCGGCGTGATCGAATTGCCCGGCATTGACCCGGCCGAGTTCCTGGCGCGGGCGGTACAGGTATGCAACGACGAGTTCGAGGGCACGCTCGGCGTCAACATCATCGCCCACCCGGCCACCATCAAACAGTTGGGCGACCGATTCGACACGGCCGTCACCGAACTGCGCTACGGCACGATCGCTGTCAACGCCTGGACCGGCTTGGGCTACCTCACCGCCCGCGCGTCGTGGGGCGCCTTCCCTGGGCACTCTCTGACCGATATCCAGAGCGGCATCGGTGTGGTGCACAACGCCTTGCTGATCGCCGAACCGGAACGAACCGTCCTGCGCGGGCCGTTCCGCCCCTCGCCTCGGTCGCTGCTGCACGGCGAATTCAGCCTGTCGCCGAAGCCGCCGTGGTTCGTCACCAACCGGACGGGCGCCACGACCTTGCGGCGTTTGACCAACTTCGCGAAGAAGCCCGGCGTCGCCCCGCTCGCGCCGATTTTCGCCTCCGCGCTGCGCGGCTGAAACCCACGAGACCAGCCCGGGCCGGCGGCAACGTCGGCCCGGGCTCACCACGTTCCCGTCGGCCGGGCATTCTTCGAGAAAGACGAGCACGAAATGACTTACCCCGAGCACGACCTGCCGATGCCGAGCACCATGCAGGATGAACCCCTTTCCTTGGCGACGCTGCTGCGCTACGCCACCACCGTGCACGCCGATGCCACGGTCGGTACCTGGACGGGCAGTGGGTCGCGGGTACTGACCTACCGCGAACTCGGTGATCGGGCCGCCCAACTCGCGCACGCCCTCACCGCGCTGGGAATCGGCCGCGGCGACCGAGTGGGCACTTTCATGTGGAACAACAACGAACACCTCCTCGCCTACTGTGCCGTACCCGCCATGGGCGCGGTGCTGCACACTCTGAATATCCGTCTCTTCCCGGAACAGATCGCCTTCGTCGCGAATCACGCGGGGGACAAGGCGGTGATCGTCGACGGTTCGCTGGTGCCCGCCTTCGCGCAGGTGCTGCCGCAGTTGCGTACGGTCCGCCACGTCATCGTCGCCAACGGTGACGCGGCGGCGTTGCGCGCACCCGAGGGGGTGGCGGTACACGAACTCGATACGCTGCTGGCCGGACATTCGTCCACGTTCGACTTCCCCCTGCTCGACGAACGATCCGCCGCCGCGGTGTGCTACACCTCCGGCACCACCGGTGACCCGAAAGGCGTTGTCTATTCGCACCGTTCGAACTGGCTGCACTCCATGCACGCCTGCACCACCGACGGCATGGGCATCAGGACGGGGGATCGGGTGCTGGCCATCGTCCCCCTGTTCCACGCCAACGCGTGGGGCCTGCCCTACGCCGCGCTCATGGTGGGCGCCTCGTTGGTGATGCCCGACCGATTCCTGCAGCCGTCGCCGCTGCTGGAACTCATGGCAGCCGAACGCCCGAGTTTCGCCGCCGCCGTACCGACGGTGTGGAACGGTGTGCTCGCCGCGGTCGGCGCCGCCCGCAGGACCTCGGCCATCTGCGAGCGGTCGTGGTCGGAGGCTCGGCCGTGCCGCCGCAACTGATGCGCGCCTTCGAGGACCGCCACGGAGTGCGCATCATCCAGGCATGGGGGATGACCGAGACCTCGCCGCTGGGCTGCGTCGCGTGGCCGCCACCCGGAACCGAGGGCGAAGACGCCTACGCCTACCGGGTCACCCAGGGACGTTTCCCCGCTCCGGTGCAGGCGCGCCTCGTCGGCGATGACGGCACGGAGCTGCCCCACGACGGAAAAGCCGTCGGGGAGCTGGAGGTTCGGGGTCCCTGGATCACCGCGTCCTATTACTCGCCGGATGCGGGCACGGTCGGCTCCGACGCGTTCCGTGACGGCTGGCTGCGCACCGGCGACGTCGGGACCATCACTGCCGACGGCTACCTCACCCTGGTCGATCGAGCCAAGGACATCATCAAGTCCGGCGGCGAATGGATCTCGTCGGTCGCGCTCGAGAACGCGATCATGGCGCACCCGGACGTCGTCGAGGCCGCCGTGTTCGGCGTACCCGACGAGAGATGGGACGAGCGACCGGTCGTCGCCGCCGCGTTGCGGGCCGGAGCGGAGGCGGACGCGGGCGTGCTGCGTGCGTTCTTGGCCGGTAAGACAGCGAAATGGCAATTGCCCGAGCGCTGGACCTTCATGCCCGAAGTGCCCAAGACCAGTGTCGGCAAATTCGACAAGAAAGCCTTGCGCGCACGGTACTCGTCAGGCGAACTGGATATCGTCGTCATCGATTCGACCAGCGCGCAGACGAACTCGGACAGCAGGGCACGTTGATTCGGCACAGGCTCGCCGACCCGGCTCCGCGCAGTCGCGAACCCATCACCGAGATGGCCGGTACCGCTGGGCTCATGCCCACGGCCACTGCCGACGCCGCCGCGGGGTCGAACGACCGTCGGCCATGGCGGCGTAGGTGAGGGAAGTGACCAGCCCGTACGCAAGATGTGGCACGAGATCACCGAGCCAGTCGGAACGTGTCCATCGGCGCGGATCGGAAACCCCCAAGTTGAGAAGCGACAGCGCCGTGACGGACATGGCCGTGGCGGTATTGACCGCGCTCGCGGCGAGAATCGACGGCTGCCATCTCATAGAACGGGCGAAACCGTAGGCACAGCCGACCGAAACGCCGGTCCCCGTGCCCAGTAACGCACCCGCGCCGGAGATCCGGCTGCGCCGTTGTTCCTCGTCACCGGGCACCTGCACGCCCAACCGGTCGGCCATGCGCTCGACGCTCTGTTCGGGCGTGCGACTCGGTGGGCGGCCGCGCGCGATCATGTCGAGGAAGGTGACGGCGTTCAACGCGGTCGTGCCCGCGGCTCCCGCCGCGGCGCCGCGGAGGATCGGCTTCAGCATCGCCACACACCTCACATCGGCACGATCGTCTTCAGCCAGCCGTCTTCGCGCCGGTCGAACGTCTCGTAGGCCTCGATGATCGAGACCGGGTCGGCGCGCTGGGTGATGAAGGCGGTCGGGTCGATGTCGCCCCGGGCCACCCTGCCCAGCAGGCCGGGGACGTAGCGGCGGTGGTTGCAGTTGCCGCCCTGAACGGTGAGATTGCGGTTGACCACGGCGCCGATCGGGAAAGCGTCGAAATTCGGCGGATAGACTCCGATGACGCCGACGCTACCGGCTTTGGCGACTGCCTCGAGTGCCCACCGCGCCGCCAAGCTGGGCGCGTCGCCGGCCAACCACTGCGCGCCCTCGGTCCTGCCCTGCGGGGCCGCCTTCTCGCGCTCGGCTTCCAGCGTCGAATCCGAAATCGGAAGATTCTGTGCGGCCGGTCCGGACTTCGGGCGTTGGGCATCCACACCGACCGCGTCGATCACCCTGTCCACTCCGATACCGCCGGTCAGCTCGCGCACCGTTGCCACCGGATCCTCGGCATTGAAATCGATCGGCTCGGCGTTCTGCGCGCGAGCGGTCGCCAGACGATCGGCGATACCGTCGACGACCAGCACCCGTGCCGCGCCTCGACGCTTCGCTGCGGCGATCGCGCATTGCCCGACCACGCCCGCACCGAGCACCAGTACCGTGTCGCCCTGCCCGACTTGCGCCAATCGGGCGCCGAACCAGCCGGTCGGAAGCACATCGGAGACCATGATCGCCTGTTCGTCGGACACCGAATCCGGGACTTTCACCAGCGTCGTGGCGGCGAAGGGGATGCGCGCGTAAGCGGCCTGTAGCCCCGCGACGGGGCCTGTGCTCTCCGGTCCGCCGAAGAAACTGGTTCCCGCCTGCGGTCCGTTCGGGTTCGCGGTATCGCACTGGGCGAAGTAGCCCGCACGACAGTAGGAGCAGGTCCCGCATGCGATGGTCGAGCACACTACGACCCGATCGCCCTGGCTGAAACCGCGCACCGCTGCCCCGGTCTCCTCCACCACTCCGACAGCCTCGTGCCCGAGCACTGTTCCCGGCTGCATGCCCGGCATCGTGCCGCGCACGAGATGGAGATCGGTACCGCAGATAGCCGAGGTCGTGATCCGCACAAGCGCATCGGTCGGTTCCACTATTTTGGGATCATCGACTTCGTCGAGCCGGATATCTCCCACGTCGTGCCACACCACTGCCTTCATCGAAGCACCCTCCTCGCCGTCAACTTGCAGAGCGCACACCCATCCGCTCGACTCGCGATGCGGAGATCACGACGGCTGGAGTGGATCGTGTCCGAGTGACATCAGATGCCTGCGCCAGTCGTCTCTGCCCGCGCGCGGCTCGCGCTCTGCTTCCGCACCGCGCGCCGCGGTGATCTCGTCTACGGCCCGGCGCATCACCGCGATGTCGTCGGCATCGAGGTCGGTACGACGTTTGCCGAGAACCGCAAGGATGCGCCGGCCGATCTCCGGCCCCACGCGATCGGGTTCCGTTTCGGTGCCGGTATCGGCGCCTTCGGTGCGCAGCCAGTCGCGCAACTGCCGGGACGACATATTGACCAGGCGGTGGAATTCCTCCCACAGCTCGTCGTCGATGACGGTTTCGGCCATGGCTTCACCTCCAGTCGGTTGTCCCGGCGGACGCGTGGCGACTACCCGGGCCTGGGTCGGCCAAACCACCGTTCGGAGCGTATTCCGAACGCACTCGCGGATTCGGATTCGTGCACGCCGAACCGGGTACGCGCCGGATGTGTATGGCATGAATCTCAGAGAAATAGCGCAACGGCGGGGCCCGTTCGTCTCGCTCTGCGTCGACGCCTCGCACAACACCGAAGACGCCGAGCAGCAAAAAGCGTTACGGTGGCGCTCGATCCGCGAGCGATTGGCCGCCCAGCACGTTCCCGAGAAGACGCTGACGCTACTCGACGACGCGATCAGCAAAGTCAAGGCGGAGAAAGGGCGTGCAGGCCGCCTGCTGATCGCCGATTCGGACAGCGTCCTCGTCGATCACATGCTCGCCGAGCCGCCCGCCCGCGAGACAGTGCGGGTGTCGGCGCTTCCGTATCTGTTGCCTCTCATCGAGCAGCAGTCCCGTGAGGTGCCGCATGTGATCGCGGTCGTCGATCGTGTCGGCTGCGATCTGTACGGCGTCGACGAGGACGAGAACCTGATCGAGATGACCGCCGAAGGCACCGCGCATCCGGTGCACAAGATCCATCACGGCGGAGGGTGGGCACACCTTTCGATGCAGCGCCGGGTAGAGGAAGTGGTCCGCCGGAACGTCGGGGAGGCCGCCACGGCGGTCCGCGATCTCGCGGATCGCGTCGGAGCGCAGGTCATCGTGCTGGTCGGTGAGGTCGGCGCCCGCGCAGCGCTGGCAAAGGCGCTCGATTCGCCTACCGCTCGGATCGTCGAGGTCGAGGCCGGTGCCCGGGCCGCGGGTGCGGACTCCGCCGCGCTGGAAGCGCAGGTGCAGCAAGCGGTGCGGACGCAGGCACGGCAGCACCAGGGACAGGTTGTCGAGCAACTGAACACCGCGCGGGGCAGGGCCGACGGCTTGGCCGTGGAGGGGCTGCCCGAGACGGTCTCGGCGCTGCTGGCGGCGAACGCCGATACTCTGCTGATCGATCCGGACACCGTGGGGGACCGATCCGTCGAACTCGATCCGGAATTGCTTCGCGGCATCACCGCGGCGCAGTGGATCGATGATGCGACATCGTCTCGCGCCTACCGCGCGGACGAAGCGTTGCCGGTGGTCACATTGCTGCAGGGTGGCTCGATCGTGCCCGTCGAAGGTGCTGTCGTACCCCGGGAAGGGGTCGCCACACTTTTGCGCCACCGCTAGCGCGCCGGTGTCCAGCAACCGCAACAGGAGAAGATCCCATGGAACGAGGAAATACCAAGCACGGTCCCGTACACGACGACGAGTTGGCCCACGAGTTGGAAGGCACGATACGAGGCAATCGTTCCAGCCGAGCAGAAGAGTGGCATGACCCCGAGCCGCCGGCTGACGACGACACCCTCATCAACGAACAGGTGCAACGGACCGAACATCCGTAGCACTTTGAACTGAATCATCGAATTTGCCGGACGCTGTAATACAGCAGTGCGGAATGGTGGACGTACGCACGTTGCTGCGGTTCGAGGTTGCATCTTGTACCTGGGTACGGGCTTACCGTGAGGGCATGTTGATCACGCCTCCCGCCGGGGATTGGGTACCGGACTCGTGCACGCTGCCCACCGTTGAACAGTCGGTACGAGTCGCTGAGTTCGACCGTTTCTTCACCGGATCGGTGCGGCGCACGGATCGGCCCGCGCGCACGCGACTGGATCTCTTACTGGCCGCCGGCGCGGAGGAGCAGGGCCGTGACCTCGCCGCGCGCGAGTCCGGTTGCTGCTCGTTCTTCACCTTCGGCTTCGACGCCACCGAGGACGGTCCGGTGATGCGTATCGCCGTTCCCGACAATCAGGCCGCGGTCCTCGACGCGCTGGCCGCGCGGGCGGACGCCTGGATCGGCGGCGATCGGCGTTGACCGGGTTGCGCACCGGCGAGCTGGCCGCGGCCGCCGGGGTGAACACGCAGACGTTGCGGTACTACGAGCGGCGCGGTCTGCTCGCCGAACCGCAGCGGTCTCTCGGCGGGCATCGACTGTATCCGGAGCGGTCCGTCACGGTGTTGCGTGTGATCAAGGCGGCCCAGCGGCTGGGGTTCACCCTCGACGAGGTGGCCGAGCTTTTGGCCGCCGCCCGATCGGGTCGCCGTACTGCTGTCGGGCTACAAGCGCGCGCGGCGGCCAAATTGGCCGAGATCGATGCGAAACTCACCGAGCTGACCGCGGTGCGCGACACCTTGCATGCCGCATTGGAGGCAGGTTGTGACGACTTGCTTGCCTGCAGCGAAAGCCCTTGTTGCCCAGTACCGTTCACCTCCGACTCCGCCAGTGAAGGAGGCGAGTGTGGGTGCTGAGCGCACGCGGACGCGACGCTGGTGGGTACCGATCGGGCTGGGCGCGCTTCTGTGTGTCGGATGCTGCGCGCTTCCAGTCCTGGTCGCCGCCGGAATCTTCGGCGGCGGGGTGGCGTTGGTGAGCCTTTCGTGGCTGGAGTCGCTGGGCATCGCCCTTATTGTCGCCGGTGCGATCGGTCTGTTGTGGACCCGCGCCCGGCGCGCCGGATGCACGACCACCTCGGGGCATTGCGCGGATGCGGGATGCGGCTGCGGCACGGGCGCCTCACTTCGAATTCGCCGCGCTTTTCGAACGACGGCTGGCTGTGCCGTGCCTGGTGCCTTCAGTGATGACGTGACCCGCGGCTTTGACCGTGGCGAGTACGGGTGTCACTTCCAGTGTTCGAATGGCGTCGTCGCTGCCGAGGCGGCGGGTCAGGTAATGGTGCAAGGCGCTGGGATTCGGGCACATCGCTTGGGCCACAAGGTTACTCGGACCGGTGGTGGCGAGCACGAAGGCGAGTTCGGGCTGCCGCGCCAACTCGAGGCCGACCTGGTCGAGCCGCGCGGGAGCGACCGACATCCACAGCAGTGCCTGGGTGGTGGCGCCGAACCGGGTGTCGTCGGCCTGGACATCGAAGAAGATCTCGCCCTGCGCCCGTAGATCGGCCAGGCGGCGCGCGACCGTCGCCGGGGACCATCCGGTGGCTGCCGCCAGCTCGGCCAGCCCGGCCCGTCCATCGGCTTGCAGCGCGGACAACAGGGCATCGTCGGCGCTGGAGAGCCGGCGTGCGGACAGCGCGTCGTGATGGGGTGGTGTGAGTTGTCGCTGCTGGTGCTCGGTGAGCGTTGCGACTTGTCCGTGCCACGGCGTCGGACCGCCCAAATAGGTGTGGAGCACATAGTGAGCCGACACGGTCGTGATACCGGCGGTGCGGGGGATCTCCTGCAGCAGCAGCGGATGTGCCGCGTCCGCCTGGTGCGGCATGCGAAGGATGAGAAGGATTTCCGTGCCACCCGACAGGAGTTTGATCCATGAGGTGTCGGGTCGTCGGGCGAGGGAATGAGCGAGTGTCCGGGCTGCCGTCGTGGTGGCGCCGAGGCGGACCAGCCAGCGGGTGTGGTCGTCGCGGTCGAGACGGCTCAGCCCGACCACCCGCAACCCGGCCTCGGCGCGCAGTCGCCGGTAGCGCCGGGCCACCGTCTGCGTCGACACACCGAGCACCGTGCCGATACGGCTGAACGGTGCGCGGCCATCGATGTGCAGCGCATGGACGATGCCCCGGTCCAGCTCGTCTATCACGGTCATTTCTTTCAGCATTCCGTCTTCAATGGAAAATTTCCACCGATATCTCCCTGTGGATGGAGCTGGCGGGGCTCCGGGCCGATGCTGGGTCCCGTCGTCGGACAGGACGCGACGACAACGATCCACGGAAGGGACTCTCATGATTCTGGTTACCGGCGCCACCGGCACTGTCGGCCGCTCGCTCGTCGACCGACTCGTCGCCGCGAAGGTGCCCGTGCGCGCGATGACCCGTCGGCCCGCCGCCGCCGGTCTTCCCGCTGCCGTCGACGTCGTCGCGGGCGACTTGGGTGATCGCGGCAGCATCGCCGCGGCGCTGCGCGGGGTGGACCGCGTGTTCCTGCTTTCCACCGGCCCCGACATCCCAACCCACGACGCGAACCTGATTCGCGAAGCCACACGCGCCGATGTCGCGCACGTCGTCAAGCTGTCCTCCGGGCGTACCGGCGACGACACCGCGACCGACCCCATCCCGAGCTGGCATCGCCGCGGTGAACAGGCACTGCGCGACAGCGGCATTCCGGGGACGATCCTCGGCCCGCTCGGGTTCATGGCCAACGCATTGCACTGGGCCGACTCGATCCGGAACCGCGACAGCGTGTTCGCCGCCTATGGTCACGGCCGCATCGCGGTCGTCGACGAACACGACATCGCCTCCGTCGCCGCCACCGTGCTCACCACCGACGGTCATGACGGGCGAACCTACCGGCTCAGCGGACCGGAGGCTTTGACCCCCGCCGAGATGACCGCCGTACTCGCCGACGTGCTGGGCAGGCCGCTACGGTTCTTGGAAGTCGAGCCCGCCGCCGCCCGTCAGGCGATCTTGGACCACGGACTTTCCGAGATCATGGCCGACGCCATCATGGCACTGCGCGCCACCGCACTGGAGTCGTTCACCTCCGTCGTGCATCCGACGGTGCAGGAAGTCACCGGCGTGCGGTCGACCTCGTTCCGCGAGTGGGCCACCCGACACCTTGCCGACTTCGCGCGTGTGTGACAGCGCGCGCACATCTCGATTCCTACCGTTTCAGATTTTCGTGCGGCGTGTCGCGGAAGGTCAGTCCGCAGCGTCGGATTTGAATGCAGGCTGGCCGGTCGACAAATGCGCGAACTACTGGAGGTAGAAGATCGTGATCCGGCGGTTTCTTTTGCCCGGCAGCAGGCGCAGCGGTGCGATCGGCGGTGTGGCACTCGGGCTGCTCTTGGCGACGACGGCAACCGCGCAACCGCTGTATCCACTGCCCGATCCGGACCCGTTCTATGCCGCCCCGGCGGATCTGGCGGCACACGAAGCAGGGGATGTGCTGGGTGTGCGAGCGCTGCCCGCGCTGGCGATCTTCCCCGCAGCCACTGTCACGCTGGTCAAGTTCCGGTCCACCGACTCGCATGGAGCGCCGATCGCGGCGACTACGACGGTTCTGACTCCCTTCGCCCGACAGCCCGGCGGGCCGCTGTTGTCGTATCAGCACTTCATCAACGCGCTCGGCACCGGCTGCGCGATATCGCACAAGCTGTACAGCGACGATCTGAACCTGGTGGCGACCACGCCGATCTTGAACGTGGCGCTGGCCCAGGGCTGGACTGTGGCGCTGCCGGATCACCTCGGACCGCAGTTCGCTCTCGGGGCAGCGCGTTTGGGTGGCCATGTCGTATTGGACGGCATCCGTGCGGTGAAGCGGCTACCCGCACTCGCCGTGGAGCACAGCCCCGCGGTCATGGCCGGTTATTCCGGCGGTGGCCTGGCCACCGCATGGGCGGCCGCGTTGCAGCCGGCATACGCACCGGAGCTGAAACTCGCGGGTGCGGCCATCGGTGGTGCCCCGATGAATCTGATGACGATGGCCGAGACACTGGGCCTGGACCGGCACCCCTCGTTCGGGTTGGCCATGGCGGCGGCGATCGGTCTGGAGCGGGAGTACCCGGACCGACTGCCGACCAGCTCGTATCTCAACCCGCGCGGCCTCGCGGTCGCTCAGGACATGGCCAACAGTTGCAGCAACGACATCCTCACCGCGGGCGTCGACGGCAGCGCTCGGGAGTACCTCGACAACACCTCGATCGTCGACAGCCGCGAAGCCCGCTCGGTGGTGGAGGAGAACAGCCTGGAACTCTATCCCGGTATGCCGGAAAACCCGATCCTCGAATGGCATTCGCCGAAGGACCAGCAGATTCCGCTCGGTGCGATCGAGAATACCGTCCGCCGCTGGTGCGCGGCCGGGGTGCGAGTGCAGACGGTGCTGGTGCCGTCGGTTGAACTGCCTTCCGCGCTGGAACATTTGGCCCCTGCGGTATTGGGTGCGCCTGCGGTGCTGCTGTGGCTCGAAGGCCGGGCCCGCGGAGAGCTCGCCCCTACCAATTGCTGACATCGACGCCCACGTAGCGAAGCGGAACTGCGGCAGATGGCCGCCGAACGCCGTGGGCGGATGGCCCCTGGCCGGCAGGAGGTAGACCGCGTCGGTGTGGTGCGCGGTCACTTCATGAGGGCGAAATTGCGCCAGAGGTTGATGAGGCTTTCGGTTCCTCCGAACAAGGTGGTGAAGTTGGTGGAGTCGATCATGACGATGTCGCCCGCGCGTCGGTCGGTGGGCGGCAGCCAGATCAGGGTGTTGAATTCGGTGTTGCCTTCGGCGGTGAAGGGGTGGGGTCGGTCGAGGTCGATGGGTTGCCGGGCGAGCAGGCGCACGGATGCGCTTGCGGGTGCGGTGAGGTGATAGTGCGGGAGGTGGGGGTGGAAGTTGAATGTGGTGACGTTGTCGAGCAGGTGCAAGTCGTCGAGGTCAGGAAATGTGGACAGGGGCGCAATGGATTTCGTGCCTTCGGCGACGGCGGGTCGGAGTCCGTACATGTTGTGCACCGGAACGTCGAGGGCTGTCATCAGTGAGCGGGTGTAGGCGCTGAAGCGTTGTTGGCGCGGCACCAGCGGGTCGCCGTGGTGCTGAAATTCGACTTGGCGTTGCTGGAGGTCATCGGTGCAACCCACGTCGTGATGAGGCGCCAAAAGCAGACAGGTGCCTTCGCGTCGCAGCCATTCGTCGAGGGCCGCGATCTCGTCGGGCGCGGCTTCTGCCTGACCGAGAACGTGGTCGAGGCCGAAGATCATGAGAGTATCGGTGTCGGCCAGAATGCGTTCGTCGAGGGGCAGTTCGAACCCGGCTTGATCGATGCGCTGGAAGACCGCGACGGGGTGACCGGTGGCCTCTCCGGCGATCTGCTGGAAGGTAAGGGTGGAGCGGTGGAACAATTCCAGCGTTCCGGCGATCCCTTGCAGAAAGTGCGCGGCGTCGTACTCGGGCGTCTCGTAGGCAGGCCAAGCCGCTTGGCGCACCTCGGTCATGGTGGAGAAGCGGTTGTCGAGCGCGGCGGGATCGCGCTGTGCCTCCCAGGGATAACTCCAAGTCCAGTAGATGCTCAACCGGCGTCTGCCGGGAGTGTAGGTGCGTGGCAGCTGAGATTGGTTGTAGGTGCGTGCCTGGGTGACGGTGCTCATGGTGCCACCTCGTTGTCGGTAGGGGTGCAGAGGTAGCGCAGTGCGCGAACACCGGGCATGAAGAAGTACGCGCCACCCCTGAGAGTTGTGAACGCCGGTAATCCTCTGATGGTCTTGCGGATCGGACGTTTGGGGATCTTGTATTCCAGGGTGCCGTCTTGGTTGCCGATGATCGGATCCCGCTCGTTGCCGAGGTCGTGGAACGTCTTGTCGTTGATCCACACGTTCTGGGCGAATTCGAATTGGCGCACCAGGCTGGCACACAGCACGAAGGCCGCGATTCCGCGCTCGGCGCCGTCCTCGGAAACGCCTTCGGGGAGGTGCGGTCCGTAGGTGGCGCCGCGGCGGATCATGCGCCGCCGCTGCATGTTCACCGCGGTGTCGCGGGGATTCAGCCTGCGGATGTGCGAGCCCAAAGGCACGGCGTACCCGTAGGGGTCCATCTGTTTGTAGTTGAAATCGTTGTTTCGCCGCATATCTGCGCCGAGTTCGGGATCGTCCCGCTCGGGGGCGAGCACCAGAGGAGCGCCGCTGCGCCAGCGGCCCATGAGTTTCGCGGCCAGCAACTCCTGTTCCTCCGGGGTGTCGGTGTGCTCGGCCAGGAACTCGCGGAATCGCCCGACGTGTTCTTGTAAGCGCCGGTAGGCCATGTAGCTGCCGTTGCGCGACAACACCTCCGGTTGCGGCAATCCCACCGGAGGACCGTCCTCGTCGGGATATCCCAGGATGAACTCGCCGGCCTTGATCGGGGCACCCGTGCCCGGTGTGGGCTGCTCACCGGAGCCTTCGATCACCGGCTGCGACAACCGGTCGCGGTAGCCGAAATGGTCGTGCGGGTACTCCAACGGCGGAACGGCCGCGAGGTCCAGCGACGACAGCACCGTCACTCCGGTGCAGCGGCCGAGCAGCTGCTGGTGCTCGTGCACCCAGCGAGCGCGTTCGGCGTCGTCGTGGGCGAACAGGATCGCGATCGCGTGTAGATCGTCGCCCGCCAATCCACCGACCCAATGGTCGGGGTGAGCGGTCCCGGTGTCGCCCAGGATGGCGGCCCGCGCTGCCATGCCCTGGCGGAACTCCTCGGGGAACGTTGCCAGTGACTGTTCGGGCACGCCGAGTGCGCGTAGGCCGGTCCAGGTGAACGCGAGTGTCACCCATCGGCGGTCGGTGGTCACGGAGCGTTGTGCGTCGGCAGCCGAGGCCACGCGGTCGACCATGGCCGACAGCCACGCCCGCCCACCGGCGGCACCGGCGAACGACAGGAACTCGTAGCGTCCGGTCAGCGCGGGGACGCGGGTCAGCAGAATGTGCTGGATGTCGTCGAGTTCGAGCATCAGCAAACCTCTCGGTCGCTACTGCATCTGGTCGAGCATGTCGGAAAATGCCGCCTTCACGCGCAGCGCCTTCTTGACCTCGTCCGCGGTCACATAGGGGTATTCACCGTACTCCAGGAAGCTCGGGAATTGATGCTCACGAAAGAACTCGACCACCGCATCGGTATTGGTCTTCCAGTCTTCGGGGAACCCTTCGAGGTTCACGAATACGGTTGTGATGCCGGTCGACAGGAACAAGGCGATAGCATCCTCGACGTACTTGTCGAAGTCGGTATCGAAGATCCCCTGATATTGGAAACACAACCCGTCGCCGATGTCGAACAGTACCCACCGCAAGTAATGCAGCCGGAGCGGCGCCAGCACAGTGGGATCTTCGGCGACCGCGGCCTCGATTTGCTTGCCGTACTCCCGGATCGCCTCCTCGCGGCCGGGTTTGACCCGCGCGATGATCGAGAAGCCGTAATTGGCGGGTGTGCGGGGAAAGATCGGCCCGTACCGGCCTTGCTCGAGCTCGAAGAACCCCTCCTTCGGCAGGGCCATCGCCGCCGGCCTGGACCAATCAGCATCGCCTGTGGTCATGTCCGCCTCCATCTCGAGCGGTGCGGCGCGGAGCGAGCTGAAATTTCTTGGCCGAACCGCTCTCGTCGTTGTTATCTGATCGTTTGTCCGAGGTGTGGGTCTCGAAATTCATCGCTTCCCTTGGGTAAGCGGATTGCGACGATCGCTGGAGCCGGGGATGGATGGGGCTGCTGGTCCGCATTGCTGCCTGCGACAGCGGGCCGCCCGCCGGTCGAGCCGACCCGCCGCATTTCGACCGTGGCACGGCTGGTCTCGGGACAAGGATCCGATTTCTCGCGGGTCCATGTACCGGTCAAGAATTCGGTGGGGTCGGGGCCCACGTCGGACGCGAACAAATCCCAATTGAATGTCGCGATGGTGTGCGGCTCGTTCGATTCCGCGAAGCAGGGAAAGGGGATGCTGTAATCGGTCCGCCAGACCCCGCCTTCGAGCCTCAACATCGGAGCGAAGACGGCGCGAGGATCTTTGCGCGGATCTGCGCCGGAATTTGTGTCCGTCGTTGCGGCGCAGCGGTCGCCCTCACGCATGCACAGGGTGTTGTATTGCTGCCGGAACTTGTTCGGCGGTGGGGGATTGGGAACGCCTGGTGTCGCGGTATATGTGATGGTTACGTCGTAGGCGCCGCTGATCGGCGCGATGGTCGGGCTGGGACCGCGGTCGGGGATGGTTTCGGGAGGGACGACGTCGACCTTCGGATCGATCTCGCCGGCGCGGGAAAGCTTCATCTCTTGTTGTTGGGTGTATGCGCAAGGGCCGCCGACGAAACTGAGGGAGTTTCCGGTCCACGCCGGGATGCCGGGTCGGAATTCGAGTCGCTGCCATGCCGGGACGTTCTGCGGCACCTTGGTGATCGGACTTTCGCAATCGGGGTCGGGGCGGGCCCGTATGTCTCTTGTGATCGTCCACGTGCCGTCGCGATAGTCCGCGCTGAACTTGGCCGGGGCTGTCTCCCGCTCGGACGTGCTCTGGCTGGTTATCGAGGCCACGCAGCGTTCGCCGTGCGACGGGCAGTCGGATCGGACTGACCATATCCTTTCTTGTGGGGGACTGTTGTCCGGCTTCCCATTGAGAGTTTTGGGCGTGTAGGTGACTTCGTATTTGCCGTCGAAAGCGACTTCGGGCTTCGATGGCCGGGTCAGCCACCAAATACCCGCCCCTAGTGCCGCTGCGATGAACGCGGCGACCACGGTCACCACTACCCCCACGACAGGCCGTTTACGTCGAGGCGGTGCGGTGCCGTCGCGTGGGATCCCGCCCGATTCGGATCGGATGGGCTGAAGACCGGGCAGATCTACGGGAGGTCCAGCGTTGATCGTGGACTTTTGCTCCGCGTACGGCTCTGTGGAGGGTACCGGCGGCGGCGTCCCGGGCCGATCGCGGAGACCTCCGAAGCCGGGGGGCACCGAAGTGGGGCCGGCTCGGGGGGTGCTTCCGGCGGCAACCGCAGGGGCAGTGGTGAGAGCGTGTTCGGCGGCGGCTGCCAGCTCTCCTGCGGTCTGGTAGCGGTCGTCCGGGTCTTTCGCCATGCCCCGGGCGATGACATCGTCGAACCCGACCGGTAGGTCGAGCCGCCGCATGCTCGGCGCCGGGGGAGCTGCGGTCAGGTGCGCCGCGACCTGTTGTTCCGTGCTGGTGCTCGGGTAGGGCGGTATTCCGGTCAGGAATTCGCACAACACACAGGTAAGGGCATATACGTCGGACCGAGCGTCGGCGACCCCGCTGGTGAATCGCTCCGGAGCCATGTAGGCCAAGGTTCCGATCATCGTGCTGGTGCTGGTCAGCGGGGTATTGCTGGCCGAGCGCGCGATACCGAAGTCGATCAGATAGACGAAGCCGGTATCGGTGACCAACAGGTTGGATGGTTTGACGTCGCGGTGTACCAAACTTTGGGCGTGCGCCGCATCCAGTGCCGCCGCGACTTGGGAGATCACCCCAACCGCTGTCGCCGGCTCCATCGCACCATCGCGGTTGAGCAGGGTTCTCGCGTCGTCGCCATCGATCAAGCGCATATCGAGATAGAGGTGGCCTTCGATCTCGCCGTAGCCGTGGATCGGGACCACATGTGGTTCGCGCAGTTGAGCGGTGTCGTGGGCCTCGCGTCGGAACCGCTCCCGGAAGCTGGGATCAATCGCGCAGCGCTCGGGCAGCAATTTGATCGCCACAATGCGGTCGGTAGCGGTGTCGTAGGCCCGCCATACCTGGCCCATGCCGCCTTCGCCGATCAACTCGTGCAACCGGTAGCGACCGAACGCTATGCCGTTCACCGACCACCTCCCGCACGGATGAATCGCGTTCGCTATGGAGGATCAGCATCGTGAAAAGGTCGCGTATCCATGATATCGACCTCGGCATTCCTACTGCATCATTCTCGCGCTGCTGCCCGCGTTGCACCTATCCGAGACAGTCTTCGACCGGCTGGCCGACATGTCGGATCCTCACACTTTCTCGGTGGCGGGCAGATGGGCCGCGCAGACCGCCTCGACGAATTCGCCGACGGTGCTATCGGCCAGATTGCGGGCCAGATCGGCCTCGGTGATGATGCCGACCAGCATGCCGTTGTCGGTGACCGGGAGCCGACGGATCCGCTGCTGCTCCATGAGGACCAGCACCTCGCGCACGTCGGTGTCGATATCGACGGTGTGCAGTCGGTCGGCGCCCTGCGCCAATTCGCCGGCGGTGGTGGTCTTCGGATTCGCGCCGACACCGACCACCTTCACGACGATATCCCGGTCGGTGATTATGCCGACGGGACGGCATTCGCCGTCGCAGATGGGCAGTGCGCCGATGTCGAGCTGCCGCATCCGCTGGGCGGCTGCCTCCATGGTTTCTCGAACACTGATGTGCTGTACGTCGGGCCGCATGATGGTCCGCGCGGTCGTCATGATGCATCTCCTTCTATTGCGGTGGCGTGTTCGCTACTCCGATCATCATTCGACGGCGGCGAAGGTATCGACAGGGCAGAAGGTCATCTGGCGACCGCCTCGGGCGCCGTTGCGCGAACTCGAGCAGTGAGTGTACAGTCACTCACATGAGCAGACGTGCCACTCTTTCCACCGCGGAACTCCGGCGCGAGGCCGTCGTCGACGCCGCGATCGACGAGTTCGCCCGCACCGGCTATCACGGCACGCCGATCACGAGCGTCGCGGCACGCGCATCGATCTCGCCCGCGTACGTCTTCAAGTTGTTCCCCGGCAAGGTATCGCTGTTCGTCGCCGCGCTCGATCGCGCCTTCGAACTGATCGAGGAAGCGCTGTCGGCCGGTGCGTCCCGGCCGGGCGAGACCGACCCGGATGCGATCCTGTATCGAATGGGTGGCGCCTACGCCGAACTCATCGCGGACAACAGACTGCTCATGGTGCAGGTGCACGCCCAATCCGCGGCCGACATCCCGGAAATCGCCGCCGCTATGCGCAACGGGCTCGAACGGGTCACCGCGTTCGCCGCGGAGCGGTCCGGCGGCAGCGCCGAGCAGGTCCAGCGCTTCATCGCCTACGGCCAGCTCTGTCATCTGATCACCACGCTCGACATCGACGCGAGCGCAGGAGAGTGGGCGGCAATGCTCACCCAGGGGATCCGGCACCCGAACCGCATGTAATCGACGTCCTGAGCGGCGAAATCGCCGTTTACCCACGGAGTGATTGATCAATCACACACTAGGAGGTTCCGAGATGAGCACACCGAACGTGACAGTTACCGAGATCGTGTTGCCCGGCAGAGTCGAACCGAGCGGACTGCGGGTGCGGCAGCGCGAACTGCCGCCACCCGGTCGGGGGCAGGCGCTGGTGCGGGTAGAGGCCACTGGAGTCTCCTTCGCCGAGCAGCAGATGCGGCGTGGCAAGTACTACGACCAGCCGCCGTTCCCGTTTGTGCCCGGCTACGACTTGGTCGGCGAGGTCGTCGCCGTGGGTTCGGGAGTGGACGCGGCGCTGCGGGGCCGCAGGGTCGCCGCGCTCACCAAGACCGGCGGCTGGCGCAGCCACGTGCTGCTGGACGCCGCCGACTTGGTGCCGGTGCCGGACGGGCTCGACCCGGCAGAAGCGGAGACGCTGGTCGTCAACGGGATCACCGCGTGGCAGATGCTGCACCGGGTCGCCGGAACCCGGCGCGGTGCGACGATTCTGGTGCACGGCGCGAACGGCGGCGTCGGCTCCACGCTGGTGCAGCTGGCCCGCGCGGCCGGTATCGCGGTGATCGGCACCGCGTCGGCCCGCAACGCGGACGCGGTCCGGGCGCTCGGCGCGCAGTGGGTGGACTACCGCGGCGACGTGACCGCCCAGGTCCGGGCGCTGGCGCCGAACGGTGTTGACGCGGTGTTCGACCACGTCGGCGGCCCCGGCATCGTGGACTCCTTCCGGCTGCTCGCGCCCGGTGGCACCCTGGTGTCCTACGGCACCGCGGCTACCCGCGACGTCGAAGGCGATTCCCGGCTTCCCGTGCTGAAACTGCTCGCCCGGCTGCAACTGTGGAACGCGGTGCCGAACAAGCGCAGAGCGCACTTCTTCAATCTGTGGGCGGGCAAGCGCGACGCCGCGGCCTTCCGCGCCCGGATCGCCGAGGACCTCGGGCAGGTGTTCGATCTTGCGGTGGCCGGGTCATTGCGGGGACAGGTCGCCGCACGGTTGCCGCTCACCGAGGTCGCCGAGGCGGTGCGGCTCGCGGAGTCGGGCACGGTGGTCGGCAAGGTTGTGCTGGAACCGTGAACCACGGCTCCCGGACTCTCGATGGTCGCACGGCATGCCCGAAATCATGGAGCTCGTCTCCGATCTCGGGGAGTACCGCGGCAGCGCCGCGCCCGGCAAGCATGCCCACTGAGCTGCTCGGCTTGCGCCTGGCTCGGCAGCCGAGATGGTCGCCACCATATCCGAATGGTCACAGCGATCGGCATTCCGCATCAGGCCGGATATCCCGGGGGTAGCGTCCTTGTCGCAGTGTGCACGTTCTCTCCTGAGCACCAAGCAGTTTCTGCTCGCTACCACTCGGACTGTTCGTCCGGGACGGTTACCGATTCAGACCGCACGGAACCAGGACAAGGAGATCGTCATGAAAGCCACACGCCTCGTTCGTTTGGGTCTTCCCCCGTTCTTCGCCGCCGCGGCGGCGCTTTTGTTCTGTCCGCCGACCGCCACGGCGCAGGAGATGTGGAACTACACCTGTTCGTCCCATTCGCCGGTGTGGGAAGGCAGGGTGACCGCTATGGACTGCACGCCGTCCAACGGTGCGCCCGCGAGTGGAGAGATCACGCAGCCGTTCCAGGTGAACGGCGGCGAGGTCATGAACTGCTCGTCCGGATGGGCGCACCTCCCCGACTTGATGGGCAAGGAATGCGGACCGGCGCCGATGCGATAGCTGATCGACCGCGTCGGCGGGTGGACCTTGTCGATTCCGGCAAGGCCCACCCGCTTTCTGCTACCAGGATGGTGCGATGACCATCACTGCCGAGGACCTTTCGCACCTGCGCCGCTGCGTCGAACTCGCCCGGGAGGCGCTCGACGACGGGGACGAGCCGTTCGGCTCGCTCCTGGTCTCGGCCGACGGGGAAGTGCTCTTCGAGGATCGGAACCGGATCAAGGCGGGTGACGCGACACGTCATCCCGAATTCGAGATCTCTCGCTGGTCCGCGGCGCATCTGTCGCCTGACGAGCGCGCCGCGGCCACCGTCTATACCTCCGGCGAGCACTGCCCGATGTGCGCGGCGAGCCACGGATGGGTCGGCCTCGGCCGGATCGTGTACGCCGTGTCGTCCGGTCAATTGGTGTCCTGGCTGGCGGAATGGGGTGTCCCGCGTGCCCCGGTCGCGGCGCTGCCGATCACCGAGGTCGTGCCGGACGCCATGGTCGACGGACCGGTCGCCGAACTCACCGACGCGATCGAGGCACTCCACCGTGCGCACGCTTTCCGCAGCTGAAGCGGCGCCACTCAGCCGCAATGGTGTTCAGTTCTCGGCGGTGACGGGACTCCGGTCCAGAATGGTCCTGCTGTGCCGTTCGACGGTTCGGACGACGGCGTGTCCACCGCCAAGGTCTCCCCGGACGAGCGCAGTCTGTACGCGACCACCTTGTTGCCTAGACAGTTGGTGCGCTTCGGCATTCACACCGACGGCCCCCTGTCGGTGGTCGAACAGCGTATATCGGCACCGGCGTGAATCCGATCTTCCCCACCATCACACCGGACGGGCGGGCACGGTCGTTGCCGACGACCGGACGTGACCTCGGTGCCCGGTCGCTGAGTTGTCGGAGCACGAAGGCGACGGTCGTTCCGAGCGGCATAGCTCTCGCGCGGATTCAGGAGAGGTTCGCCGGCTCCTCGTCGATGAGGTGGTGGCCGCACTCGAAACCTCCCGTTCCCGAATCACATTCGCCGATTCATTCGGTAGGCGGTTGCCGTACGGCTCGAGTGGCGCATCCGGGGCGACTGGATCTGCTGGTGCAGTCGTCCCCGGGCGATGCCGCAGGGGGATGTGGCGTCGATGTATCACCGGAAAATAGCTGATCATCAACTGCACCAACCGGTCTGGCGGGTGCTTGTGGGGGTGGAAGCGGTTCGGCGAAGCTGCCGCCGAGCCCCTTCGGCTGGCCGGTGGCGGTTCGGGAGGTTATGATCAACGCGATGATGACTCCATCTGTTCAAAGATTGGGGGTTCCGTTCGCACAAGGTGAGTGCTGATGCTCACTCACATCGCGAACGAGGACGACTCCCGCCTTTCCTTCTGGCTGCGTGTGCGTGAATTCGCCGTGCCGCCCTCCATGATCGAGACTGCTACCGCCCGCCGTCGCGTGGGGGACTGGGCGGGCGCGTGTGCCGCGGCAGGCTTCGATGTCGATTTCACTGTGCGGTCGGTGGCGCGTAGCCACGGGCACGAACTCGCGGCTCGAATCCGGGCCGATCTCCGCCATCTGGCTCCTGACCTGTTGCGCTGGCATCTGCCGAGAGTCGCTCCGGACGGGTTGTTGCGGCCGGGTCTGACCATCGCCTTGGCGCGGTACGACACGGCACCGGACCAGCGCGGCGGCGCACGCCCCATGCACCTTGTCGTTCGGACCGCGCCGGCTTGGGCGGACGCCGGTCAGCGGATCAGTCTCGCGCTGTGGGACGGATCCGCCGCCGGAACCGGCGCCAGGCTCCATCCGCATCCTCGCCCACATCGGCGTTTTCGCCTGGATCTCCATCGCCATTTGTGGGACGCGCGCAGAGTGGGCGAGCTGCGCACACGGTCCGGGGCCGAGCGGCACGCGGATACTTGCGCGATGCCGGCCGCCGAACTGCTCGCCGCGGTGCCGCAGGTCCGCCGCTGCGCCGTCGACCGCTGGGCGGCCGAGGCGGAGATGCTGCGCCACGCCGAGGGACGGCGTAGCGGTACTTTCGTGGTGCGGCTCGGGGCCAGGCAACGGTTGGTTCTGGACTTGGACGGCAACGGTTCTGGGCCGCCCATGGTGCGGATCGCGTCGAGATACCCGGTTGGCGGCGTCTCCGCGCTGCCCGTCCTGCCCGACGCGGCGACCTGGGTGCTGCCCGATCTGGAACTGCTTCGTGCCGGCGCGATAGCGGCCGATCGGCTGCACCCGCTGGTCGCATCGGCACTGGTACCCGACTACTCACCGAACGATGCGCCCCGCGTCCCGGACCGGGCAGGTCAACCGCGCCTGGTGCAGTGCAGGGGAGAACAGCACAGGATCGGGCTGGTCGACGGGTTCCTGGCCGCGCTGGACCATAACCAGGCCGAGATCCGGCGGGAGGAACTGCTGGTCGCCCTGACCGGCACTCCACTGCCTTGCCTGCAGGCCATCGATGAGGCGCACCGTCATCCGGACTGTCTGGTCGGTGTCCGTGAGCGTTTGGACCATGGCGACACCGCCGGCGCGCTGGCCATCGTAGCGGGACTGCTCGGTCCCGACGCGGTACTGCGCGACGGTGCTCTGCGCGACGAACTGGAAACGTCGGCGCGACAACGAATTACCTACGGACTGTTCAAGGCGGGCCTGTCCGAGCCAGGGATCGGGCGCGTTCCTCCGGTGCGCCGTCCACGCGACCGCCGCGCGCACCCACGCAACGCGACCTCGCGCTGACCCGTCGACCTCGCCGCACATCCACTCGACAACGCAACCCCTTCAGGTGATCACACATGCTTACTGCTGTCCGTACGTCCGCCGATCCGGCCCGCCCCGCCCAACTCGATGTGGCCGACGAGTTGCTGAGTCTGCTCCGCGAGGTAACCACCGAACCGCGCCCCGATAACCAACTGGAGGCCTTGGCGCTGGCCGTGGCCGCCGACCTACCGGTTCTCCTATGGGGTGAACCAGGGATCGGGAAGACCGCGGCCCTGACCCAGCTCGCCGCCGACCTGGACCTTCCGCTGACCACGGTGATCGCGAGTGTCCATGAGCCGTCGGACTTTTCGGGCCTGCCCATCATCGGGGACGATCCCGCGGAACACGGAGTCCCGATGGCTCCGCCGGATTGGGCCGTACGGCTCGTCCGGACCGGGCGCGGACTGCTGTTTCTGGACGAACTGTCCACCGCCCCGCCTGCCGTGCAAGCCGCCCTGCTCCGTCTGGTCCTGGAGCGGCGGATCGGCACCGTGCAACTGCCGCCCGGTGTTCGGATCGTCGCCGCGGCCAATCCGCGATCCTCGGCGGCCGATGGCTGGGAACTCAGCCCGCCGCTGGCCAACCGGTTCGTGCATCTGCAATGGACCCACGATCACGATGTGGTCGTTCGCGGCCTCGGCGGGACCTGGCCCCACGCGACACTACCGCGGCTGGCCTCCGAAAAATTGGGCGAGGCTGTGGCTTTCGCGCGCCGAGCGGTGTGTGCGCTCCTGGCGGCTCGTCCCGCTCTCGTGCATCAACTCCCCAGCACCGAAACCCGCCGAGGCGGTCCCTGGCCGTCGCCTCGAAGCTGGGAGATGACATTGCGGCTGATCGCCTTCGCCACCGCGGCCGGTTCATCCCGGGATGTGCTTTCCCAGCTGGTCCGAGGCACTGTTGGCGACGGGCCGGGCTTCGAGCTGCTGGCGAGCTTGGACCGGATGGACCTCCCGGACCCGGAAGTACTGCTCGCCGACCCGGCGGGAGCCGTCCTGCCCGAGCGGGGGGATCTGCGGCAGGCTGTGCTCGACGGCGTTGTGGCTGCGGTCCGCAAACGGCCGGAGAAATCCCGCTGGGATGCGGCATGGGCGCTTCTGGTCAAGGCTTCGGAAACCGGGGCGCCGGATCTGATCGTCGTTCCCGCAACCACTCTCGCCACGCTGCGCCAGGACGACTGGGACGTGCCCGCGGCCATCGAGGAACTCGCCGGCGTGGTATCGGTGTCCACGGAAGCGGATCGGGCAGCGGGCCGTGTCGCGGCGAAGGCAGGCCGATGACCGCGAACGCGCTGCGGCCGCTGGACCGCGACAAGCTCTTCGCCGCCCGATTGCACGCCGCCAGGGTCCGGCCCTACTTGGCGACCGCTCTGTTCGCGCTGTGCGTCGTCGAATCGCGCCGAGTACCGACGATGGGTGTCGACCGGCACTGGCGCTGCTACGTGTCGCCTGCGTTCGTGGACCGGACTTCGGTAGCGGATCTGGCCGGGGTGTGGGTGCACGAGGTGTCGCATCTGCTGCGCGACCATCACGGTCGCAGTGACCGCTTCGCCCGGCAACACGACTTGACCGGCCCGGCGGAACGACTGCGGATGAACATCGCCGCGGACTGCGAAATCAACGACGACGCATTCGGCGACGGGCTGACCCGCCCCGATGACGCTGTCACGCCCGAGTCGTTGGGGTTGCCCGAGGGGGAGCTCATGGAGGACTACCTGCGCAAGTTCCGGCTCGGACCCACTACGCAGGGCATAGCGTGGCTCGACTGCGGCAGCGGCGCAGACGGATTGGAACGCGAATGGGAACTCGGGCCCGACGGTGCGGACGGACTCAGCGAACACGAACGAGACGCCGTCCGATTCCGGGTGGCGCAGGGCATCATCGGCCGTCCGGGGAACGCCTCGAAAGGGTGGCGGCGCTGGGCGGAAGAGGCGTTCCATCCGCCGCAACCATGGCGGGATCTGCTGGGAGCGGCTCTCCGCTCCGCGGTCTGCGTCGCCGGTGCGGGTGCGGACTACACCTATGGCCGGCCGGCACGGCGCTCGGCGGGGGTGCCCGGCGTAGTGCTGCCGAGTCTGCGGCGAACGCCGCCTCGGGTCTCGGTGCTCATCGACACCTCGGGGTCGGTCAGTGATACGGAACTGGGCAGCGCGCTGCTCGAGGTGGCCGCCATCGCCCGTGCCGTGGGCGGCCGCCGCGACCTGGTCACCGTGCTGCCGTGCGACGCGGCGGCGAGGATCGTGCATCCCTTGTGCCGTGCCGAGCGGATACCACTGGTGGGCGGCGGCGGCACTGACCTGCGCACGGGCATCGCCAAGGCGATACGAGCCCACCCCCGCCCGGATGTCCTCGTGGTGCTGACCGACGGCCAGACACCCTGGCCGACCACACGGCCACCGTGCCGGACGGTGGTAGGGCTGTTCCGTCGGCAGCACGCCGCTTCGTGGCGCGAAAACGACCCCGATTACGTTCCGGTCGCGCCTCCCGCATGGGCCCGAGTAGTCGATATCGGATAGGCCGCCCGCCGCTCGGACGATGGTGCTCGTTCGGGGTCGCCACCTGGCGATCTCACGAGGGGGGATCCGGCCTCGGTGAAATCGGGGCCCTGATTAGCATCGACACGCGTGTAAATCGAGGAGATCCGAGGACCTACGTTGACTACCGAACAACTCGACCGCTGGAACGCCCAGGAAGCCGCCGCCGAGGCAATGATTCCCATCATCGGCACGTTGTATCGGGGCAAGGGCGTGACGATCCTGCTGCACAGCCGGTCGCTGGTGAACAAGTCGGTGATCAGCATCCTGCGGACGCACCGCTTCGCGCGGCAGATCGAAGGCGAGGAGTTGTCGGTGGACGAGACTCTTCCCTTCCTGCGAGTGCTCAGTGAACTGGATCTCGGGCCCTGCAAGATCGATCTCGGTCAGTTGGTCATGACCTATCGCGCCGACGATCGCGGACTGTCGATCCGCGAGTTCACCGCGGCGGTGCTGGCCGAGGTGACCAACGGCAACAAGGCTCTGTCCCCGGGCCCGAGGGATGTCGTCCTCTATGGCTTCGGCCGCATCGGTCGCCTGGTCGCTCGCCTGCTCATCGAGAAGGCCGGATCCGGCCACGGGCTGAACCTGCGTGCCGTGGTGGTGCGCAAGGGAGGCGACGACGATCTGAGCAAGCGAGCGTCGCTGCTTCGCAGGGATTCGGTGCACGGCGCATTCAACGGCACGATCAAGGTCGATACCGGCAACGACACGATCACCGCGAACGGGAACACGATCAAGTTCATCTACAGCGATGATCCGACGACGATCGACTACACCGAGTACGGGATAACGAACGCGATCCTGATCGACAACACGGGCAGGTGGCGTGATCGGGACGGGCTGTCGCAGCATCTGCGCCCCGGCATCGCGAAAGTCGTTCTCACCGCGCCCGGTAAGGGCGACATCCCGAATATCGTGCACGGCGTGAACCATCGCGGCCTGGACCTGTCGCAGCAAATCTTCTCGTGCGCCTCGTGCACGACCAACGCGATCGTTCCGCCGCTCAAGGCCATGGACGACGAGTACGGCATCATCCGCGGGCACGTGGAGACGGTTCATTCGTTCACCAACGACCAGAACTTGCTGGACAACTATCACAAGGCGGACCGGCGCGGTCGTTCCGCGCCGTTCAATCTCGTGCTCACCGAAACGGGTGCCGCGTCCGCGGTCGCGAAGGCTATGCCGGATTTCAAGGCCAAGATCACCGGCAACTCGATTCGTGTTCCCACCCCCGACGTTTCGGTCGCGATTCTGAACCTGCAGCTTCAGCGGGAGACGACGAAGAGCGATGTGCTCGCTTACTTGCGCGGGGTTTCGCTCGCCGGGCCGTTGAGCCGAAACCTCGATTACACCGCCGCCACGGATGTGGTTTCCAGCGATTTCATCGGATCGCGCGCAGCGTCGATCATCGATGCCAATGCCACGATTGTCGAGGGTGACACCGCGATTCTCTATGTCTGGTACGACAACGAATTCGGCTACTCGTGCCAGGTGGTGCGGACGGTGCAGTACATCTCGGGCATCGAGTACCCGACCTATCCTCAGGCCGGCGCGCGGCTGGATGGCACCGCCGACGCCCGCGTGCTGACTGCGACCGACGCTCGGTAACTCGCACAGCCGAGATATTGGTCGGCAACCGGCCGAGCAGCGCGACGGACATATGTCTCGCGCTCGCCGATGTCTGTGCAACCCGATCGTCACGCGGATGTGTCGTCGATCGGCACATCCGTTCACCTCGCGGTGGTCTCCTCGCGCGACTCTGTTCCCGAGCCAGGCGAGTCTTCCGCGCTGACTTCCGATAGCCTGCTGTCGTCGACGCCGGGTATGGAAGGACAACGGTCCGAGCCCGGAAACCAACAGTGACAACAGGATGTGCAGGCAATCCGTGGTTCTCGAAGGTTCTACCGGTCGGGCGATGCCGACATCCTCCGTCACGACAACCGCGCTCGCGGACTATGACCCGATCGATCCGGACGGACAGCAAGCAGCGCCGGTTGCTTCGTCGCCGACCGCCGAGACCAAGGAAAACCGACCGGCGCGTGGCAGCGAGTATGCGGTGTTGCTGCGTCGAGTGCGCCAAGCCGGGCTACTGGATCGGCGGTTGCGGTATTACGTCTGGAAGAGTGCGGTCACCGCGGTGGCGTTCGCTGCCGGGTGGGCGGCGTTCGTCATGGTCGGCGACTCGTGGTGGCAGCTGGTGGTTGCCGCTTTCTTGGCAGTGGTATTCGCGCAGTTCGCGTTCCTCGGTCATGATGCCGGGCACCGACAGATCTTCGCCGGTCGGCAGGCCAACTACTTGTTCGGTGTGATCGCGGGCAATCTCGGCATCGGGGTGAGCATCGGCTGGTGGGTCAGTAATCACAACCGCCACCACGCTCACCCCAACACCGAGGGTTCGGATCCGGACGTGATGGGGGTGCTGGCCCATTCCGGCGATCGAGCACGGACCGGCAAAGGCATCCGGCGGTTGATTTTCCGCTATCAAGCCTGGCTGTTCTTTCCGATGTTGTTGCTCGAGGCCGGCAGTCTGCACTATGCGAGTGTCCGGGCGGTGCTGCGCTGGGCGATACCCAACCGCGTCTGGGAGGCCGCGCTGCTGGCCGCGCATGCCGCCGGGTATCTCGCCGCGGTCTTCCTGGTCTTGTCGCCGGGTAAAGCGGTCGTCTTCATCGCTGTGCACCAGGGCCTGTTCGGGTTCTATATGGGCTGCACTTTCGCGCCCAACCACAAGGGGATGGAGGTACTGGCCGAAGGCGAGTCGGCAGACTTTCTGCGTCGGCAGGTGCTCACGTCCCGCAATGTCCGCGGCGGCCGAGTCGTCGACGCCGCCTTCGGCGGACTGAATTACCAGATCGAGCACCACCTGTTCCCGTCCATGCCGCGGCCCAACCTGCGCCGGGCCAAGCCGATGGTCGAACAGTTCTGCGTCGAACTCGAGGTGCCCTACTGCGAGACCAGCGTCCTGGACTCCTACCGCCAAGCGCTGAGCCACCTCCACGCCGTCGGCCGACTCGCCGGCCCGCAATCTTCTGCGGTAGCCGACAGTCGACCCGACTGACTTCTCACCTCAGCTGAACCATTACAGCGCTATCTACCGGCTTCTGGCCTGGTCAGCTCGTTCCGCTGCACAGCAGGACACTCGGACTCGATCCTGTCAGCGGACCCGAGCACCTTTCGCCCGCTCGGCGTGACATTTTCGCGACCATTTCGTAATGTATCGGTGACCTATTCTCGACTGTAATCGGTAGCCGACATCATGCCTGGTCAACACCGTAAACGGACCGCAGCCCGGAAGCTCAGTGCCCTGGCCGTATGCGGCATCGCCGCAGCCCTCGCCGTCGTGTTGTGGGCGGTATCGCGACCGGGCCTGGAGGCTCGGCATGCCGCAGCGGCCGATTCGCCGCCGTCGGCCGCCGTCGCGCCGCCGACCAGCGTGCCGTCGATCACTCGGCCGACAGCGGCGGCGTCCGCGGCCGAGCAACCACCACCGTCGGCCAGGGAGGCTGCGCAGCACCTGCCACCACCGCCTCCCCCTGTACCGTGCTCGACCGAACTCGCAGGCACGCGGCCGCACGTGGCGCAGGTGGGCAACCTACTCAAGAAGACGTTCGCCGTCGCCGACATCGGCGGCGCCATCGGCCGTAGCGACGGCGACCACGGCGCAGGCTTGGCACTCGATCTCATGACACCCGATTCCGCGCGGGGCGACGCGATCGCCGAATACGTGCTGGCCAATCAGCAGCGTTTCGGTGTGACCTACGTGATCTGGCGGCAGCGGTACAACGATGGCAGCGGTTGGTCCTATCTGGAAGACCGCGGGAGCCCGACCGCCAATCACTACGACCATGTGCATGTGTCGTTCGACAAGGCCGCCCAGGGGGACGTAGCCTGCTGAACTTCATTCGGTGGGTGGCCCGAAAAAAGTTCGTGCCGTCCGGCGACTTCGCCGGGCGGCACGAACCTGTGTTCAAGGAAGCTCAGCGCTCGCAGCACTGGGAGCTGTCTCCCTAGCGGGCAAACGGAATCTTGGGGTCCACCGCCGCATCTGCTTCGATGCGGCGAATCGACTAGTTCAGCTGTAGCAAATTCACCGCTGTAGTGCGGGCCGCGGGGTGGAGCGGAGCGGCGCAGGGAAGTCCGGCCCCGAAGGGGCAGACGGACGATGCGGTGACCTACCGAGACCGGATCAGGAGGCGGGCTTGGGCTGGGTCAGGTCCCGGATGCCGGTGATCGCATCGATGACGTTGACGACGGCGGAGGTGCCCCCGTCGAGGGCCGAGCTGCCGGAGTCCAGCATGGCGGAACCGGAGGACGAGCCGGCCGAACCAGTGGACGAGCCACCGTCGGCCGAACCCGAGGCCAGGCCCGCGGAACCGGTGCCGGCGGCGGAGTGGGCGGCGGAGGCCACCGCGACCGGGCCGAAGAACAGGGCAGCGGCGGAGACGGTGCTGGCGGCGAGAAGGGCCTTACGAGAGAACATCTACGGAGCTTCCTTTCACAGTGGGATAACGACGCCATCACGGGCGCACCAGCAACGTTAAGAAAAAGAAATCTACAAATCCACTTCTATTGCTGTGGTAATCATCACCGTTAATAGTTGGCTAACTGAATATTTTGCCGAGGTAACACAAATTGATCTTCATCCCCCGGTGAAGTCGATGATCAAATCGAATCGATTTCTCGACACCCCGCGTATCAACGTGCGGCGGAGTCGATCTCGCGGTGCGCTTCCATTCTGTTCGGCGTGAGTCGAGCCGACGGCACACTCGGCGCCACTCACCTGTGTCGTCCGGTTTGACCTGCTAGGGGACGGGTCGCACTGTGGTATGTCGGTACAATTTCGCATCCGATGCACGTCCTGCGGCGGCTCTCCCGGGCCCAACCGATGCATTCGACTACCGAACGCCCCTCAGGTCGATCCATCCAAGTGGAAGCATGCTCTCCGGTTTCGGTCGACTATTGCGCAAATCTGCGGATCCTCGGCGTCGTGATCGCTTTATGGCGCAGAAATAAACACGTCTTCTGCAAATATGCAGACAATGCATGAGCCTGGACGGACTGTTGTTGAAGATGAAATCGGCGACTGCATCCCGTTACGGACCTGCCGGATGTGCTGGCTGGTGCCGCTGAGACCGCCCTGGGGCTTGGTGTCGACGTGATAGACGAGCATGCCGCCTGCGCTGAGGCCGCACAGCATGATCGGCCGGTTGTCCCGGTCGTGTGCGGTGCGGTCGACGAGAAGGTTGACCCAGTCGTCGATGATCGGGTTCGCGTCGGGCTCGACCGCTCCCGCCCCTGTCTCGGCTCGATACTCCGACGACCGGTAGTCGAGTCGAATCGGCTGATCTTGAATGGGGTATGTTCGAAAGGCTGGCATGGCAGGAGGATTCGAGGGTGACCGCAGTGAACGGTATGTCGGTCGACGTCCGGACATCCGACGGTGTCGCTGACTCGTATGTCGCCTACCCCGACGATGGCGCCGCCCATCCGGGAGTGCTCGTGATTCAGGACGGTTTCGGACTGCGGCCCAGCCTGCGATCACTGGCCGATCATATTGCCGCCCATGGCTACACCGTTCTGCTGCCGAACGCCTATTACCGGCACGGGCGTGCGCCTGTGATCGAGCTGCCGGACTTCATCGACCCGGGGGAGCGGCCGGAGATCTTCCAACAGGTCTTCCCGATGATCCGCGAGCTGACCCCGGAGCTCCTGCGTTCGGATGTCGGCGCATATCTCGAGTGGCTGGCAGCGTCGCCGCAGGTCATAGCGGGAAAGGTCGGCGTCACGGGTTACTGCATGGGTGCGCGGCTGGCGGTGCTGACCGCCGCCATGTTCCCCGATCGGGTTGCGGCGGTGGCAGGATTCCACGGCGGACCGCTGGTGACCGACACCCCGGACAGTCCGCATCTCACCCTCGGAAACATCACGGCGGAACTGTATTTCGCCCACGCGGGCGAGGATCACCACATGACTCCGGAACATATCGCCCTGTTCGACAAGGCGCTGGATGCCGCCGGTGTCCGCCACCGCACCGAGGTCTACGAGGGTGCCCAACACGGCTACACCCAGGCCGATACCTCCGCACACGATCCCGAGGCCGATGAACGGCACTACCGCGAACTGCTGGCCCTGTTCGACCGCAATTTGCGCCGCTAGCCGGGCTCAGCCGACCTCGCGGAAGCACCTGTCAGGTCGGCGGCGCGTGTCGGATGCCCCGCCATCCTAGCGGGAATCGGATCCCAGAGGCCTGGACGTCGTGAATCAGCTGCGCGTAGCCTTCGCAGACCTCACCGAGATGAAACCATGCCTCGTGCCGCACGTCGTTGTCATCGACGTGTAGCACCGTCCACCACGCGTTGGCATAGATCTTTGCGATATGGCTGATCACCTCTCCCAGGGAATGGGTGTGCCTGCGCGCTCCGGGGGCTCTCGGAACATGGACGAACGCCCACGAATCGATCTCGCTGACGATCTCGGCAATGTCGATGTGGACGCGGGCTTCATCGAATTCGGCGGGAAGACGCGTTCGATTCAGGCGCACTGGGATCAGTGCCGCGTGCAGATCGCCCAACTCCCTAGCCCACTCGATCAGCGATGATCCTTGCGTAAGGTGACCAGCGATCGCCGCCAATAACTGATCAGGCCCGAGCAACGGTGCTTTTTCTTCCTCCGGATCGCCGTCGTCGCGCGGCCGGAGTGGTTCGGCTCGGGAGCAGAAGACCGTGGCGGTCATCGTCGCACCTCATACCGAGGCGCGATGGAGGTCGGTGCGGTTTCTTCGGCAAGGTGAACCGCGTGGCGGAGTCCCTGACCATGAGCTGCGCCGGAGGTGAATTCGACGCGTTCGTCCAAGCGTCCCACTGGAGTTCCTTCAACCGGGTTTTGCCGTTGCTGTCGATGGCGGTCGTCGCCGATGACCAGTGCGGACGGTGGAGATCTGCCACACCTTGATACCTGATCGACCATTGTCAGCAGAGTGTATACACTATGACATCAGGAAATGCGCTCGTCAACGGTTCTATGCCTGAAGGCGGTGGGAGTGCGACGAGATGCGAGCTCGAAGGGGTCCCCGCTCAATGCCATTCGTAGGTGCCGCGGCCGAGTGACAGGCGCATCGAAACGCTGCCCTCGTTGAGGCGCCACCGATGAACGACGAAGCTGCGCAGACCCGCCGTGACGAACGGATCCGCTGACGCGATGGCGGTTGCGTCGGCTTCGTCGGAGGCGCGCAAGACCGTGACGCCCGATCCCGGACCGGTGCCGGGGCCGCTGACGAGGGGGCCCGACAGGAAGACGACGCCGCGTTCCTCGAGGTCCAGCAGCCAGGCTATGTGCGCGGGGGCGAGGGCGGCGATGTCCTCGGAGGTCGTCCCGGCCGAAGGGGTGGAGGTCACCATCCAGTAGTCCCGGCCCAGGAGCAGTGAGGGGTCGGGGGCGTCGCGATCGGTGGCGGGAGGCAACAAACTCATCGCATAACTGTATGCAATTTCCGTGCGACAGCAACATCCGGAAGAGCCTTGACAGTAAAAGTGCATACACATTACGGTCGGACGCGTAGCGAACAGGAGTGACGCCACCTGCGGACTCCTCGGCCGGGCCGTTCCAGGAGCACTCGATCGACCAGCACATGACCCGGCCGCCACCACGGGAAGGAAGATTCACTATGCCGATCGCTGAACTCGGTCATTTCGGAGTTTTCTGCGATGACCTGGAAGCCAGTACAGCGTTCTACCGCGACGTCCTCGGACTGACGGTCACCGACGAGGACCTGAATCTGGGCATGCGGTTCTTCAGTGCCCGGCCGAACTTCGAACACCACGAGTTCCAGCTCGTCGAAGGCCGGACCGTGGCGCGCGCCGACGAGAACACCAAACTGATTCAGCAGGTCTCGTTCCGGGTCAATCATCTGACCGAGTTGATCGAGTTCCACCGCAGATTCATCGAGCACGATGTCGACTTCGACATGATCGTGACGCACGGCAACGCGTTCGGCATCTATTTCTTCGATCCCGAGGGCAACCGTTGCGAGGTGTACTGGCAGACCGGACTGCCCGCCCGCCAGCCATTCCTGGCAGCGATCGACCTCACCGAACCGATCGAGAAACTGCTGGCCGACAACGCGGCGCTGGTAGCTCGGTACGGGGAGACCGGCTATCTGCAGCCGGGCCTGGTGAAGAACCTCATCCCGGACGCGATCGACTCCTGACACCGTGCGTTCGGCAAGTTTCCACAGGAGAGAACACCCATGATCACGCTGACCGACATCGCCTATGTGCGGTCAGGAGTCGCCGATCTCAGGACCGCCGTCGACTTCGCGACCCGCATCGTCGGTCTCGAACTCGCCGGTGAGACCGAACCAGGGGTCGCACACCTTCGCGCCGACTCCCGCCACCACTGTCTGGCTTTGGTCGAGGGGGTGTCGGGGGTTCTGGCCTCCGGGTTCACCGTCGCCGACACGGATGCGCTGGAGGCTGCCGAGAACGAACTCGAGCACGCCGGTTTCGCCGTGCGGCGCGGGTCGAGGCAAGAGGCTCGCTCGCGACGCGTGGCCGAGTTCATCGGCTTCGACGATCCCTTCGGCAATCGCATCGAGCTGGTCAGCCAACAGGAGACGATCACCCGCCCCGTCGCTTTCGCTCGGCCGGCAGGCATCACGGAGTTCGGGCACCTCTGCCTCGACGCACCGGATGTGCACGAGGCCTACCGGTTCTGGAACGGGCACTTCAACGCCCGCGTGTCGGATTGGATCGGCGACGCCGCGTGCCTGATGCGGATCGATCCCGTCCACCACAAGCTCGCCGTATTCCAGGGCGAGAGCGCTGGTCTGTGCCACATGAACTTTCAGGTGGAGTCCATCGACGACGTCTTCCGTTCCTGGCACTTCCTGCGGGAACGCGAAGTCCAGATCGAAATGGGCCCTGGTCGCCACCCGCAGTCGACAGCGGTGTTCCTCTACTTTCTCGGTCCCGAAGGCTTCACCTACGAATACTCGTTCGGGGTGCGTCGCATCGAGGACGACGCGGCTTGGCGACCGCGCACGTTCGATCCGGATGAACCCGGCTCGATCGACATGTGGCTGGGTCCGGTCAAGCGGGTCTCCACGCAGCACGCGGCCTCGATGGCCGGAACCCGACCCGCCCCGACGAGGAGTTAGCAAGTGGCCGTGATCACCAGCGATCATCCGACCGCATCGATACGCGAAGTCGATGGGGTGCGCACCGCTGTCATCGACACCGGGGAGCCGGCAGGCGAGAGCGCGCAGCCGCCGGTGCTGCTCCTGCACGGATCCGGTCCCGGCGTGAGCGCCGCGGCCAACTGGCGTCCCGTGCTGCCGTCCCTGTCGCAGAGCCGGCGCGTCATCGCCCCCGATCAGTTGGGCTTCGGTGGCACAGCCACCGGTGAGGCGCGCACGTGGGGCCGACAGGCGTGGACCCGGCACGCACTCGCGCTCATGGACGAACTCGGCATCGAGACCTACGACATCATCGGCAACTCGATGGGCGGGGCAATCGCCTTGTCACTCGCGGCCGAGCGTCCGCAGGCCGTTCGTCGGCTCGTCCTCATGGGCTCGATGGGTGTCGCGATGGCGCTACCACAAGGGCTCGACACCGTCTGGAACTACCGGCCAGGAATCGAGAACATGCGCGAGATCATCGGGCTGTTCGCCTACGACCGGGGGCTGATCACCGATCAGCTGGTCGAAATGCGATACGGGGCAAGTGTCGAGCCCGCCGTCGCGAAATCGTGGGAAGCGATGTTTCCCGAACCGCGCCAACGCTGGGTCGACGACCTGGCCCTGTCCGGTGCCGAGTTGACCCGGGTGGCGCAGCCGACCCTCATGATTCACGGGCGAGACGACCGGGTGGTGCCGTGGAAGGAATCCTCGGGGGCGTTGCTGGAACTTCTTCCTGACGTCCGGCTGCACGTGCTCGGCAACTGCGGCCACTGGACCATGATCGAGAAGACCGCCGAGTTCCTCGGCGTCGTGGAACCGTTCCTGTCCGATGCCTGACCTCGCTCGATGTGGCTTTCTGTGGGGAAGTCATCGATGGAAGAAGGAGTTG